>NZ_JAMYVK010000011.1:0-151055 GCF_040323975.1 Mesorhizobium sp. M0019 | reverse complement strand
TCTGCAATCTCTTCTCTCCAATAGAATGCAGAAATTACTTCGCAGCCGCAGGGTATGGACTCACATGAAAGTCCGCCGCTCTAGGTTTGGGAGACGCTTTTCTACTCACTGTGAAACCCTGATTTCTACTCACTGTGAAACCCTGACCAACAGCTTGCCGAAATTGCGGCCCTTGAGAAGACCGATGAAGGCCATCGGCGCGTTCGCGAGTCCCTCGACAATGTCCTCATGATATTTGACCTTCCCCGCTTGGAGCCAAGCCGAAACGTCCCTGCGGAAGTCGTCGATCTGCGCGCCGAAATCAGAAACGATAAAGCCTTGGACCGTCCATCGCTTCGTCAGCACTGCTCTCATGAACGCAACCAGACGGTCTGGACCAGCCGGAGGTCCTACATCACTGTAATGGGCAACCAAGCCACAGACGGGGATGCGGGCAAAATCATTGAGAAGCGGAAACACGGCATTCCAAACATGCCCGCCAACGTTCTCGAAATAGATATCGATGCCGTCCGGGCAGGCGGAGCGCAACTGCTCCGCGAGGTCGGCAGCATGATGGTCCAGCGCGACGTCAAAGCCGAGTTCTTCCCTGACATAGCGGCATTTCTCAGCGCCGCCGGCAACGCCAACCACCCGGCAGCCGTGCAATTTCCCGATCTGGCCGACCAATGAGCCGACCAACCCGCTGGCCGCTGCAACCACAAGTGTTTCGCCCTGTTTCGGCCGGCCGATATTGAGCATTCCGGTATACGCTGTCTGGCCTGGCATTCCGAGGACGCCGAGGGCCGTCGAAATGGACCCAACATCCAGGTCAACCTTCCGCAATCCCGTGCCGCTTGAGACAGTGAATGTTTCCCAGAAAGGGGAGAACGCGCGCTGCGCGAGATGCCGAACTACGGCTCCTCGCACCGGGTGGTGATCATGGCGCTGCTCAAACTTAACCGGCTGGACGAAGCGCAGGCGGCGGCGCGGCGGCTGATGGAGGCGTTCCCGACCTACACGCTCACCCTGCAGAGACAGATCAACCCGTGGCGGGACAAGGTGTTCGCCGAGCGTTACGTCGAGGCGCTGGGCATCTCCGGCGTGCCGGAGTGATCGTCGCGTTTGCAAAGATGCCCTCTCCTGCGCGTCACGTCCGGCCAGGCGACGTCCCTTGATCCCGTGTCGCTTCTGGAAGGATAGTTCTCTGGCCGGCTTGTCTGAGGACTGAGCGCGTAGAGCAGCCGTGAACAGCCGGCGAGCTCTCTGTTGGGTTCGCGTCGAACTTCCGGTTTCCACCCGAGTCAGTCCTTCGATTAAATTCTCCCGGCAATTTTACAGTTGAGCCTGCATTGCCTTGGGTGCGCCAATAGCTGCCGTCGGACCGTCTGCAAAAGTGTAAACGCGTATCGGCGGTAGCTAGCTCAGCGTCGCCAACAGGCGCGCGGCAGCCTTCAAATCTTCCGTACTCGCGCCTTCTACGAAATGCCTCCGCAACCGATTGCAAGAGCTCGCGAGCGCCGTCGATCTCCCCTCGCCCAGCCATCAACGTTGCCATATCAATTGCGGTTCGCAGCTCCCATGCCCGCGCGCCCTGACTCCGGCTCAACTCCAGTGCCTGCATTAGGTATGCGCCGACCTCGTCGCGATTCGGTTCCGACAGTTGTTGGAGAAGAAGGCCTCCGCGCGAAATGTCCGCTCTGGGTCATGGCCGTGAATTGGCCCGGAGCATGCGAGCTTCCGCTTAGGGCCGGAACCGATATTCCGCTTGGGGTAAAGCCATTAGGACAGCTTCAGGCGGAGCCATCACCTTCAGCACCGCTTCGCGTCGTGCTGCTGGCTGGAGACGCCCCTCGTTGACGGCCACGGCCGGCCTTCGCCTTACGGCTGCGCCAACCGCGATCCGAACTGACGAAGGCTTCCAGCATGTGCGGAATCAGGGCAGCGGTGTCCACGGGTTCATAGAGCCGGCTGTGCTCGGCCGCATACTGATCGAGTTCCTCCTTGAGAGGCTCTGGCAGGATGATGGTCATGCGGACGACACCAACCTTCGGCAGCCGACCGAGCCTCAGATCTGGCATTGTTCACCTCCTGCGTGTGAGACAAAGACATGTTGACTGTTCAGATAATCAGCATAGGCGACGAGATCGCGATGAACGGCGCCGGGCAGTTCGACCGTGATCTTGACCGGACGATTATCGGGAATGGCGGAGCGTTTCAGCTTGGTCATGACGGATCCTTCGGCGCACCATACGGCACAAGAACAAGGTCGCGATTGACGATCACGCGAACCGGAAAACCGGGCCGCACCGTGAGCGTCGGCTGCACGTTGAGCTGATTGCGCACGATCTGCTGGCCAATATCGGAGGCCGAGTCCTGCGCGCTTTCGCGGATGGCCTTGGCGATTTCGCTTTCGTCGTCGCTAGACCCAAGCGATGTCCCAATGCCCAGCAATGTCGAGAGCGCGGCGGCCCGAAACATCTGGCCCCAATGATGGTCAACCTCGTCTTCAAGGCCAGAAAACCCTTGCGTGTCAGCGCCCTGCTGCCGCTCCAGCACGATCGATGTGCCATCGGGCATGATCAGCCGGTTCCACACCAGCAGCAGGCGCGACTGACCGAACGCGACCTGGCTGTCGTACTGGCCGATCAGTCGTGCACCCTGCGGGATCAGAAGGTATGAGCCCGTTGGGCTGTCGTAGACATTTTCCGTGACCTGAGCGGTGATGGCGCCGGGCAGGTCGGAATGAATGCCGGTGATGAGGGCTGCCGGAATGACGGTACCAGCCTGCACGATATAGGGCGAGGCCTTCTCGGCGAGCCGATCGGGGCTGACGGTGCGCCGATCCGGTCCGGCATTGACGAAAGCGAGCTTGCGGTCCTGCATGTTTTGAGCGGGGCCTGGATCGATCGGTGGCTCCTCGATCGGCGGTGTCGGGCCGGACAAAGTGTTCGCGACCGTGTTTGCATCCTGTCTTACCGGATGCACCCGCGCGCTGGTGTCGGTGAACAGTTTTGCCACGCGTGCGGCCTCGATCTCGGCCAGGCGGCGCTGCTCCTCCGGATCTGCGCGCGGTCCACTGACGTTGGGCGCCCCAATCGGCTGGCCGCGCTCCTGCGCACGCAAGATCGGCCGGCCCAAATCGCCAGGCAGCGCGGGGCCGAGTTGCGGAACACCGGCATAGTCCTTCGGCAGCTTCTGTAGCCCGTCGGCCGTTGAGCGGTTTTCGGTGGTGAAGAGCTCGGGCGGCTGTTCGGTTCCGCGCTGTCTGGTGTCGAGCGCCCAAATCAACGTGCCGAGGATCGCAGCACTGGTAACTCCACCAACGCCTATCAGCACCTTGCGCGACAGTCGCGTGACCCTGGCCGGTTCGGGCCGAAGGCGCAGTTCGGCTCGAATGTCCTGGTTGGGTGCATTTGCAGCGTCGCTCATCGGAACAGCCCCGCGCCAGTCTGGCGCCGTTTCGCGTCCGTCCGCACGATGCGGACGCGCTTTTCGCTCGTCTTGTCGCCGAGCCTCAATTCAGCGGCCGCAAACAGCCGATCAACGACGTAGTAATTCTGGCGAGCGCGGTAGTTGACCAGTTCCGAACCACCCGAAGGGCCGATCACGAACAGCGGCGGCATTTCCCCCTGCCCTATGCCCGACGGGAACTCGATGTAGACCTTAGCACCGTCGTCGAAGGCGCGAAGCGGCCGCCAGGGTGCGGCATCGCCCTCGATGCGGTAGCGGAAATTCAGTTTCTGGATGTCGACGCCGGACGCGACCGGCTTTGCGGCGGAAGCCTGCGCGTTCTGGCGCCGCAGCGCAATCAGCTGGTCCTGCGGGTATTGCCAGGAGACCGACGCCATGTAGGTCTTTTCGGTCGAGCGGAGCTCGAGATGATAGGTGCGGCGGTCGCTGTTTATGATGAGGTTGGTCTGCAGATCCGGCCGTGTCGGCTTCACAAGAATATGGACCTGCTGGCGCTCCCCTGTCCCACTTTGCGTATCGCCGATGATCCAGCGCACTGTGTCACCTGCGGCGACTGGCCCGGAGCCGACAAGCTGCTCGCCGGGCTGCAAGGCGATGTCGGTGACCTGGCCGGGTGCGGCGTAGATCTGGTAGAGCGCGCCCTCACTCCAGGGATAGAGCTGGATGGCATTGACGAAACCGCCGCGAACCGGCTGCATGCGTGCGGCCTCATTGGCCTGGCTGATCCGCTGCTTCGGATCGGCTGGCTCCGGCTTCACCTTCGTGGCCTCTACTGGTTTCAACTGACCAGGCAGTGGAAGCGGTTTCGGCACTTCCACCACTTTGACCGGACCAGGCGGCTCGACCCTGCGCACCGCAGGCACCGCATCGTCGTAGGCGATTTCCGGCGGAATGTATTTTTTCGAAGCACAGCCGGCGAGCGCCGTTGCTGACAGCAGTGCCAGGGCAAACATACGCGCCCTGGGCCCATTGCGCATGGCCGGTCTCGCCAATGTTCGTGCCGCAGACATCATGAAAGCTCCTTCGACCAGTTGATGGCATTGACGTAGACGCCGAGCGGATTGGCTTTCAGCCGGTCGGCGTCGCGGGTTGGCTGGATCACGACTGTGAGGATTGCGGTCCAGCGCTCGGTGCCGGCCAAGGTGCCGTTCTCGTAGCGGCGCTCGATCCAGGCGACGCGGAAGGAATCCGGCGAAGCACGGATGACGCTGGAAACCTCGATGGCCATCTGGAGTTTGCCCACTTTGGCAAAAGGGTCGTTCAAGCGAGCATAATCATTGAGGGAAATGGCGCCCCGGTCTGTGGTGTAGTCGTAGGCGCGCAGCCAGTTTTGGCGGACGATGACCGGGTCGGCCGGAATGCTTCTGACCTCTTCGATGAAGCGGGCCAGATGCCAGGCGATCTGCGGATCAGTCGGCCGATAGTCGGCAACGGCCGGAGCGACAACCTGCGCTTCGCCGAACTTGTCGACTTCCACCACCCAGGGAACCACTGAGCCGCGCGTCGACTGCCAGACCAATGCGGATGCAAAACCGCCGGCCAGGACGAGAGAGCCGAAGGCCATCAGCCGCCAATTTTTCGCCTGGACGCGAGCCGAGCCGATGCGCTCGTCCCAAATCTGGGCTGCACGCTGATATGGCGTCTCGGGGTGAGGCGTTTTTGCGTAACGAACAAAAGGGCGTCTTAAGGGGGTCATCGGCGATCGTCCTGATCGAGGGAAACATTCATCGAGCCGCCCCCATCATCACTTGAGTGGACCGAATGGGCGGCGATACTGGCGCCGTGGCTCATGGCCTGGTTGCGCTTCATGCGTTTTGCCCATGCGGGCGGGGCGTCGGAACTGGTTTCGGAGGTCGACCAGTCACCGGAGGAAGCCGATCCCGACGATCGTTCTCCACTCGTCGCAGCCCAAGCTGCCAAGCGGCCGGCCTCGTAGCTATCGGACAGGGCTGAAGCGGCGCGCGACATTGCTTGCTTGACGGGTTGAACGGCAGCGCTGGCACCAGCCTTTGCGACACCCGCCATGCCGGCGGCGACTGAGCCTGCACCACCTCTTCCAGACGTGGCTGCGCCAAGTTCCCAGGCGGCCGAAGTGCTGCCGGCCAGGTGCGCGCCGCCGCGTGCGGCTGCTGCCGACATACGCCCGCCTGCACTGAGCCCGCCTGCTGCGCCGCTCGATCCGGCGCGGGCACCCATAGCGCCGGCCACGCCAAGGCCACCAACGGCGAGGCTCGTGCCAACAGCGGCACCTGCGCCCAGTTGCGGAGCACCCGAAACCAGCCCCGTCGCGATGCCGGGACCGAAGATCGACAGGCCCATCAGCGACAATGCGCCGAGAACAAGCGACAGCGCATCGGTGATCGTCGGTTGTTCGGCACCAAAGCCTTGAGTGAACTCGCCGAAGAGGCCCGAGCCGATGCCGACGATGACGGCGAGCACCAGGATTTTCACGCCGGAGGCAACGATGTTGCCGAGCACTTTTTCGGCAAGGAAGGCGGTCCGGTTGAACAGCGCAAAGGGGAGCAGCACAAACCCGGCAAGCGTCGTCAGCTTGAATTCGACCAGCGTGACAAAGATCTGGACGGCCAGAAGAAAGAACGCAATCAGTACGATCGCCCAGGCGATCATAAGCACTGCGATCTGGACGAAATTCTCGAAGAACGAGACGTAGCCCATCAGTTGGCTGGCGGCTTCGAGGATCGGATTGCCGGCATCGATGCCGACTTGTGCGACGCGGCCCGGCTGCAGCAATGCCGAGCCTGAAAGTGCCGAGCCTCCAGCCTTCAGGCCGAGCCCGGAAAAGCTCTCGAAGACGATGCCGGCCAGACTATTGAAGTTGCCGATGATGAAGGCAAAGAAGCCGATATAGAGCGTCTTCTTCACCAGTCGGTGCAGCACGTCTTCATCAGCACCCCATGCCCAGAACAGGCCGGCCAGTGTGATGTCGATCACAATCAGGGTCGAAGTGAGAAACGCAACTTCCCCACCGAGCAGACCAAAGCCGGAATCGATGTAGCGAGTGAAAGTCTCGAGGAAGCGGTCGATGACGCCGGTGTCGTTCATGGCGCCACCGTTTCGGGATAGGGCCGGTCTTCCGCGAAAGGCGGCGTTGGCGGTTGGAGCGGCGGCAGCCGGGTCGGGTCCTTTTCGGTCGGCGGAGCCACGTTTGGCATGATCGGGCGGGATGGCCGCAGGAAGCGTCGGCGGCCTTCCGCCCAGGCTTTCCTGCAGGCGTCGTCATCGATCGCCGCCATGCCGATGTCCCGGCATCGGGCAAGCTCGACGCTTGCCGGCTCGCCGCCCGAATATGCGGAGCGCGGGGAGGACGCGTCCTGCGAGCCGCCGCCGCGCAGCGCCATGGAGGCGGCGGTCATGGCGGCGCCAAGGGCAAGAACGGCTGTTATCCGGGCGGCGATCTTGAGATCCATGCGGTCTTCGCCTCAGTCGTGGAACATTTTTACGGATGACGCACTGTAGCTGCTGCCCGTCATGAAACGGCTGAACTGTTCCCGCGCCTGCTCCTGTGCGGCCGCCCTTCTCGCTTGCTCAAGAGCCTCGGCTCGTCCTTGTGCGGCCAGCATCGCAGTGAGATCGGCAACTTGCTTGGCTTGCACGGCGAGGAGCTGGTTGCCGGCTTGCGTCGCCTGCAGCACGCCGACAGCCGACTGGCTGGCGCTGACCAGCGCACTCGTCTGCTCCTGTGTCTCTGCGATGTTGTCTACTGCGACGGCGCCGGTCTTCAGCGAATGCTCGAAGGCAGACACCGAGGTCTGCCAGCGCTGACGCGCACCCTCGACAAGCTGCTGGCTGGAGAGATCCGAACCGAAATTCGTGTAAGTGGAGGCAAACTGGCTCTCGATATCCTGGACGCTATAGGCCAGCTTCTCGGCTTCGCCGAGCAAGCTCTTCATCTCGGAAAAATTGCCCTCGATCTGGCCAAGCAGCGAGGTTGGCAGCGAAGTGAGATTCTTCGCCTGGTTGATCAGCATCTGCGCTTCGTTTTGCAGCGAGGTGATCTGGTTGTGGATCTGCTCCAGCGCACGCGATGCCGAAAGCAGGTTCTCGGCGTAGTTCTTTGGGTCGAACACGATCAGTGCCGATGCTGGTGCCGATGATAGCGCCGTCGCGACGACGATTGCGCCGGCTGCCGCCATGCGACGGATACGGCGACCTGCAAGAACGGAATTCATGAGGGAAGCTCCTTTGTGGATCGGTCGATCACGTTGGTGAGACCTGGGATGAGGTCGGCCGCCCAGGAGAGACCGCGCTCCGCTAGCCAGGCCTCGAGGAAATGCTCTCGGCCGGCCTCGGCGATTGTCCGGTCGATCGCGGCCTGGTCTGATTTGGACGATGTGGCGCAGAGCGCCAGCGCGATCGGACCGAGTCCCAGTTCGAACAGACGGTTGCCGCGGCGGCTTTGACAGTAATAGTCGCGCTTCGGTATCGCCCGGGCGATGATCTCGATCTGACGATCGTTGAGACCAAAGCGTCGATAGATCTCGGCGATCTGCGGCTCGATAGCGCGCTCGTTCGGCAAGAACAGCCGCGTCTGGCAGCTTTCGACGATTGCCGGCGCGATTGGCGATCCGGCGATGTCCGAAAGCGACTGCGTGGCGAAGACCACGCTGGCGTTCTTCTTTCTCAGCGTCTTCAGCCATTCGCGCAGCTGGTCGGCGAAACCGCCATCGTCGAGCGCCAGCCAGCCCTCGTCGATGAGCAGCAGTGTCGGCCGGCCGTCCATCCTCTGCTCGATGCGGTGGAACAGATAGGCGAGCACGGCGGGCGCTGCACCTGTGCCGATCAGGCCTTCGGTTTCGAACGCCTGGACCGAAGCCTCGCCCAGCCGCTCGTGCTCGGCATCGAGCAGGCCGCCATAAGGGCCACCGATGCAGTAGGGAAGGAGCGCCTGCTTCAGCGGCGAAGATTGCAGCAATACGGACAGGCCAGTCAGCGTCCGTTCGTGGACGGGCGCAGAAGCCAGCGACGTCAGCGCCGACCACAGATGTTCCTTGACCTGCGGCGTGATGGGCACGCCTTCGCGCAGTAGAATGTCGAAAAGCCAGTCGGCCGCCCAGGCCCGCTCCGGCGTATGATGGATGCGGGCAAGCGGCTGCAGCGACACGGTGTCAACGTCGTCCGACAGATCGGTCAAAGTGAGCAAGGGCAACGGATCGTCAGACCCTTGCCCGCTTGCGGTATCGCTTCCGAGATTGTGCCAGTCACCATTCATGGCGAGTATGGCCGCGCGGATTGAGCCGCCGAAATCAAAGGCAAAGACCTGGCTGTTTTCGTAGCGCCGGAACTGAAGCGCGATCATCGCCAACAGGACCGACTTGCCAGCGCCCGTCGGGCCGATGACGAGGGTGTGGCCGACGTCGCCGACATGCAGGCTGAACCGGAACGGTGTGGCGCCCTCCGTTCTGGCGAAGAACAGCGGCGGCGCTCCAAGATGCTCGTTCTCGATCGGACCTGCCCAGACCGCGGAGAGCGGAATCGTGTGCGCGAGGTTGAGCGTGGAAAGCGGCGGCTGGCGAATATTGGCATAGACATGGCCAGGAATACCGCCCAGCCAAGCTTCGATAGCGTTGACGCCTTCGGCGATACAGGTGAAGTCCCTGCCCTGAATGATCTTTTCGACCAGACGCAGCTTTTCGTCGGCGATCGACGGATCGGCATCCCAGACCGAAACGGTGGCGGTGACATAGGCTTCGCCGATCTGGTCAGAGCCCAGGTCCTGGAGCGCCGCGTCCGCATCGGCCGCCTTGTTGGCGGCGTCCGTGTCGACGAGAACGGATGCCTCGTTGGTCATCACCTCTTTGAGGATCGCGGCGACGGATTTCCGCTTCGCGAACCACTGACGGCGTATCTTCCTCACCAACTTGGTCGCGTCGGTCTTGTCCAGCATGATCGCCCGCGTCGACCAGCGGTAGGGGAAGGCAAGGCGATTAAGATCGTCGAGAATCCCCGGGAAGGTCATCGTCGGAAACCCGGTGATGGTGAGTGTGCGCAGATGCGCATCGCCAAGCCTCGGCTCTAACCCGCCGGCCAACGGCTGATCGACAAGCAGAGCATCGAGATGCATCGGCGTTTCTGGCACGCGAACGCGATGCCGCTTGGTCGAAATGGTTGAGTGTAAGTAACTCAGCGTCTCTCCGTCATCGAGCCAGTCAGCTTCGGGAACGAAGCCCTCGATGAGGTTGAGCACGCGGTCGGTGCGGTCGACAAAAATCTTCAGGAGCTCCCAAGGATCGACGCCGGTCTTTTCCCGGCCTTCGTAGAGCCAACTCTCCATGCGCGACGCTTCCTCGGCCGGAGGCAGCCACACGAAGGTGAGGAAGTAGCTGCTTTCAAACAGCACACCGGAGTCTACGAACTGTTCGCGACGCTCGATGTCGAGAAGTGCGGATGCGCAATCCGGGAACCGGCTGTCTGGGTAGCCGCTGGCAGGATTGCGCTGGGCTTCGACAAAAAGTGCCCAGCCGGAGCCGAGCCGACGCAGCGCGCCGTTGAGCCGCGCGGTCGTGCCGACGAGCTCCGCCGGCGTCGCGGAGTCCAGATCCGGCCCGCGAAAACGCGCCGTCCGTTGAAAACTGCCGTCCTTGTTGAGCACCACGCCCGGCGCTACCAGGGCAGCCCACGGCAGATAATCGACGAGGCTGGCACTCTTCTTTCGGTATTCCGCGAGGTTCATCATGGCGAAACCTCAACATCCGAAATGCGTGGGATAGCGCAGGTGGCGGCGAACCACATCGACGAATTGCGCATCGCGCTTTGCCGCCCAGACGGCCACGAGATGTCCGACCGCCCAGATGATGAGCCCCGCGATCCACAAGCGAAGCCCCAATCCGATCGCGCCGGCCAGCGTGCCGTTTGCGATGGCGACCGCACGCGGCGCGCCGCCGAGCAGGATCGGTTCGGTGAGCGCGCGATGCACCGGCGCGAAGAAGCCACGGATCTCCTCATCCATCAGATCAGAGCTCCGCCACCGAAGGAGAAAAAGGACAGAAAGAACGAACTTGCCGCGAAAGCGATCGACAGCCCGAAGACGATCTGGATCAGCCGGCGAAATCCGCCTGACGTGTCGCCGAAGGCGAGCGACAAACCGGTGATGATGATGATGATCACCGCCACGATCTTGGCGACTGGCCCCTCGATTGACTCAAGGACTTGCTGAAGCGGCTCCTCCCAGGGCATCGAGGAACCGGCAGCATGGGCGGGCGCAATCGTAATGATCGCGGCGGTCGCCGCATACGACAGCTCCACGGCAAGTTTGCGGATAGCCGATGAATTGAAGCGGATCTGGGTCATTCTGAAGCTCCATAGGGAGAGTGGCGATTCACGGTCGTTGTGGTCTCGAAATTTGCTTCCAGGGTGCGGTAGTCGCCGGTGGCCGGATCGAGCCCGTCGACCAGGGCGATCTCGACGAGCCGGCGCGCTGAGCCGCGGCCAGCGAGAACTGCGATGAGATCTATGGTTTCGCCAATCAGCGCGCGCGGAACCGTAATGACCACCTCCTGCACGAGCTGCTCCAGTCGCCGCAGTGCGCCAATGGCAGAATTGGCGTGGATGGTGCCGATGCCGCCGGGATGGCCAGTGCCCCAGGCCTTCAACAGATCGAGCGCTTCCGCACCGCGTACCTCGCCGATCGGAATGCGATCGGGCCGAAGGCGTAACGACGACTTCACCAGATCGGAAAGCGAGGCGACACCGTCCTTGGTGCGCAGCGCCACAAGATTGGGCGCAGCACACTGCAGCTCTCGCGTATCCTCGATCAGCACGACGCGGTCGGCGGTTTTAGCGACCTCCGCCAGCAACGCGTTCACGAGCGTGGTCTTGCCCGTCGACGTGCCGCCGGCCACCAGCACGTTCTTCCGTGTCTTCACGGCAAGCTGCAGGACGCCAGCCTGGGCTTCGGTCATGATGCCGGCGGCGACATAGTCTTGAAGCGTGAACACCGCGACTGCCGGCTTGCGGATGGCGAAGGTTGGCGCCGTGACAACAGGCGGCAACAGACCCTCGAACCGTTCGCCGGTCCCGGGCAGTTCGGCCGAAACGCGCGGCGAGCCCGAATGCACCTCCGCACCGACATGGTGCGCGACCAGCCTGACGATCCGTTCGCCGTTGGCCGCGATCAGTATTTCATTGCTTGCAGCGAGTCCTTCGCTGAGACGGTCAACCCACAGGCGACCGTCGGGATTGAGCATCACCTCGACAATGGCTGGATCGTCAAGGAAGCCTGCGATCGCCGGGCCGAGGGCGGTGCGCAGCATGCGCGCGCCGCGCGATACCGCTCCCTTGCTGGCATGATAGTTGGTCGCCATGCGGGTCCCCGTTTCTCGCCACGAACTGGTTCTTGCCGCGGTCGGGGATCATTAGAAAAGGCAGGAGCGCCGGCCTTGCAACAAGCAAAACCGGCGATCGTGGCATGACGTGCAGAGACTTGCGAAATGCGGTGCCGCGACCGCGATAGCTCAGCAACCCGGTGCCCGACTGGCCATCTCCGCTCCAGCAGAACAGCCGGCTATATCTAGGGCCGCAAGCGAAGCCCGATTGGGAAGTCATTATTGGCATCGACGTTCCAAGGATCGGCTCGACGTGCATGTTTTGACGTCCGGCGAGGCGTTCTCGGTGGGTATGACCATGCCGGGGTGGAGGATCTGGTTCGGCGATTGGCAGCCCTTTCGCCGGCCGTTGTCGGATTGGAGTCGACAGGCAGCTTCGAGAGACTGGCGGTCGCCGCCTTGGCAGGCAACGGCCTGGCGATTGTCATGATCAATCCGGCGCGGGTGTAGGCGAGGCTAGCAGGTATGTTGAAGAGCCTAGAGAACTATGGTGGAAATTGCCAGAAAGGTAGATTTTTGGAGTTTCTCGTGTCCCTGAATATCAAAAATCCGGCCACCGTTGCTCTCGCCGATGAACTCGCACGCCGCCAGGGTATCAGTAAGACAGCAGCCATCCATCAAGCCCTTAGCGAGCGCTTGCATCGCTTGGGCTTTGGAGAGACCGCTCAGGAGCGTCTGCTGGCAGAATTGCGCGCCATCCGAGAAAGAGTGGCACGATTGCCTGAACTGGATACTCGCAGCGACGAGGAGATCATCGGGTATGACGAGCATGGAATCCCTAACTGATGGTGATCGATACCTCAGCTGTTGTAGCGATCCTTCGGAGCGAGCCTGAGGCAGCAAGGCTGGAACGAGCGCTGGTTTCCGACCCAATCCGACTGGTCCCGGCAACCGGGGTGCCCGAGGCACGCATGGTGCTGGTCAGCAGGCGCGGCGAACACGCATTGGCCGAGATCGATCTTTGGCTGCGCAATATCGAGGCCGACATCATTCCTGTCGGCTCCGAATTGGTTGATCTGGCGACCCAGGGTTGACTGACCTACGGCAAAGGCCACCACCCGGCGGCGCTGAATTTTGCCGATTTCCTGTCCTATGCTTTGGCAAAGCGTGCAGACGAACCGCTGCTTTTCATCGGCAAAGACTTCTCCCAAACGAATATCGAACTGGCGTGAGCACGAGACTCTAGGATCATCGGCTGTCTCCAGCTTGAACCCTGTAATAGCGCCAATTAGTTTCGATCCTGTCGGCTGGGCCTGCATCAAGGGGTGTCGTGCCAATTGGTCCCAAAGCAGAGCAAGCTGGCGTCTTTCGTCCCTCCGATCTGGCGCTGCTGGGCCGCGTCTTCGATCGGTTGGAAGTTGAGGGCCAATCCAGCCGGCCAACATGTTGCTCAGACATTCACGGCCGCGACGCTGGTTGTGCGAACAAATGATGGGCCTCGTCGAAAACGGCCCTTGGGAGGACCCGAAGCTCGCTTGCTTCGTAGGGGAGATGCTCGAGATACTGCGTCGTCAGCCGGGCAACCACTTGCGCTTGGGCCAGGTCGCGACGGCGCTTGATTGGCTCGCGATCAGCTCGTTTTGAGACCCAGAATTTGTGAGCGGCAAAAATACGCGGATCGGGTGCCACGAGCCGTAACGGTCCGCCTTTTTCATCGATGGCGATTGCTTCGAAAGCAGGGGCATTTTCCAACCATGCCAGGCCGGCGATCTCGGCGGCCACCAATTCGTCGTCAGCCTTCCCGATAGTTTCCCGGCTCGGCTTCCACGCCGGGTTTGCGAGCGGTTTGATCAGATCGACGAGATATCCGTCGCGGTTCACCGCGCGGAATGTGGCGGATGAACGCTCGAAAGACCGATCGACCTTGCGCAAAAGGTTGATGAGCGCTCCATCTTCGACGTTGGCGCCAGACATGATCCTGAGGGACTGGCGCGAGTCCATGAGGAGATCGATATCTTGCGTCGATGTGATTCCGGGATCCACGAACACTCCGGCCGCCGCCTCATAGGCGTAGATCGCATTCGTGCCTGCAATACGAATGCCTTCCCCGAGAAGACCGGCGTTATCGATTGCTCTGATAATTCTTGCGGCGATCAGAGGAACACGCCCAAGCCGGAGCGCGCGATTGACAGCAGATTGGCGCTCCATCTGCTCCTGTCGCGCAGAGAGCGTTTCTTGGGCGGACGCGCGAGCTGCTTCCCAATCCGCCTTGACAGCTTCGCTCGCCGGCGAGCGCCGACCCTCTGCCTTTTGGTGTCGTACGCCAGCGGCGTCGTAGTAGCTTCGCATCAAATGGTCGATGCCGTTCACGGTGTGCCAGACGAAGGATCCCCGAAAGCTCTTCGCCTTCCTTTGGGCCTCTTTGAGCGCAATGAACCGTTGGTCGGAATTGACTTTTTCCCGACGCTGATCGTTGTTTAATTCAACAAAATCAATCAATTCAACAGTTACCATACGTTTGGCGCAGAGCTGTTGCAAGACACAATAGACGGCGGAGCGCCCGATTGCAACAGATCTCACGTGATTCCACTGCAACTGTTGAAGTAACTGTATTAATTAAAAAATATGACGACGGAGCGGCATTTCTACGGCAGCGCAGTCGAAGCAAAAGCGCCGCTCGAACGCGGCCTTCGCTGATTTTATTCGATCCCCAGACCGGGCCGGTGCAAACGGTCTGAGAAAGCTACCAATATGGCGATGGTGGTCATTCGTCACCTCAAGCCGATCCGCTCGATTTGCAACTCCGCGGATGTCGTGACAAAGCTCCCTTTCCCCCGGCTTGGAGGTGCCTAGCTGTCGTCCTTATAAGACTTGGCGGCATTATCGATCTTACGCCAGTCGTTCCGTGGCGCCGCACAAGCTCCCGCGCCTGGGCTGGCGATACACTTTGGGTTTCGACGAAGTGGTTCAATTCCGTCTCCTCGCTTTCAGCGGACGCGAACGAGGGCTCGTTGGCCGTCTGGCAATTGGGTTTTTGCATCTAGTCTGGGCATGAATGGACCTCTCCTGGAGCAAAATAAACGGTCCGGCGCGGCGAAGCTTTCCCACGCTAGCATTCAGCAGTTTCACCGATCGCCTCATTGGCTGCCCCCGGCTCTGACCATACGTTCTGGTGCTCTTGGACCCAAATGAACTGCACCGCGTTGTTTGCGAGCAGTGCTGTGCTTCGCAATCTGATGGAAAAATCCGACGCCCCTGCTGCACCGCAGCCAGCTCCTGGAGCCGAAGCGCGCTTTCCATACGATCGCGCGGCGGTTGAGCGGTTTCGACAGGCATTTCCGCGCGCCAGGTGGAGTTACGAGCGCAAAAGCTGGTTCGTGCCGGGAAAGACTGCCGCGCGGCGCATCCTGCGCTGGCAGGCGCAAGAGGCGGATCTACGAGTAGCACATGATGACAGCAAGGGACGGGATGCCTTCGCCTTCGATCCCCTGTCGAGCCGGTATCTGGAAGTCGCGGACGACCTACGAATCCGCACGCCATATTCGCGGACGGTTCTTGAGGAATTGCGAGCCGTTCCATGGGCGAGCTGGGACGACGAACTGCGGGCCTGGAGGGTGCCTTTCCGCTCATACAAGGAGTTGAGGCGCCATTGGCCAAGCATCGAAAGGGCCGCTGGCCGCGCAGAACCGGAGGAGAGGAAACGGCGACGGGAAGCGTCCAAAGACTCCGAGGAATATAAAGCCGCTAGATTGCGGTATGCCGAACGCAGGCGACGTCGCTATCCACTGCCCCCTGACGATTTACCCCGGCTTGGCCGTGCCGTGGCGACAGAGCAATACGGCATCGTGGTCTTCACCGAGATTTCGGGTGAACTCGTCGACGCCTCGGAGTTAGCAGCGTTCTATCCGCATTTGATCGAGGCGAACGTCGACCATGTCTGGGGCAGATGGCGTCCGGCGACGTTGGCTGAATTGATTAGAACATGGCCCGCTCGGCGTGCTGCCGAGTTAGCGGAACGGCAACGAGGCTGGTGGCAACCAACGCTGCCCGAACTCAGGATAGCTCGCCAAAAAGCTCGAAGCTTGGCCCGAAGAAGGGCAAGGCTTGGGCCGCTTCCAGCGTCTGTCCGGTTGCTCTAGTGTTGAAATGTCAACCGATCGGAACCTTCCATGTGCAGCAATTGCGAACAACATATGAGCTGGCTGAACATTGCCGGATGATGGCGTCGCTGGCCTTGAAGATCGGGACGAATGAAACCGAACTTGACCTGCCGTAGGCGCGCGACACCCGCATCAATGATCTGGCTCCAATAACCCGCGTGGCAGCTGAAGCCAGCGTCGGCGTTCTTCGAATTTACCGGACGAAGTACCCGAAGGCGAAGGATCCATTTTCGCTCCACGCTCCGCGCTTATGGCCATCGCCGACCGAGAGGAAGTTCGCCGCTCCGCTAACACGGGCCTGGGCGCGCCAAGGTCATCGCTGAATGTAAAGCCATTTCTGCAGAATTCGACGCACACAATGCCGATCCGAGGCCAACTGGGAGTGCATACCCCAGCTTGGAATTGTGCGGAACCGTACGAAGCCGATTGCAAGCAACCAACCTGGTTGGCCGGGCATTAGCAAAGCATCAATTTGGAAAGCATCGGGAGGAAGACCATGCTGCACGTTAACATGCCTCGCGAATTTGAGGTTGGCGATGAGGTTGCGCTGGCAGGTACCGTCATCACGATTCTCCCCAGCGGCCGCGCCAGGGTGAGCATTCCCTCGTATGACCATCCTTATACGATTGATCCGCCACCCAAAGTCCGGGCCGGCGACCGAGTGGTTCTTGTTGGGGACGTCACCCGCATCGATCGCGGGGCGAACAAACTCACTGTGCGGATTGACTGCGGCGGGGTGATCACGGTCGACAAGTCGGCGATCACTCGGCTGAGAAAGCACCGCCGGACTTCAGCGGGTTGACGCTCCGGCGATACAACGGCCGGTGTCGGCGTAGGGAAGATGCCAACGCCTTTGAACAACCCAAGGGTGCGGCGCGGTCCAGCCGGATATGGAGCGGACGAACGGATAAATGGGAGCTCGACAGCTAGGGCACGCGTCCAGCGTAGTGCGTCCCTGGCGTCTTCGGATTACTGGTGAAGCAAGTCGCAACCGCGCCTCACCTGCCGTCCAGCGTTCGGATTCGCGATCGTCGCTCTCGGCAACAGGCGGCGCGCCCGTCCAGGACGTGTCGCACGTGTGCGCTGTGGAAGGAGACGCCCAGCACATTTCGGGTGAAGGCAGCGCGGGCATCGCGATTGATCGTAACCTTTCTCTGCAACGAGCGCCTGATCGCCGGTCAGCAGTTTCAATCGCGATGGGCTCCGGCTCGTACCCATTATGGAGATCACATGTTCGTCCCGGGCCCGATGCCGGCAATAGGTCTGCTTCGGAGCGTCGCGACGGAACTGGGCGACATGGTTGCGGTGGAGTAAGCGCCCTCCCCTGGGTTAAGAACCCGGTCGGTGACGGCCGCGACCGCATCGACAACAACCGCAACGGCAATCAAGTCGTCGCTGAAAGGCCGCAAGGTATCTGTCACGACATAGCGTGCCGGCGAAGCTCCGCCCTTGCGACGGGATTCGTTGTAAGCCGATCAGACGGCAACGCCGGGCCAGATGAGCGAGAACTTACCCTCGGTGTGGGTCTCGACCAGGCTCGACGTTCGTCGAGGGTCGTCGGTAACTGCCGACTATGAGTCAAGGTCGTAGGGCTCGTGGCCCAGCTCGTTGTGATGAAGCGCCTCTGCCATACACCTGATGTCGAACGCCTGACCGCACGCCGGGCAGACGACGAAATACTCCTCCTCCCGAAGTGGCGATGCATCGTGGTCTTGGGGGATGACGATGTCATTGTATTCGTCGGGCATTAGGTCCTCCGGCAACGCCGCGCGCCATCCTGGAACGCCTGCCGGCAGGATTTGTTTCAAAGTTACTGCGCTTAAGAAGGAAGCCCTGAGCATCGATTGTGGTCCGATGTCCGGTTTCGCTGGCAATAACCCTTGCCGAGGCCCGCCGCTCCGATGAACGGTGATCTGATGGGCATCAGCTGCGCAAAATAGCTCCGCAATCGGGCACCGGGGTTGGGCTGTTGAAGCGCCTGCCTTGCCGGCAGCTCATCCAGTCGCTGGCGGCGCTGGCGGGACATCGTCGGCTATTTCTTGCCTCAGCCTTGGTCCTTTGCTGAGCCGGCGACCGAGCGCATCGACGAAATTGTCATAGCGCTGCAAACCCTTCGCGCGGGCTTCGGCCTGTGCGGATTCCGGCAAGGCTGGGGTCGAGTTGAGCCAAAAGCGGACGAACAGTGCCAGCGTCTCAATGGGTGCCCCCCGTCCCTTTCCTTCCGCGGAGCCCCACGGCACAAATGCGCAATGGCAGCCCTGCGTCGAGACGCAAGATCTGACACCCTTGGGTTGCAAGGAAGCCGAACCGCCAGGGTGCCGCGTCCGATCTTCGAGGGTTCGATCACAGGCGTCTTTGTCGAGGTAAGGCTCGATCATACCGCGCCACACGTCTTCGACCGCTTTGCGGAGGCTGTTGCGAAGGCACCCGAAATCATCGAATGCCATATGGTGATTGGTGGTTTCGACTACCTGGTCAAAGCACGAATAGCTGAATGGCGACGTTTCAGGAATTCCTGCAGCGGGTCATTCTGCCGCTTCCTGGTGTCAGGGAAACGCATCGTTTCGCATCGATCGGTGATGTGAAGCCCGACGCGTTGTTGCCGCTTTGACGCCTGCGGATCGTCCTATCGATCACACAAGTGTCCACACGACCTAACGGGTAGCCAGTGGGGTGAAGATGTCTTCGGTCACATAGGGCGCGGCCAGCGTTGTCGTTCAACTATGTCAAAGTTACCCTCGATTCCTGGGGACTTGAGACACGCGCCCTCTCCGCGGCAGGCCATTTCCCGCTAGCGCATCGCTGACTGGCCAGGACTGCTTGATCTCACCCCTTATGCCACGCTTCCTCGATCGAGACGGTCGCTCGCGTCATCGAGCTTTGTTCAATCTCGCCGTCGTTAGCATGTTGCGCGGATGTGACCTTGTGAAGACCAAGATCGAAAGCTTGCTCATCGGTCCGAAGATGCGGACGCGTGCGGTCGAGCTTGTTCTCTAGCTCGACGGCGCAGAAACGACCGAGGATTACTTCCAGACCAGAATTGATCGTTCGGCGCATATGAGCACAAGGCAATACTCCCGGGTGCTCGATGAATGCGTTGAAAACGATCGGTGTTCGGCTCGAGGATTCCTGCACGCATTCGCTTCGTCGGGCCAAGGCTTCGATCATCTACAAGGCAACCGGGGAAGTGCAGGAACTTTCAATTGTTCGCCGGTTCAACTACGCTTATTCGATTGCCATGTCGAACGCGCGGCCAAGGAGGAGGAAGGCATGCTTCGGATCGCCACTCTTGCGACTTTCAGCATAGGGCTTGCCGTTTTCGCAACCATATCAGCGCCACAATCCCAAGCCGCACCTTGCGGTATCGTGCACAAGCAGGCCCGCCAGCCGCTGAGTGATCAAAATTTCTGGTTGCTCGCTGAACATGATGGCAATGCCTTCGTCGACCAACGCACTTGCCTCGTTGCCCGGCTAGACAGGCTTGATCAACCCGCAACGCTGAGCGATGCGATGGGGTACTGCGCTACGCTCGGGCAAGGCGGGCCGCACGGCGACATGGGCTGGCAGCTTCCGACGATGGCGGAACTGACGAGCCTCGATTCGGCAGACTGGTCAAGTCAGCGCGAGGCGTTCGCGCAATACAAGCTGCCGCCGCTCGCACGTAGCGAAACCGAATACTGGACCCGCACTGAATGGCCGGGCCTGGCAGGGTCCTTTGCGGTCGTTACCTTCAGTGCCCCCACCACTCTGGTGCGTCCGCTTGAAGCGTCCAAGAAGGCAGGCGTATGGTGCGTTTTTGGGGCGCCCGCCACAGGCTTGGACTAGCTACCTGGCAGCCCGCGCAGATTTGGTTGAGATTAGGGCCCAAGGCCGGATCGTGACCTCCCGCATTCGAACCGTGGGCGCCGAACGATGCTTGGACGGGGCCAAGAGAGCGGAAAAGACAACTCTTTACGATGCGTTAACTGCATCAACACTTAGGCGCAGATTTCCGTAACGGAATGCAAAAAGCCACGTGTATCGACAGACAAACCGTTCTATCTTACTTTAGCAGTGCATTTTAAAGCGAAGCTGAATTTGAATTGGCCACGCCTTCGGCGGCCAATTTCCGCTGTAGCGAACAAATACCAAAAGTAGCCTGCTAGCATATTGCCAGTAAAAGAGCAATGAGGCCGCCGTTTCGACGGTGGGGGAGGCTTTTGTGCATTTTCCTTTGGTCGTTATGTTGAAGAGGTACATCTTCAATCCAGCGATCATCATTGCAGCGTTTCTTGTGCACGGCGAAGGGGTTGACCCCGCTGCAGCCCAGCAAATCTGCGGCCCCGCGCTATCGCAGTGCGACCTGCAGACCGACCCCGCATGCCTTGAACGCACCTATGCGTGCGGTGAATACGATACCGTTATCCAGTCGCTCTTCGTCGAGCGGTTCGAACCGACGCCCGACCAGAAATACTTCGTCGGCGCCTCATTCTACGGCCGCCACATTCGCGAACGCGCCGCCGGCGTGCAGTGCGAGATGGTGAAGTTCGCGCGCGAATACCTGACCGACTATCTGTCCGGCGTTGAGACCGAGTTCACCACTAGCGGCTCCTTCGGGACGATGCGACAGATGGATCAAATCTATCATGCCGCGCAGATGCTGACTGACCTCGGCGACGTCACCGGTTGCCCGGAATCGGCGCTCACACGCGCCACCGTCGAGGACATCGCCCGCAGTGAGGCCGTACGCTATGCGCGCTCCGTGTTCCTGCAGCCGCCGCCGGAAGCCCGTTCCTTGTTCAAAACGCTGCAAGGCGCGCTGAGCGGCTTCGTCAGTCGGGCGTCCGATCTCGAAACAGGCATCGCTTTGCGCCGCGTCGAGATCAAATCGGCCGATACGCACTTGAAGGCGATCCGCGTCATTTTCGCGGAGATCTTCGGACCGGTGAGCGGTGCGGGCGCGACGCTGGTCGCCAACACCTCAATCCTCGACGGGCTGGCGGCGAAGACGACGCAGATGCTGCGCTCCGTCCAAGTCTCGGAGGAAGAGTTCAAGCGGGCGCTCGGTGACGTAACGCCTGAGCAATACGCCAATCTCAATCGCAAGACGGTCGCTAGTGCCGAGGATTTTCTCAAAGTCTCCGCCTTCCACATCAACATGATCGGGGTGCTGCTGCCGACCGATCCGGCAAAGACCTTCTGGCGACTGGATGCCGAGGTCCATGCCGACAACGCGGCACAGGGCGCATTCAACGATCTCGCCAAGATTAAGGCGGACTGGAAGGCGCACGGCGCTGCGACCGGCATCTGCGCCCAGGCTGGCGCGGCCGACAGGGTGTGGTACTGCCGATGACAAGCTTCCGAGACATTGCGTTGTTCGTGATCGTCAGTTGCGTGTTGGCCGGCGAAGCCGGCGCCGGATCGATCCTGGAGCGCGCTTACACGTCGGAGAAGCTCGACGGTTTCTGGAACGCGACGCTCTCCAGCGCGACGCCCGAGACGACCCGGTTCAGCCTGCTCGCCCCCGGCCCCGCCGCCGTCGAACCGAGTCACGAGGCGACGCAGCCCGATTTCGGCCTGCCCTTCACCGGCGAGGTGATCGGCGAGGCGTCAGGCCCCTCCGGCGGCAGCCGCAGCGTCGGCTTTCCGGTCATCCCGCTTTCGGCCGACGACGCCTCGGTGCTGATGCGACGCCTCGCCTGGGCGGAGATCTATCTCAGCCGCTACCGCTTCTTCGCCCCAGTCTCGACCGATAACGCCGAAGAGCTCGCCGCCCTGGTCGGCCGACAATACGCCGCTGGCGTCGAGGCCTATCTGATTACCGGGCGGCTTTACTTCTCCGGGGCCGACTTGCCGGAGAAATGCCGACATCTGACGCGAATGAACGAGATCGATGCCGGGCCTTTATCGGGCGCAAGCGCGGATGTGCTGCCTGCCGCCTGGCGTCCGCTATTCCCGATAATCGATGCGGTACGCGCACGGCTCGGCTCGGCCGCGCTGGCGAAGCTGGTCTGTTCCGCCAAGCCAGTGCGCGGGCGCGCCGAAACGACCAATCTGATCGAAACGCGGGTGCGCGGGCAGATCGTCAAGGCGGTCAGGACGAAGGTCGACGACACGCTCAACCTGATGAACGCCGCTTCGACCGAATACCAGTCGCTGGTCAACGAAATGGACGTGTCGATCAAGTCTGCCGAGGTGATGGAGTTGGAACGTGTGCTCGGCAACGCGCAGGCCAACATGGTGCTCGTCAAGGAGGATCAGCTGAAGGCAGCCGAGACGATCGCCACGCTGCAAGCCGTCGATCTCTCCAGCCTCAACCAGCCGGATTCGCTGAAAGAATTCGAAGACGGCAAGGCAAGGATGACGCAGATCGTCGGGCAGATCGAAGGCGTGATGACGGCCCTGTCCGGCCTCGCGCATGTCGTCGACGATCCGACAATCACGGCAGAGCTTTCTTCCTGCGCGGGACTGGCTGGCGCGTATTCGGCGCTCGACCTCACGCTCGAGACCGGCGCACTGACCGCAAAGATCAACGGCCCCTACGAGGACTGCATCAACCATGCCCGCGCTGTGGTCGGGCGGTTCCAGAACCCATCGCTTTCCAAGGTGCAGATGGCCGAACTTGCCCGGCACGTGCGCCAGATTTCCGAGGTCTTGTTGACGACGGGGCAGCCATGAGACGGTTTTTCCTGCTTTGCGGACTGGTCGTCAGCTTCATCTTTGGCGCTGCCGGAATGGCGCGCGCGCAGGACTGCATGGCGCTCGATGTTGACGCGGCGGCCGGCCATGCCGGCGAGCTGACGACGCTGCTCAAGATCGCCAATTTCCGCGCCGACGTGAAATATATGGGTGAAGTCGCCACCGAACTCGAACAGTTCCTGACGACCTGTGGCAACGAGGCGACCGGACGGCTGGCGATCGTGTGCGATTTCGACTGCCACCTGCAACTCGGCCGCTATCGCTTGTTCCTCGCCGCCGACATGCCGTTCCTGTCGTCGGCCAGCGGCGTCAGCCGCAACGATACGCCGGTTTCGCCGCAGGCGGCGCAGGAATTCGGCCGCCAAGGCATCGAGATCGTCGACCGGGGCCTTCGCATTCTCGCACGACAGCAAGGCGGTGACCAGGGAGCCGCGGCGGGAGAGGATGCGAGTTACCGCACCTTCGTGCGGCAGCTAACGGCGCTGTCCTCTTTGAAGATCCAGTTGCTGATGAACACCGGCGACGTCTGGTATCAGACGCTCTCGGAGGCGCGCGTCAAGGTACTCGACTTCCTGGTCAGCGATACGCTGGGCGCTGCCGGAGGCGCCGGCCTCAACAGTCTACCCAACCTCTCCAAGGCCTACACCAATTACGAGGCCGCAATGTGGGTGCTGGTCGAGACGCAGATGGATATTCCGGGCGAGTCCACCTACGACGACCTACGCGCCGATCTGCTGCTTCAGCAGAGCGACCTCGATGCGCGTATGGAAAGCGTGCGCAAGGGTTTCCTGTTTCTCAACATCGACCCCATGCAGTTCACGACGATCCCGTTCGAGGAACTGCAGCAGGCCCTGGCCGAAAGCGAACAGCGACTGACCGAGGTCGAGCGCAATGTCGAGGCGCTGGTTGAGCGGTGGTACGCCAACAAGGAAGGCGAAGCGACGCGCGCGCTCGACGAGGAGCGGACGATCCGCAGCCAGGAAGTCAACCTGATCGCCCACAAGATCGGCAAGCTGGAGCACGAAGCGCAGACCTTCGCCACCACCGTCCAGCAAGAGATCAACGCGGTCGACGCCGAGAAGGACACGTTCGGCTATCGCCAGCAGATCAGGTCGCTGGAGATCGAGCTCGGCACCAAGATCGCCGAGTTCGAGAACCAGCGCCGTCAGATCAATGACAGACAGGAACTCGACCTAATCGTCCTCTCCAAGGAGGCCGAAGTCGAGCGGCGCAACGAACTGCGCTGGCTGCTGAACTGGGAAATGACGCAGATGAACCTCGATCTGCAGATTTCCTCGCTCGAGAGCCAGATCACCGAATATGCCCGCCAGACCGAACGCAATGCCAACGAGCTCGAACAGGCGGTTCGCCAGCGGCAGATCCTTCAAACGCAGATCACCAACAACCAGGGTGCGATCGCCCGCGCCAACGACGCAATCACCGAACTGCAACTGCGCCAGACCGATCTCTATCAGCGCCGCCGGGCCGTCGACCGCGAACAGCTTTGCGGCATCGAGAACCAGCTCGCCCTGATTGGAGACACGGCCGACCATCCGTTCACGCCGCTGCTCGCAGGCGAACAGGTATGCCAGACTGTGACGCCGGCCTTCACGCGCAACCAGTATGTCGCCCAGATGTGCGGCTCTGACGGACAGTCGGGCCTCAGGGCTCAGCTCTTGGCGACACAGACCCAGGCCAGGGCTTTCCTGATGAAGTGCGTCATCGGTGACGCCGATTTCGCCGACGTCGAGCCGCTGATGTCCGACCAGCAGATGATCACGTCGAACGTCTCGCTGCCGCAGGAACTGGCGAACGTCAGTTGCGGCTCGTTCACACAGACGGAAACCGACTTCGCCAAGAAGCTCTACGAAGCCGAGCGGGACGTCTATGCGAAGAAGAAGGCGGACCTTGAGGAGGCGCGTGACCAGGTCGACGGCCAGCTGACGGAAGTGATCACCTGGTTTGCCGCGTTCAACGGCACCACACAGGCCGCGCAGATCATCCTGACGTCGGTGCAAGGTGCATACTCGATCGGCGCCGCAGTGCCCGAAATCATCACCTGCGCCTGCGGTTTGGGCAGCGGCGTCGCGACGGTGATAGACGTCGCCAAACCGATCAGGGCGGCCTTGGAAGCGGCCCAATCCATCCTGTCGACGATCATCAACACCGGCCAGATCACTCAGGCGAATATAAATGAAATCAATGCGCTGAAGCAGCGTCTTACGCAGCTCCGCCAGGCGATCGAGCAACTCGATCTTGACAAGGCCCTCAAGGCAAGGGCGCTGGTCGACACGCATTTCCAATTGGCCGGGCGGTTGGCGCAAGGGGCGCAGGACATCAAGGAACTGGCGCTGCAAGGCTCGATGGCGGCCGTCGACTGCCAGAGCCAGGATCTCGGCATCGACGAGCAGGTGGCGCGGCTCAAGTCCGACCACGAACGCATCCTCGCGGGGCTCGATCTTCAGGCGCGCGAAAACGACATGCTCAGTTTCCAGATCACCGACCAGCAGCGCACGATCGACCGGCTGACCAACGAGATCGGGATTCTCAATCTGGAACTCGACAAGCTGTCCCTGTCGGAAGCCCAGCTCAACCAGGATAATGCACGTGTCGCCGAACTGGTCGCTGCAACCAACGGCCGCATCGACCGCGTCCGCGCTGCGCAGACGACAGTGACCGGTCTCGCCGAGGAATCAAATGCCTCAACCAACTTGATCAACGAGCTGCGCGACCGGCAGAAGGAGAAGATGCTGGCGCTGAACGATGCCGAACTCGCCTTCGTCGAGCAGCGCATCACGCAGTCGCGCGGCAACACCGAGGAACTCGTAGCAGGCCTGAACCAAGCCAAGGATCTCGGTCTCAAGAGCCGCGCGCTGCAGGACAGCATTCTGAAGTTCCAGGGCAACGTTCAGGCCGAGGTGACAAAGCAGCAGGAGGACATGACAAAGCTGGTCACCCAGATCGACGATCCGGCGGCGCGCAAGAATCTGTTCATCGCGACCCAGGACACCGTCGCCGACCTGATGAAGGGCATTCCCGAATATCTGGTGACCAAGCGGCGCGTGCTCGAGACCGCCAACCGGCTGATGCACCTGATGCGTCGCCGCTTTGAAGTGGTGCAGGCCTTCACCGGCGAGGCCGCAACCGTGCCCGTGGTCTATGTGCGCAACGCAACCCAGCTCCAGGCGATGATAGACGACATCGTTGCCAAGCGCTTCTTCGACGAGCGGCAGATCAATATCGATGTCGCCCAGATCGTAGTGCCCGCCAATTCCGGTTTCGCCCGCAAGCTGGCGCTCGACGAGAATGTCGAGTTCGAGGTTTCGCCCTTCGCATCGACCGACGCGCTGATGAAGGCGAACGGCTATTTCGCGCTGTGGGCGCCCAACAAATTCCGTGAGCGCAAGAACCTGACCCTGATCGATGTCTTCGTCGGCACCGACTACCAGTGCACTGGCGCGCAGTGGAACCGCTTCGCCTTGCAACACCGCGGCAGCGGCTTCGTGTTCAAGCCGCTGACCAAGGGGTCGAACGAGGTCCGCGCCGACATTTCGGTCGGACCAGAGCGGGTCGCCTTGCAGACCTTTTTCAACCAGGCCGACAGCGGCGACGAGATCAGCCGGATCATCCGCTACTGGGTGCAGGATCGCTACCAGGCGCGCAAGTTTCCGCGCGCGCCCGGACCTTCGAACGACACCAGCCTGATCCTGCCCTATCTCGGCGCGCCGCTTATCGGCTCGTACCGGCTGTCGCTGCAGCCGAGCGACTGCCCCTTCGACGGCGCTGTGTTCACCCTCTATTTCATCTTCGCGAGCGCGTCATGAGAGCCATCGTCGCCACAGCAGCGCTCGCTCTGGCGTTTGGCGCGACGGGAGCGGCCGCGCGCGACCTCTTCGTCGACAATCTCGCCGGCTATACAATCGAATCGCGCGTTCTCGACGCTCCAAATTGCGAGGGGCCGGCCATTCCTGACGGCACGCTGAAGACCTTCGAGCAAGGCCTCTGCGTCTTCCACCGCCCAGCCCGCAGTCCCGACGACAGCCAACGCGCGGCCAGCCTGATGCGGGAGGCACAGACACGCGGGCTGCCGCCCGTCCACCAGCAGCTCGCCGGGCTGGTTTCAGGCCTGGCGATCTGCGCCGAGGCGATGCGTCACCTCGACGCCTACCGCGCTTCGGGCAACCAGAGCCGGATGGAGCAGACGCTGTTCTGCCGCGACCGGCGGCACAGCCAGGCAGACCTGAACGCGATCGAATGGAACCATGCGCTGTTCGAGTACGCCGACGGGCTCGCTTCGAACCGGACGCTCGAGCAGAGGCTGGCCGAGATGAGCGCCTGCCAGGCTGGGCCCTTGAGCGCCGATTTCGACGCCCAGTGCGGCCTGATCTCCAATCTGTCCGACATCGAGATCGATGCCTTCGCCGACGGGGCGGCCGACAATGTGATCGAGAGCTACTTCGCCAGCGTCGAGAGCCCGATCACGGCGATGTTTTCCCGCAAGCTGAAACGCGCCGAAGGCCTGGTGCAGAGTTCGCGCGCCGGCATCGACGACATCAAGGCAGGCGCCGACACAGTGAACAAGGAATACGCCGCGCTGAACCAGGTCTACGTAGCGGCGCGCGACACCAGGATGGGGCCGATCTACAACGCCTACCGCGAGGCGATCCTGAGGGCGACCTCGATCCTCGACGAGTTCGACCGCTGGAAAGGCGGACTGTTCATAACCTCGGAAAACATCAACCTGATGCCGAAGATCACCGAACGGTCGGGCGAGATCGCGGGCGAGAAGACGCGGGTAGAAGGCCTCGCCTTTGGGGGCAAGGCGAGCGCGCTGATCGCCGACATCAAGCGCATCATCAATGCTGACGCCGAAAACCGCGCCGCGGTCGGCGCCCTCTGCCGCATCTACTTCTGCGAACTGACCAACCGCCGCGCGATGGCCGACGTCATCCGCACCTGTCGTCGGCCGGCGCTCGCCAACAATCCGCTGTGCGTCGGCCAGAACGGGCAGGTCACCAATGGAACTCTTACGGTCGATTTCCAGGGGCCGCACTCAATCTCGGTTAAGGCGCTGTGCCAGTCGGCTGGCCTCGATCCGTTGATGACGGAGGTCAATATGGACCCCACCCGCGCCGCAAGCTGCCTGAACGAATTGCGATGAGACAGGCGGCCGTCTTGCTCACCCTGCTTCTCGCGGGCGCTTCGGCGGCCCGCGCCGAGCCGCAGCTTGCCGCTTTCGTCACCGACCAGAACAACGACGTCTATGTCGCGCTTTTCGACGGCAAGGCGGTGGAACTCGCCGGCTGCACCAGCGGGAGCCAGGCGAAGCGGCTGCTGCACTTGCCCGACACCGCCGCGGTCTCGGAGGCGACGCTCGCCAAGCTTCAGGCTGAAAACGGCTTTGGGGCGCAGCCGCGGTTGCCATGTCCCGGCACGGCATTCAATATCGCCTGGCCCGCGACGACCGCGATCTGGGCCGATGTCGAGGCATCGGGCAACTATTATCTCCCCTCTCTCTCGGGCGGCGGCTATTTCGCCGTGCCCACCGCCTGTGTGGAGATCAAGGCGGCGCTCGCCATCCGCGAGCGCCTGCAACTGCCGGGCGTGCTCCAGGGCTTTGTCGCGCCGCCCGATGTCGGGACACCGTTCGTACTCGATTGCGGGCGCGGCGATCTTAGCGGCACATCGGATGTCGCGGTGGCGAGTGCGGCGCGCTGGAACCTGCACCGGTTCGAAACTTTCCTCAGCGCCGAAAGCATTGGCGACACGGTTTTTGTCGTGGGCTACACGCCGCCGGGCGAAGGCGCGCAGCCCTCCTACCTGCCGATTGTGCGCCTCGACGGCAAGGCGACGCGCGACATCATCGCCGATGCACCCGCAGCGGAAGCGGCGGAGGAGAAACTGCGGTCATTCTTCGGCATCCCCGAGGCCGAAGCCGTAACCCCGCTCGGCGCCGACGCGGTAGCTGCGCTTCGCTCGGCGCCCTTCATCGACCTGTGTCTGTCGAATTGCGATGGCTATCAACGCGAGCACGCGGCCTTCGCGCAACCGGGCGTCGACCTCGGCTTGTCGCCGCTGTCCGCCGGTCTGTCAATCACCTCGCTCGACCCCCTCGGCAATGCGCGGCTGGACTGGACCTTCGCGCAAGGGCGGAACCTGTCGTTCACTGGCTGTCCGCTTCTGACCTCGGCGCTCGGCCTGTCCGCCCCCGGCATTGGCGACTGGATGGACGAGACGGATCGCGCGCTGACTGCCGCTCCGTCGCCGGGTACCGGCTTCGACTGCCGGGGCTCGGCCAGCGATACGTGCGTTCGCCGCATCAATGATGGTGGCACGCTGACACTGATGCAGTTCTCCTCTGAGGGCGATTGCGCCGGGCGGGTGAATCTCAGGCTCGAACTGCCCGCATCGGTCCAGGTGCCGCAGACGCTGATCCTGAAGGGACTGCCGTTCAAAACGGTGCACATGGCGCCGGCCCCCGGCGTCGCCCGGGCACGGCTCGTCGGCAACCCCAACAGGGTGCCGGCCGGCACGTCCTCATGCATCCTGTCGGCAACAGGCGTCATCATCGTCGCGGACGGATTGCCGCGGCTTGAACTCGAGCGGATCGATCTGGCGCGGGCAGCCGCTCAAACAACCGACGAGGTCGTTGCCGTGATCGCGCAGAACGGCGCTGTCGCGCTCGACGATGTGACCATCGGCACCGTGGCGGACGGATTGTCGCCGATGGCGCGCGGCGCGTCGCTGTGCCTGGCCGATCTTTATGCGCGCGGGCTCAGGGTGGAGGCAGACATGCTGGCGATCCAGGGGGTTCGGGCACGGCTGCTGATCTCGGCCCAGGCGCCCGCCCGCTCCACTATTGTCCGCGCGCGCTTCGGCGCGGTGCTTACCTCCGACAGCCTGATGCGGATGGACTTCACCGACATCGCCGCAGCCAATCCGCTGGTGCTGCGCGGGGCGGTCGTGGCGGGCCGCTCGGATGGGCTCGCGCCGATGGCAGCTGGCCTTGCGGTCGGCTCCGCCATCCAGCTCGAGCGCGGTTCGTCAGCGAATTTCACCACCTCGACGGTGTCGGGCTTCCGCTGCGCGGTCAGTTTCGCTGACAGCGCCTCTAGCGCCAGTTTCCTGCTGCCGGGCAACGACATCGCACGCGACAACACCAGCCGGGCCTGCGGGCCAGGCCACTTCAGCCTGGTCGAATAGAGCGGAGAGGAGAAACCAGATGAACCGCATCGCCCAATCGCTGCTTCTTCTTCTGCTGCTGGTGCTGCTTGCGGCGATCGACGCCGGTCCGGCCCGCGCCGAGGAACCGAAGGTGGTTCTGTTCGAGGATCCAACGCTGAACGCCACTCGCTTGCACTATCCCCTGCTCATCTCCGAAGGACGCGGCTACCGCATCCGCTGCGGCGCCCAGGCAGACGAAGAGGCGGTGATCCGCGGACTGGGCTTCGCCACCGTCCCGTCACAAGTGCTGACCGCCGTCGACAACGCGGTCATCGCCGCCGAACCCGCCGCCAATCCGCTGTTGTGTCCATCCGACGAGAACTACCCGATCAAGGTCTTCGCGCACGACGGCGGCAGCGGGATCGTATACTACCTACAGTTCCCGACGGATTTCGGGTCAACATCCTTCTCCGACCAACTCTACATTCCCGGCTGCGCGCCCCTCGTCGCGGAACTGAAGCTCAACCTCAATCAGGCGACTGACGCCGACCCCACCCCGTTCTTCGCCGGAAAGGTCCATACCATCGCATGCGTCGCGGGCCCGCCGGTTGCCGGACGGCCGACGACCTTCGCCAGCTGGTGCAGCAAGGATGACCTTGACCCGGCCCAGCAGACGACGGTCGAGGAACTGCTCGATCTGACACCCGGCGGGGCATCCGCGCTGGGCAATCCGGCGGCTTGCGCAAGCGCGCAGGACTTTCTCGCGTCGAGCACGACGCTCGACCTGGCCGGGCGACGGCTGACAAATCTCGAGCCGCTGGCGACACTTACCCATCTGACGCGCCTGACCTTGTCCGGCAATGAGATCGCCGACACGCGCGATCTGGAAAAGCTGACCAAGCTTGCGTTTCTCGATCTGTCGCGCAACCGGATCAGCAACATCAACGTGACGGCCGTAATGAAGGATCTGGCCGACGCCGACCTCAGTTCCAACCAGATCGCCGACTTGCGGCCGCTCGCCTCGGCACGGGCGCTGACGCGGCTGGTTCTGGCCAGCAACAAGATCACCGACGTGTCGCCGCTGCGGTTTCTGCAAGAACTCACGGCGCTCGATCTGTCGAAGAATCGGATCGCGGATGCGAGCGCTTTGATGGGCCTGACCAAGCTTGCCGCTCCGAACCTGCGCGCGAACCGCCTGGCCACGGCGCAGTCCGTCAGCGCCATCCTCCCGTTCAATCCTTCGCTGGACGGCAATCCGGTCTGCATCACCCGACCCGAGCAATCGACCGCGGTCACCGGGAAGATTTTCGAAGCGTGCATCACGGCAATCAAGGAGGCCGACGTGGTGCTGGCAAACATGCAGACCGGCAAATGCCTGGCTGTTGCCGAGGGGCGCGTCGACAACAACGCGCCGGCCGTACAGTTCAACTGCGACGGCGACCAGTGGCGCCGCTGGAAGCTGGTCGAGACGGATGACGGTTTTCAACTGCAGAACGTGCGAACCGGAAAATGCCTGACGATTGCAGGCGGGGTCAGCACCGACAACAACGTTCCGGCCCTCCAATTCAGCTGCGACCGGGACCCCTCGCGGCGCTGGAAGCTGACCGCGACCGGTGACGGCTTTCAGGCTGAAAACGTGCAGACGGGGAAATGCCTGACCATTGCCGGCGGGGTGAGCACTGATGACGACGTCCCTGCCCTCCAGTTCAACTGCGACCGCGATCCGTCGCGGTTCTGGAGCATCCGGGCGGCCGACCCCGAAGTCGTGCTGGTGAACCGGCAAACCGAAAGGTGCCTTTCGGTCGCGGAGGGACGAACCGACAACAATGCGCCGACGGTGCAATTCGACTGCGACGGCAGTCAATGGCAGCGCTGGAGGCTGGTCGAGACAGGCGATGGTTTCCAGGTGGCCAACGTCCGGACAGGCAAGTGCCTGACGATTGCCGGCGGAGTCAGCACCGAAAACAACATTCCAGCCTTGCAGTTCAACTGTGACGGCGATCCTTCACGCCGCTGGAACCTGGTCGAGACGCGCGATGGAGTTCAGGCGGCAAACGTCCAGACGGGCAAGTGCCTGATCATTGCCGGCGGGGTCAGCAACTTGAACAACATCCCGGCCCTTCAGTTCACCTGCGACCGCGATCCGTCGAGCTATTGGACCATCGAGGCGGCGGACGAGATGTAACGCTGCCAGTGGTTCGGGCTGATTGAGCCGCATCGATCAGCTTGGGCCTCTAAAGGAGGAACCAGATGAACCGCATCGCCCAATCGCTGCTCCTTGTTCTGGTCATGCTCGTGACCGCCGGCGCCGGCCCGGCCCGTGCGGACGAGCCGAAGGTTGTGCTGTTCGAGGATCCAGCACTGGAGGCGAACCGGCTGCATTATCCGCTGCTTATCTCCGACGGGCGCGGCTACCGCATCCGCTGCAAGGACCAGGCGGACGAGGAAGCGGTGATCCGCGGACTTGGCTTTGCGACGGTTCCCTCGGAGGTGCTAACCGCCGTCGACAGCGCGATCGTCGCCGCAGATCCCGCCGCCAACCCGCTGCTGTGCCCATCGGGCGAGACATACCCGATCAAGGTGTTCGCGCACGATAATGGCAGCGGTCTCGTCTACTACCTGCAATTTCCGTCAGACTTCGGCGCGACGACATTTTCCGACCGGATCTACATTCCCAGCTGCGCGCCGCTGGTCACCGAGTTGAAGCTCAATCTCGACCAGGCGCTGAACGCCGACCCCACGCCGTTCTTCGCTGGCAAGATCCACACCATCACGTGCCTCTCGGGCGCGCCGCTGGTCGACAAGCCGACCACCTTCGCGAAATGGTGCATCAAGGGCGACCGCACGCCGGCTGAAACGGCGACGGTGATGGCGGTGCTCGATTCAACACCCGGCGGGGTCTCCGCGCTCGGCAACCCGGCCGCCTGCGCCACCGCACAGACCTTCCTGGAATCGATCACGACGCTGAACCTGAGCGGCAAGGGCGTGCAATCACTCGAGCCCATTGAGGTGCTGGCGAACCTCGCCAGCCTGTCGATCGCCGACAACTCGATCGCCGACCTCGGGCCGCTGACCAAGCTCAAGGTGCTGACCTTCCTCGACATTTCCAGCAATCACATCAGCAACATCAACGCGCTGGCGCCGCTGACTGCGCTGACGCGGGCCGACGTCTCCGACAATGACGTCACGGACATCCGCGCGCTCTCAGCACTGGCGCTGCTCACAAACCTTTCGCTCGACAACAACAAGATTGCCAGCCTTGAACCGCTGCAATTCCTGCAGGCGCTCTCGACACTGTCCATCGGCAACAATGGACTGACAGGCGACATGCTCGAACCACTCAGTGCGCTCGGCGGCCTGACCAGCCTCAACCTTGCCAACAACAAGATCGAGACCTTTGCCAATCTCGGCAGCTTCCCCTCGACGCTAGCCATCAATCTTAGCGGCAATCCAATCGTCGCGGGCGGCGGGCAGAACTTCGTTGACCTGTGCGTGCTGCACCGCGACGCGGCGACCCCGCTTGGGCAGACCATTCGCGCCATGGTCGAATTGGAGGGCGGCGGGACGTGCTTGGCGGTCGGCAACAAGCTGCTGGCGACCACGGCGCTCGACCTGTCGTCCAAGATCGTCAGCGACCTGCGTCCGCTCGCCACCTTACCGCAACTCACCTCGCTCAACCTGTCGAGCAATGACATCACCGACGTCGCGCCGCTTGCCGGTCTGACCAACCTAGCCATACTCAACCTGTCAAAGAATTCGATCACTAATGTCAGGCCGCTGGCGGCGCTGCCGGGCCTGATTAATCTCGATCTTTCCGACAACCCTGTGCAGGCGACCGAGTTCCTGTCGGCCTGCCTGATGCGGAACCAGACCGACTTTCTGACACCCGCGCAAGCCTCAGAAGTGAACGCGCTGCTGTCTATCTCAGGCAAGACTGTCTGCGGCAGAGCCTATGACGATCTCAGCTCACGCCAGTTCGCCGATGCGAAGAACCGCGGGTTGACCAGCGTCTCGCTGTTCCCGGTGATGGGCAATCTGACCTCCATCGACCTGTCCGACAATCAGCTGTCCGACGTCGCGGCGCTGTCGGCAGTACCGGGGCTGACGAAGCTTTGGATTCGCAACAACCAGATCCCTTCGATCCAGGGGGTATTGCAACTGCGCCGCCTCGAACAACTGAACGTCGACGGCAATCCACTGTCGAACCTGATCGGTGTCGGAGTGCTCAACAAGCTGACAAAGCTCTATTTCTCGAACACGCACGTGCAATCCGTGACGCCCTTGGCGGATCTGCCGCTGCTTGATGACGCCGGCATGCGCAACCTGCCGCTGCAGTACGCCAGCTTCGCGGAATACTGCATCGTCTATCGGTTCGATTCGATCGCGCTCGGGGACGCGCGCGGCTTCATGGCGGCGCTTGAGAGCCGCATGCAGGCCGACCACGTCGACAGCGCCGATTGCAGCGCAGCGCAGAACTGGGCGCAGTCACTGACCAGTCTGACGCTGAACAAAAAGTCGATCATCGCCGTCAACCCCGTCGTCCATTTCCGGGCACTGGGCGAACTCAACCTGTTCGACAATCTGATCACCGACGCCTCGCCGATCGCATCGCTGACGGGGCTTCAGAAACTGAACCTGGCCACCAATCGGCTGTCGGCGATCCCGCGCTTCGGCTCGGGCGGGCTCAAATACATCTACCTGGACGACAACCAGATCGCCAATGTCGGCAATCTGTCGAACATGCCGGCGTTGTCGAATATCGATCTACGCAACAACCGGGTCTTTGATGCACTGCCGCTCGGCTCGCTTCCGGCGCTGTCGATTGTCGATCTGAGGGGCAACCGGATCGAGAACTTCGCTCACGTCCATCCGGTGATCGGAAAGTCCTATCTCGGCAACAATCCGATCTGCTCCTTCCCGCAGCCGCTCCTCCCGCAAGTCGCCGAAGCGTGCAACCGCGAGCCGTTGCGCATCTTCGATGGAAACATTCACTTGCACGACGCGATCGCCGTCCAGCCTTCGGTCATCTGTCCGCGCCCGAACTGCTTGCAGCTCATCATCGTGGGCCCGCAAATTCATCAGTAATGCCTACACCCGGAGAGGTAGTCCCATGTTCGCAAAGACCCTTACCGCCCTCGCAGCCCTGACCGCTGGCGCCGCAGTAATCGGCTTCCCGGCTCGCGCCGAAGACAAATCAGCAACGTCGATCGTGCAGTTGCCGACCGCGGGCGGCACCGTCGCGCAGGAAGAGGGCAGCTTCTCGCTGAACAACAACACGGGATCGGCGAACTTCACCCTACCGCTACCCACCCTGCCAACGCGCGGCCAGTTCGGGCCGCAGATGAGCCTCACGTATAGCCAGTTCGCAGGCGATACGGGCAACGGGCTTGGCATCGGTTGGCAGTTCAATACCCAGGCAATCGCCGTCAATGACGATCTCGGCACGGCCGTTCCAGGCACCAAACCGGGCGGCGATTTCTTCTCTCGCTTGTCGTATATGGGCGCGCGGCTCATCTTTCTCGGAAACCAAAACGGCGTCTGGGAATACAAGCCCGAATACGCCGAGGATTTCGTCAAGATCCTCTACCACACCGGTGCGTTCGACGTCATTTCGCTCGACCTCGAGGGCGGCCTGCACACCGACACCGTCCCCTCCGGCTTCGAGGTGACCAACGCCGACGGCACGCGGCTGATCTTTAGCGGCGATCCCTCCGTAGCGGAGGGCAATTTCGACATAGCCAAGCCCTACGTCACGAAATGGCCGCTGGTACTGCAGCTCAACGCCAACCGCGAAGCCATCCGCTACGACTACCAGCGTTTCGGTGGACGCAGCTATCTGACAAAGGCCAGCTTCGCCGGCGGCCAGAGCAGCTATCAGTTCGACCTGATCGAGACGCAATCGACACTCGTCAGCCACACCAATGGCAGCAAGCAGGAGAACGCCCGGCTCTACGGCAAGGTAACGGCCAAGTTCAAGGACACCGTCTACGCCCAATGGTGCATAGGATATGTCGGCCGCGATACCAGTGACACGTCGAAGTTCGTCGTCCGGGCGCATCCGGACTGCCTGGCGAAGGCTCAAGCCGACCTCACGCCGCTCATCGACGCGCAGTCGGTCAATGTGCTCGACCAGCTGCGCGTGCTTTACCGGTATGGCGACACCAGCGGCTCGGCCTTGGCGCAATCGACACTGAAGCTCCCGGATATCCATTTCGGCTATTCGTCGTGGACAAGTGCCGAACTGGCATCGCGCCCCGTCGTGTTCGAAGCGCCGAAGATGGCGTTCGCCGGCGACATCCCGCCGCAGAATTTCGAGTTGGCCGACCTCAACATGGATGCCCTGGTCGACATCGTGCAGACCAAGGATGACGGCGCGACCGTGCATCTGGGCAGCGGCGACCTGAACAGCGCCTTCGGCGACACAACCCAGCTCGTGCTGTCGCGTCCGACCGAGGCTGGACTAATTCGTCAGATCACGCCGCGGCTCACCGACAATCGCTTCGCTTTTGCCGATATACTGGGCGACAGTTTCGTCGACATCGTCGAAATCGAAGACGGGCTGATGCATGTCTATGACGGCAAGGCCGACGGGACCTTCCCCTATCTCGGCCGCTCGATCCCGCTGCCCGGCGTCTCTCCCACGACCTTCGCGGGCGGCAATGGCCGCTTCGCCGACCTCAATATGGACAGCCTGTCCGACATCGTCACGACGCGCCTCAATGCCGATGGCCGCACCGAATGGCGGATATTGCTCAATCTCACCCGGCGCCAGCCCGATGGCGGTTATAGCGTCAATTTCGGCGGGCTGACCAAGGCGTTCCCATTCAACAGCCAGGACGGCCAGATCCTGGGTCGCAACAATGTGCGGATGGTCGACATCAACGGCGACCGGCTGCCCGATCTCGTTGTCATCCGTCCAGCCGACCAGGGCTTCTGTCTCTACGAGCACCAAGGCAACATCTTCTCGACGGACCCGAATGCGCTCCTGTTTGGTGACGCCGCGATCAACGACCCGGTCTGCGGTCATGGCACCTTCTCGAAGATAGGCGGCATGCAGCCCGGCGATAGCATCGCCACGATGTGGTACATCGACGCCAATGGTGACGGCATAATCGATTTCGCGTCGATGGGCGAGCGCACCGACCAGATGCGCATCTGGCTCGGCTTCGGCGACGGGACCTACCTGAAGGATCCGCTCAGCATCGCGCTCAATCTGCGGGTTCAACTCGGCACGTCGACGCAGACCTTCGCCTCGCGCGTCGCCGACATCGACGGCGACGGCCAGACCGAAATCATCGTGTTCCAGAAGCCGTCCGGCGACGAGGTGAAACCGGTCGTCGTCATTGACTTCAATCGCACCGACACGATGCAACTCGTCAAGGCCAACCTGCTCACTGTCGTCGACTTCGATTCCGGCCGCCGGCACGACATTCGCTATGCGACCTCGATCGACGAGATGCTGCGCGACCGCGCCAACGGCCAGCTGACGCGCAACTTGCATTTCCCCGTTGTCGTCGCCAAGCAGCTCGTCACGTCGCAGGGCATACCCGGCCAGGTTCGCGCCCAAGTGCAGACGGACGAATATTTCTACCACAATCCATTCTATGATGTGATCAATCGCCGTTTTATCGGCTTCTCGGAGGTCGAGAAGGTCGCTTACGGTGACGAGAACGCGGCCGGCCAGCGCATCACGCAGCGTTCAAGCCTCGATCGCGAACAGTATTACACCTTCGCGGAAACGGCGGCTGACCTGAACCTCGCCGGCAAACTGAAGATCCGCAAGACCTATGAAGTGAAGTCGGAGGCGACGCTCGTCGCGAGCGCGGAGACAACCGAGACGCTCGATCCGTCGGCGGCGGCGCTGCACTCGCTGTCGACCGCTACGCGCAGCCAGAAGCTGCCGACGACCGGCATGATGCTGAAATGCGAATCGTCGGTGTGGGAGGCGTTTTCGCGTGGCGACGGCTCGTCCTATCTCAGGAAGGTCAAGGAGACGCTGACCGACTCCGCCGGCGAGGCCGAACAGCAGGACGTGGCCGATCCCGAATGTAAGGATCCGGTCAAGACCCAGACCTATGCCGGTTTTGACGAATTCAACATGCCTGCGTCGGAGACGGTCAGGGTGCGCGACATTCTGGGACCGGAGAGCCTGACGGTTCCCGGCTTCAGCCGTACGACCCAGACCGACTACACCCAGTCGCGCGCCGATCTGGCGGCGCTCGGCATCATCAACGCGGCGTCCGAGCGGCGTATCCTGGCTGGGACCCGGCTGCTCAGCCGCGAGAGTTTCACCTACCTGCCAAATTCCGGCGGTCGGATGGGGTCGCGAACGCTTGAGGTACTGTCGGGACTTGGCGCGCTGCCGCCCGCGCTCGAACAGTTCCGCAACGCCAGCCGTAAGCTGGCGAAGACTATGGGTTACGATGTTTTCGGCAACAGTATTTCGATCGCCGACGAACTCGGCATCACCGAGTCAGCGATCTACGACCCAACCGGCACCCTGACGCTCAGCCACACCAAGCTGTCGGGCGGTGCGGCCGAGCTCGATCAGACGACGAAAATGACCTATGATGGGCCGCGCCAGGGCGCCGTGGCGACGACGACCACACCCTTGGGCATGGTCGTGATGAACAGCTACGACGCTCTCGGCCGCAAAACCCGGGAAACCGCCACGGACGGTGCCGAACGCTTCTACAGTTACAAGATCGGCGAGCATGGGCTGCCGTCGCTCATCCTGACGGCGCGCCGCCGCTATGCGGGTGTTGCCGAGACACCGGAAGGCGAGAGCGAGTTCATCGCGGACCTCGCCGCCTACGACGCGCGCAGCGAAAAGGTCGCCGAACTTGAAAACGTCGCCGAGGGCGGCGTCAGGGTCTTCAATTTCTCACTCTACAACCGCAACGAAAAACAGACCTTCCGCTGGACGCCCTTTGTGGTGACCAGCTTCGGCGGCGTTGACGATCTCAACCTGCAGAAGGTGTTCGACCTTGGCGATGTTCCGCGCCCCGATCGCGAAATCGGCAATGCCTACACCTATGACCCGGCCGGCCGGATGGTCCGCGAAACCCATCCGTCGGGCAAGGTTTCCGACATGATCTTCCGACCCTGGGGCACGCTCACGGTCACGACCTACAACGACCAGTTCGACGGCACCGTTCAAAACAGCGAGTATTCGCTGAGGAATGAGAACGGCGTGACCGCTTCCATCGCCAGCGACGGCAACGGCACGACGCATATTTCGCGTTTCGTGCGCGATTCCTTCGGCTACCTGAGCGAAATCTGGCTGCCGGGCGAGATGACGCCGCGGCGGCTGATCTACAACTCCGTCGGCGACATCGAATTCCAGTCGATCCCGGGAATGGGCGACCGCTACGCGTTCTACGATGCGCGCGGTCGCCAATCGGTGGTCGCCCGCGTCGGAACCAACGGTGAAACGTCGGTCCAGACCTACACCTATGACTTCCTGAACCGCAAGCTCACCGAAGCCAATGACGGCGTTTTGCACCTCGAATACGAGTATGACAGGGGTGTCGAGGTCGCATCCGCAGCAGGGTTCGAAGCGCCGATCGTGTTGCCGCTCGATAAGACGACGCAGATCACCATCCATGATCCCAACGGCGCGTTCGATGCAATCCAACGTTACGCCTACAACGCCAACGGCCGCATGGTTGCCCATGAGGTGGAGATTGGCGGCGCGAAATACGCCGACCATTTCCACCACACGCTCGACGGCCGCATCGACTCGTCAGAAGGTCCGCGCGGACTGGCCTCAAAGTTCGCACTCGGGCCCGACAAAAATCTGAGGTCTGTCACTGTGATGCACCCCGACTTTTCGGAACCCCAGAAGATCATCGAGAACATCACCTACAATGCGGAATCGCGCATTGAACGGGTCGACTATCGCCTCGGGGCGTTCACGCAACTGACCTTTGATCCGGCGACCCTGTTCCTCACGCATATCGTGACGCAAGCCGGCGGAAAGTCCTTGCAGGACCTCACCATGACCTTCAACTCCAATGGCTCGATCACCCAGATCGCTGACACATTGGCGCAAGGCGTCGGCAACGAGGGGCATGTCGATCGGTCGGGAACGTTCCACTACAACTTCAAGAACGAGCTCGTCCGCATCGACCGCTATGGACGGCCGGCCGACTTCGCTTACTCGCCGGCGGGGACGTTCGTCCGCAATGACGAGCTCGAACCCGGCGCGGCGATCGCGCCGGCGTCCGGTTCCGCGACCGGCCTTATTCCGGCAGGAACCGCGGCCAAGCCCTACACCTTCGACGGTTTCGCCCAACTTGCGAAATCGCCGACCCTGACGGGAACGGTGTTCGATATCAACGGACGACTGATCCGCGCTCAGACGGCCACCAATGAAGTGCTTTACGGCTACGACCAAACCGGGCGCCGCCTCTACAAGAAAGTAATTCCGGCGAACGGGCCGGAACAGGTCTACCTCTACCCGGTAGACACGTTCGAGATCGGACCTAAGGGCGAAGAGAGCTACGTCAACCTGGCGGAGGCCAAGCTTGTCCGCCTGGAGCACGGCACCGGCAAATGGTTCTACTACCTGAAGGATCACATTGAGAGCAGCGACTATGTCATCGCCTCGAACGGCGTGCCGGTCGAGCAGATGCTCTACAAGGCATACGGCACCGAACATAAGCCCGAGACATTGTCCCCGGCCTGGGCCACGCACCTGACGGATGTCGCGGCCGACGTCCCGCGCGAGAAGACCCATCACCGTTTCACTGGAAAGTATCTCGATGACGATACCGGGCTCTACTACTATGGCGCCCGATACTACGATCCGGCGCTCGGGCGCTTCATCTCGCCCGATCCGCTCTATGTCGGCGACCCCGAGCGGTGCACGGGTAATTCGACGGCATGCAACCTGTTTGCCTACGCCAACAACAACCCGATGGCGTTCATCGACCCGACCGGCCTGAAGGAGATCGTCGCCGGCGACGCGGCCTACCGGCGGCAGGTCGAAGAGGACATCCAGCGAGTCGATCCGACCGCACGGGTCGACAGCAAGACTGGCGAGGTATCGCAAAGCTGGCTGCATGGCGCCTGGCTGGACGTGAAGAACTTCTTTGTCGGATCCAACTCCTTCGACAGCGGCCGCGAGCTGATGCGCCGGGTCATCGCCGACCCACAAACCACGACGATCCAGAACGAGCCGGGCGTCACCGCGGCCCGCAACAAGGATCCGTTGGGGAACCCGGAAACGACGAAGGGCGACGTGATCATCGGCTATGACCCGGCTGCGTCGCGCACGCGCACGTCTGTCGAGTTCGACAAGTCCTCGGGAACGACTGCCTCCAATCCGGCGGATCCTGGCATCGTGCTCGGTCATGAGCAAATCCACGCCACGCACCGCATGGCCGGCCAGCATTCGGGGTTCAAGGATGCGCCCTACATAGGCCTCGATGGCAAGTCATATGCTTATCGCAACGAGGAAGCACGTACCATCGGTGTCGGCGGCACGCGTCGACCCGACGACATAACGGAGAACCAGTTGCGCGACATGCTCGGCATTAAGCCGCGCGTCCATTGGTAACCGAGACCGCGACCAAGGATGGAGACTTTGACATGCGACGACTCCCGAAGCTTCCGGCGATCCTCGCCGGTTCCGTGCTCATGTTTGCGGCAGCGGCGGCGGCGCAATCCATGAGCAAGCAGCTCAAGGAACCGCAGGCCGTGCCGCTCGATTTCCTGACATGGATCGACCGCGATCCGGCCTGGCTGCAGCAACAGATGGCCACGCTCGGCGCCGCCGGCGGGGTGAAAATCGGCAATGACATGCTCGAAACAACAGACCTGGAAGCGTTGAAGGCGGTTAACCGCATCCGCGGCTTCGCCTACCTCGCGGCGAAGGGATTGAACCCGCCCTATTTTGACCTGTCTGTCGCCGGCGCGGATACGACCGTCCGATGCGTCACCTCGCATCCCAGGGGCATCGCGCCCGACATCGGGCCGATGGACTTCGCGAGGACGTCGTTTCCGGCGGAGGCCGCCGACCAAACTCAACTGAAATCCTGCACGGTCGCAGGCAAGAGCGGAGACTATGCCGAGCTTGAGCGGGCGGCCTTTCGCGATCGTTATTTTAACGCGTCGGGCACATTGAAGCCGGAATTCCGAGACTTGGGCGACGATCCTGCTTTCAAGGCCAAGGCGATCGACGAGGGCTTCTTCCTGACGACGGAGGACTATAGCGGCCTGCTGCAGCTGGACCTGCGGTAGGCAGCTGCGACGTAGCAAGCAACGCCTGGCGCCGGCGAAGGGCTAGACTAGTATTGTCCACGTGCTTCGTGGGGGCCGACCAGCGCCAGCACCAGCCAGGGCTGGTCTTTGTCGCCTTCTTCGCGCCCTCCCGGTGTGCCAATGCCAGAAATAGGAATAACAGAAGACGTGTCCGACTTTGGTTTTGGCCCAGAGAGCTCGTGGTTGAGATAGTCGGGACTCGGCTCCATGCGGAGGCTTCGACCGCAGCGATATCGTCCTCGCTGAGCTCCGCTATCAGCTCGACCCGCCTGTCGCGCTTCAACAGCCAGACAAAAACCTCGTAGGCCAGCAGCACGGTGCGCGTGCGGCCGTTTTGGTGATGACGACCGGATTGCGGAACAGAGGTATCCTGATAAGCGCCGAAGTTTTTCGAGACGGCGGCGGCGGTGACGGTGGCGGTCATCGGCGAGACTGCTTTATTCCGGAATAGAGGCGCTTTTCGCGCTTTCCGCGAGTGTCTGGCGCCAACCAAATGGAAACGAGCCCGTGACAAGGCTGCTTGCAAGATCCAGCTGAAATCGCCGCGAGACGGGCTGAAGCCGTCTACGCGCTCAACTGCGTGCCGTCCTTCGACCGCCGGGATTTTCTAGCCGGAGTTTTGACCGACGACGACCACGCCGGCTCGCTCCCAAAAACAACAAGGCCCACTCTGGGGGCCTTGCCGTATCAACTCTGCTGTCGGCCCTGCCCTCAGTTTCCCATCATCTGCTTGGCATTTTCCGGCGTGATCGCGGTCGTGTCCACCGTCACCGTCGGCTCCACCGACGAAGCACACTCAAGCAGGATCTTCTTCGACATCTCGATCGCTTCTTTGGCGCCGGTCGGGTAGGTGAAGGTTGCCGCCCAGTCGCCCTTGGCCACGGCCTCGATGCCGCCGGCCGGACCCGGCAGGCCATCGGTGCCGATGATCTTGACCTGCTTGCCCGCACCCTTCGCTGCGAGCAGCGCACCAGCCGCCATCATGTCGTTCGAGGCATAGAGCACCTTGATGTCCGGGTGCGCTTGCAGCATGGCGGAAAAGGCGGTTTGGGCTTTGTCGGGCACCCAGTCGGCGGCCTGCTCGGCCACCACTTGGATTTTGGCATTCTCCTTCACACCGTCCTTGAAGCCGTTGAGTCGCTCCACCGCCGGCGTTGAACTCGGCAGGCCTTCAAGCACCGCCGCCTCGCCGCCTTCCGGGAGCAGGGTCTTTGCGGTGTATTTGCCCGCTTCGAGCGCGATCTTGTAATTGTCGCCGCCGATGAAGGCGGTGTAGTCCTTGCCGGGGTCGCCTACCGTTTTGCGGTCTAGCTCGATGACGGGAACGCCGGCATCCATCGCGCGCTTCACCGCCGGTGTCATGGGCGCTGCCTCGAAGGGCGAGATCAAGAGCAGATCAACTTTCTGGGTTATGAAGTTGTCGACCTGCGAGGTCTGCGTGTTGACGTTGCCGGCGCCGTCGGCGATCTGAAGCGTGAACTGCGGCACTTCCTTGACCGCCGCGGTCAGCTCGTCATTGACATGCTGGCGGTAGGGCTCGGCATTGTTCGCCTGCGAAAAGCCGATGATGAACTGGCCGTCCTTGGCGCAGGTCTTGACCATCGGGTCGGCCGCTTGGGCAGCACCCGCCATGCACAGGCAAGAGCCTGCTAGAAAGGCGACCTGCAGGGCGCGCCTCGATCCTTTTTCCATCGTTGTCATGCTTGCTCTCCTCCTCGTCGGGCCTAGGGCCAGACCTTGGTTTCACGGTCTTCCAAATGCTGCCGCCGGCCTCCTATCGTCCCAAACCCTCGCGGCGGCGAACGAGGGATTGAAGCACTGCCGCCAGAACGATGATCGCGGCGGTCGCGAGCAGCTGCATGGCGGGGGTAATGTTGTTGAGCTGAAGGATGTTGGCGAGCGCGCCGAGCATGATCGTGCCAGCAACGGTGCCGACCATCGAGCCGGCGCCGCCGAACAGGCTGGTGCCGCCGATGACCACGGCCGCGATGGCCGTGAGCTCATAGCCCATACCGTCATTGGCGCTGCCGAAGTTGAACTGACCGGCATGCACGATGCCGGCAAGGGCGGCGGCAAATCCGGTAATGGCGTAGACCGAGATCTTGACCATCGAGACCGGCACGCCCGAAATACGCGCCGCTCGCTCGTTGCCGCCGACGGCAAAGACATAGCGGCCGAAGCGCGTGGTATTCAGTACCAGGGTAGCAATAGTGGCGAAGGCGATGAAGACAATGGTCGCCACCGGTACCGTGTTGTTGAACAGGCGCTCGCCCAGCACCGCGAAGACAGGTGGCGCCAGGCCGGGCCCGTCGCCATAGGAAATATTAATGTACTGATTGCCGGAAACGACCAGCGCGAGACCTCGCGCCGCCTGCAGCCCGGCGAGCGTGACGATGAACGGCTCGAGCCGAAAGCGGCTGGAAATGGTGCCCTGGATCATGCCGAAGACGGTGCCCATTACCAGCACGGCGAGGATGGTCGGGATAAGCCCGAAGCCGCCGGAGATCATCATCGTCGCGGTGACGACGCTGGAGAGACCAAGCACTGCGCCCACCGAAAGGTCGATGCCGGCGGTGATAATGACGAAGGTCATGCCGATGGCGATAATGCCGGTCTCCGACACCGCGCGCACGATGTTGGCCATGTTGTCGGGCGCAAGGAACAGTATCTCGCCATGGCGCCTCGGCGAGAAGATGACGCCGCCGATCGCCACCAGCACCAGGCCGATCAGGCTCTGGAAGCGCACGATCAGCGCGAGTGGATCGCGATGCTTTGCGGCCGGTGCGGCCAGCACCGGACCGCTCGCAACCGAAATCTTCTGCTCGGACATCACGCATCCCTGCCATTTGCCGCTGCCATCACGGTGTGCTCGTCAACGCCACCGGTGAATTCCGCTACATTGCGCCCCTGGCGCAGCACCACGATGCGGTCGCACAGGCCAATCAGCTCCGGCATTTCGCTGGAGGCAACCAGGATGCCCAGGCCTTGTGCAGCCAACTGCCGCAGCCGCTGATAGATCTCGCCCTTGGCGCCGACATCGACGCCGCGCGTCGGCTCGTCGAGCAGCAAGAGCCGGGGATTGCCAAGTATCTCCTTGGCCAGCACCACCTTCTGCTGGTTGCCGCCGGACAGCGCGCCGACCGCGACGTCGGGATTCTTCGGCCGAATGTCGAACTGGCCGAACGATTGTTTCACCGCCTGGGCCTGGCGGCGCGGCGACATCAGTCCGCCCGGCGATATTCGCCGGATCACCGACATGACCAGGTTGAGGCCAACCGCCATCCTCAGCATTAGGCCACTGCCACGGCGGTCGTCGGTGACGAAGGCGATGCCGGCAATGCGCGCGGCTCTGATGGAATCAAGCTTGACCGGACGGCCGGAAATGGCGACCCCGCCCTCCCAGTGGCCGGAAAGGCCGGTGCCGTAAAGCGCGCTCAGGAGCTCGGTGCGCCCTGCCCCCATGATGCCGGCCAGCCCGACGATCTCGCCTTCATGCACCTCGAGTGAAAGCCCTGTCGGGGCCTGCCAGCCGGCGCTGTCGCGCGCTAGCCGGAAGCTGGCATCGCGCAGGCTGAGCAGAGCCCGGCCGACGGCCGTGGTGCGCTGGGGATAGAGTTCGTCCAGTGGGCGCCCGACGAGCAGCCGCACCAGTTCGGCCTGCGGTGTGTGCGGATCGGTGATGCCGGCTACACGTCCGTCCCGCATCACCGTCACCCGGTCCGCGATCTGCGGCACTTCCTCCAGACGGTGGGAGATATAGACGATGCCGACGCCACTGGCGGCGAGCTTGCGCATGATGTCGAACAGCCTCTCGACCTCGCCCACCGTTAGGGCCGCCGTCGGCTCGTCCATGATCAGGACCCGCGTCGCATAGGACAACGCTTTGACGATCGCAACGACCTGGCGTTGCCCGATCGAGAGGTCGCCGACTAGCCTGGCGGGATCGATAGCCAGTTCGATAGCTTCCAGACGCTTGCGAGCTTCGCGGCGCATCCGCGCCACATCGAGCAGTCCGCCCGAGCGCATCAATTCGCGGCCAAGGAAGAGGTTTGACGCCACATCGAGCGTTGGAACGAGATCAAGCTCCTGAAAAATGGTCGCAATTCCGGCCGTCTGCGCCTCGCGCGGGTTGTTGAACCGCACCGGCTTGCCGTCAATCTGGATTGTACCTTCGTCGGGTGCGTAAACTCCCGACAGCAGATTCATCAATGTCGATTTGCCGGCGCCGTTCTCGCCCAGCAGGGCGTGGATCTCGCCTGGCTTGAGATCGAAATCGACACCGCGTAGTGCCTGGACGCCGCCGAAGCGTTTCACGGCCCCTGTCACCGATAGAAGCGGCGCGCTCATGCCGGCCTCCCGCAGGATTGGCGGGCATGCAGCGTCGCCTGAAGCCGCACCGAGCGGGGCTCTGTATCCGTTGATGCAATTCGGGCGCTAAGCAACGATGCGGCCTGCCGCCCGATTTCGGTGCAAGGCTGCGCAATAAGGGTCAGTCGCGGCTCAAAACAATCGGCCCATTCGAAGTCGTCAAAGCCGACAAGTGAAAGATCCCGAGGTATTGCGAGACCTTTTTCGCGAACCGCTCGGACCGCTCCGATCGTCGCCATATTGTTGCCGGTGACCAACGCCGTAGGCGGCGAAGCCAATGACAACATCGCGCGGGTCGATGCCGTAGCGCTCGCCGTGTCGACGTTGCCTGGCGGCAGATATTCCGACACGTAGGCAAGTCCGTTAGCCATCAAAGCTGACTTGAACGCATTGATACGTTCGCGAGTCGTAGCAAGGCCCGGCTGCCCCGCAATGAACCCAATCCGCTGGTGGCCGAAGGATGCGACGTGATCGATAAGAGCCCGCATCGCAGATTGGTTCTCCACGCCGATCTGGTCAAATCGTTCGTCGGCAAACCGGTCGATCAGAACGCAGGGAACCATTTTCTCGGCAAGGTAGTTGGTGGCTCGCTCTGGGGCACCCGAGGGCGCCAGAATAACGCCGTCAACACGTCGTTGATGGAAGGCGCGAACGACCGCAAGCTCCCGATCAGGATCGTCCTGCGTGTCGGAGAGGAAAACCATGAGGCCAAGACGCGCGCATTCCGCTTCCACGGCACAGATGATGTCAGTGAAATACGGGTTCGAGATCGCCGAAATCGCCAAGCCGACGCTGTTGGTTGAAGCGACCTTGAGAGAACGCGCCAGCGCATTGGGCTGATATCCAAGCAAAGCAATCGCTTCGTTAATGGCTTTCGACTTCGCAGGCGAGACAAAGCGCGTGCGGTTGATCACATGGGACACCGTTGAGACCGACACGCCGGCACGACGGGCTACCTCAACCATCGTTGCCATTGCGGCTCAAACGGAGTGCTGCACGCAAGCGCTCCTCCCTGATGTTGCGCTTTAAGCCCGCTCTGTCCTGGCGGGTATAATAACCATAGTGTCATCGAAACGTTTGCGCAATCGATTCGATGGGCGTTTTTTGATCTGATCAGACTATTGTTGTCTAGAGGGGAGCAAAGCAGACACACGACGTCCGCTCCCCTCACCACTCGAATTCTGTGGGCACGATTTTAGAAATGGTGCGCGAGCAGATTGCCAAACCCGTTGGAAAGATCATGGTCCCGAGAGATGGTTCAATCTGGCGTCGCGCGATGATCGGGCATAGCGTCGCATCAGGAATTCTCGCCTCTGCCAACCTATCTTGCCGGCTGATTCATCCGTTCACTGGCGGTACTGGCGGAACATCGTCGGCTATTTCCTGCCTGAGCCTTGGTCCTTTGCTCAGCCGGCGACCGAGCGCATCGACGAAATTGTCATAACGCTGCAAACCCTTCGCGCGGGCTTCGGCCTGAGCGGATTCCGGCAAGGCTGGGGTCGAGTTGAGCCAAAACCGGACGAACAATGCTAGCGTCTCAATAGCAATTCCGACGTCACGCTCGACACGCTGTACGCGTCGATCGATCTGGTCGAGACGCCGAGTTATCGCCGCTTGCTTCCGCTCTTCGGCATCCGGCGACAGAAACGATGCGAGCGCAGCCTCGGCGACCAGTGACAGCGAGACCTCGCGCCGCCCAGCGTAATCGGCCAGTCCGTTCATCACGTCAGGATCAAGATAGGCAGACAGACGTTTTTTCTTCGCGTTCTTCATGGGCTCAAAGCTCAATGCCATCACTGGGGTCAAGAGCGGCCTGACGTGCTGCGCGCCTCATAGCCTGATCGACACCACGACGGCGCATGGCGTCATCGTCGGGCTCGTCCCGGTCAAGATCGAACTCATCGTCGCGCTGTGTTGTTCGCTCCGGTGCGATGTCCTCATGTTCGGGAAGCTCGGGCTGGCGGCGGATGCCGCCATTGGCCGGATCGTCGTCCTGCTGATCCTTGGCGCGCCACGATTTTTGAGGATTGCCTTCCGGCTCAGCAAAGACTGTCGTTCCGGTCCAGTCGTCAGAGCGAGCGTTTTGCATGCTCTCTCCGGCTTTCGGTGGCGGCAGGACACGCTCGGCAAGCCGCTGATCGGCGAAGTAGCGTGCCTTCTTCGCTCGGATTGGGAACTGGCCCGAGATCATGACGATTGCGTCGGTGGGCGGCAGCTGCATGATCTCGCCCGGCGTCATCAGAGCGCGCGCCGTTTCCTGCCGCGACACCATCAGATGCCCGAGCCAGGGCGACAATCTGTGGCCGGCATAGTTTTTCATGGCGCGCAACTCGGTCGCGGTCCCCAAAGAGTCTGAGACGCGCTTGGCTGTCCGCTCGTCATTGGTGGCGAAGCTTACCCGTACGTGACAATTGTCGAGGATGGAATTGTTCGGTCCGTAGGCCTTCTCGATCTGATTGAGTGATTGTGCGATCAGGAACGACTTGATGCCATAGCCGGCCATGAAGGCCAGCGCGCTTTCGAAGAAATCGAGCCGGCCGAGCGCCGGGAACTCGTCGAGCATCATCAACAAACGCTGTCGATGATCCTTCGCATGGAGATCTTCCGTCAGTCGGCGGCCGATCTGGTTAAGCACGAGGCGGATTAGCGGCTTCGTGCGGCTGATATCCGATGGCGGCACGACCAAATAGAGGCTCGTCGGCCGTCTCTCCTCGACAAGGTCGGCGATCCGCCAGTGGCAACATGAGGTCACCTTGGCCATAACCGGATCGCGGTAGAGGCCCAGAAAACTCATGGCCGTCGAGAGCACGCCGGAGCGCTCGTTTTCGGATTTGTTGAGCAGTTCTCGGGCAGCCGACGCCACGACCGGGTGCGGGCCGGCTTCGCCCAAATGCCGGGTCAGCATCATGGCGCGCAACGTCGTCTTGATTGGCCTCTGTGGATCGGAGAGGAAGTTCGCCACGCCGGCAAGGGTCTTGTCTTTCTCCGCATAGAGCACATGCAGTATGGCGCCGACCAGCAGCGCATGGCTGGTCTTCTCCCAGTGGTTGCGGCGTTCCAATGTGCCTTCCGGGTCGACCAGGACATCCGCCACGTTCTGCACATCTCGAACTTCCGGCTCGCCTCGTCGCACCTCCAGCAGAGGGTTATAGGCCGCGGATGCGGCATTGGTCGGATCGAACAGAAGCACCCGGCCGAAATGTGCGCGCCATCCGGCCGTCAGTTCCCAGTTTTCGCCTTTGATGTCGTGGACAATTGCCGAACCCGGCCAAGTCAGCAGCGACGGCACGACCAAGCCAACACCCTTGCCGCTTCGGGTCGGCGCAAAACACAGCACGTGTTCGGGACCGTCATGGCGTAGATAGTCGTGGTCGAGCTTGCCGAGCACCACGCCATCAGGACCGACTATGCCTGCGGCTCTGATTTCGGCTCGCGTCGCCCAGCGTGCCGAGCCATAGGTCGCGGAGTCCTTTGCCTCGCGCGCGCGCCATACCGACATCCCGATCGCGGTGGCGATCGCCATCAGGCTGCCGCTTGCCGCAATCGCCGCGCCCTCAACAAAGACCTTCGGCGCGTAGGCGTCATAGAAAAACCACCACCAGAAAAATGCCGGCGGGGGATAAATGGGCCGTCCCGCCAGTTCGAACCAGGACGGACCGAGTTGGCTCTGAAAGCCGAGCCGCCATGCCGTCCATTGTGTCGCTGCCCATGTTGTCACGAGGACGAACCCAAGGGTGGTGAGGACCTGTCCCCACAAAATCTTGGTTGCCGGCACTTGTCGTTTCTCCGATCTGAATCACCCGAACAACGAAGAAAGACCGAGTGTCGAGATATGCAAGCGGAAGGAGCTGTCAAAAGCGGCAGGACGTACTGTGAGATAGAAAGACTTGCAGAATTCGGTGCGAGACTTCTTTGGAAAGTATTTCACTTGGGCGGAGAGATCAGATTCGGGTCGTTGCCATTGCGCCACCTGGAACAATCGTGACTGTTCTCATTCTGGTGGTCGTGAAGGAGATCAACTAAATCGCAGATCTGCACAACTATCCCACTTGCGCCTCGAATGGGAAAGGGGTCCGACACCTGGCACATGGAACGTCCGGCCCAGAGCCGCTCGATCTCTTGTGCCCGATCGCACTGTCTGCCGACGACCTGATCACGTGCAGCCGCGCATAAGATCCACAAATTGCAAGATGATCGCGGCTGCGGTGGCTATTTGTCGACGAAAGCCGGCTGCAGGACCGTCGCTGGTTCTCAATGGAGACTGCCGCAACCGCGCCAAAGCGCGACGTTATCGGGAACGAACCCGTGCGTTGGGTTTAGCTCCGCTTCGCAGCGCGCGCTGGAGGAGCGCCTACGTCGATTCGGATCCGACGCTCGCAAGCCGGCAATGCTGGAAGACCTAGCTGCCAGCCGCCGGCGCTGGGCCGCCCTGCCCGTGCTCGATGCTCGCAGCGCCGACGAGATCATCGGGGGCGCGGCCAGCAAGGACGCTTAGTGCGCAATCGATAGGACCTCCTCGCAACCCCGTTTGGACATGGACTTGGAATAGCTGAAAAACGCTCTCGACAGCCGTTATTTGGACTGGCGCGCGGCAGCGATGGCCTGCAAGAGATTAATGCTGCTCATGTCAGGTTGACTGGATGCGGCAACAGCCAGTGCTGCGGCATCGGCCATTTTCGCGACGTCGTCGCTGCTGATGGTTCCGCGCTTTTCCAGCAGGTTTAAAAGTTCGACAACGAGAAGGAAGGCGTTCACGCCATACCGTTCGGCTCTGAGCTCAAATTCGCCCCGCGCAGTTCCTCCGAGTCTCCCTCGACCCTTTTGTCCATGGTTTGATCGCCGCCCGCGGCAAAGCTATTATAAATTAACAACGTATTCTAACCCTCCTTGATCTAGAAAAACCCGCCGTGCCCATCAGCACGGCGGGTTGATCAAGCGTTGCCCAAGGCCTGGTGCTGGCGGATCTATAGATCGATTGCCGCCCGACAGCCTATCAAACACGCTTCGTCCCCGCGCCGCCTAACTTGGTAACGGCGGGCTTCTCCTCCCCAAATCGTTCAGGTCACTGGATGACTTTGACGATCTTGCGTGTGCCTGGATCAACGACAACGGTCCGGTCGTCGACGACGACGTAGCGGTATTTGACGTTCGGGACCTCATGAAGCTCGACTGTGTCGGGCAGGGTTGAGCCGATATTGAGCTCCACTCCAGGAATTTTCACCGAAGCGAGTGGCTGCTTTTTCACATATTCCTTAATCACCGTCTCCTGTTCCGGGTCGATCACCACGTCCTGAGCGGCGGCAGCACCGACACCAGCCAGCAGCAGAAATCCCGCGGCTGCGGTGGAAAGACGCATTCTCATAGCTATCTCCTTGTGAGCTCTCTTGCACTGGACGCGAAACTTTGCGCCAAAGCTCCCCCAAACATGAAGCTTGTGCAGACGTTCCTCACTGAGCCTTCGGTCTAGCCGTGCGTAGGACCAGAGTCTGCGCTGCAGCGCGCAATAGCCCCGCACATGCAGCCACCCGGAACTGTGTCTGTTCGTACTCGGCGTCGCTCAACGGAGGAGCCTATGGAGAACAGTGTCCACCAAGCTCGCTGGCTGCTTGCACCGGTTTTCGCCGTCTCCATCACCTTCTTGGTGATAGGAATGGTTGCTAGCTGATGCTCGCTAGCCAGAAATGACGCTCCAACAGCCCCGAATTTGTATCTGCGCAGAAAAGTCCCTTCCTGCGCTGATAGGATCCGCCCGCCATTCCTCGATTGGCGGACGGATCCTCATTTCCCAGCTGCGTCGGATGTCGAGTGAGTAGGAACGGAAATGGACGAGAACAAAAGCAATCGAGACTTGTTCACTTGTTCGACCGAGGCCGCCTGTCGGTCGATGCGCTTTATGAGGTGGGACATTTCGCGCGGGAAAATGGCGTGTTGCCGAGCCAGGTCAGCAAGCTGATCAAAAAGAACGGCAACGACCGTCTGACCCTCACCAAGGCAGTGAAGAGCTGCGCGATCGGCATTGAAAAACCCGCCGCACTCTACAGCACGACGGGTCGATCGATGCGCCGAGCACGGGGGCGTGGGCGCTGGGGTGGGCTGTGCCCGGTGCGACCGATCGTAACAAACGATACGTGCCCGGCTGCTTGGCGTCTACCAACCGCCAGTTGGGGACAATTTTCGTAGCCGGTTGGGGCGGACAATCATTGCAAATGTCCTCCTTTTACATACCGTTCACTCGTTCATCCCGACGGGCGCTAATTTTGATCACCAGTGACGGCCTTTCTGAAGCATGGGGGTTCCAAAAATCCCTTTCAACAGGCCGGTTTATACCCGTCCGATCCAGAGCTTCGCCAACGCGCTTTCGACCAGGTTTGGAGTGACGAGGTCGGCAGACGAACGCCGTGCGTCGCCAGGAAAGGAGCCGCGCTATTGTCCCGATCTCGAACCTTGGCTGCGCGAGAAGCTCGGCCTGATCAGCCACAAGACAAAGCTCGCCTTGACGATCCGCTACACTCTCACGCGCTGGGAAGGCCTCTCGCGCTTCCTCGACGACGGTCGCATCGAGATTGACAGCAACACCGTCGAGCGGGACCGAACAATCGACGCCCGCCTGCAGCAGCTCCATGGCAGCGCTGTGCCTCAAAACATGGGGCGCCGAAGCGTTCGAACGCAACCGGAAGGTGCCCATTGCTCCAAGCATGGCGTCGTCAGCAGCGTGAGAGTGGCGATATCCGTGTATGACAGCAGAGTTGAAGGCACGGTCAAACACTAAAAGCCGGCGCCGTGTGGGCAAATTGGACGTCCATTGCCGCAGCAATTTTGGTCATGATGGGACTAATTATGGCCGGGGCTATCTTTGCCTCTCCCCCCTTCCCCTGGCCTCCAGAACCTGCGAAACTTCGCCATGCGGGCAACATATCACCATGGCGACAAATAAAAACCCCGACCGGAGCCAGACGGCTGTTCTGAGGCCTACCGCTTAACGCACATCCGCGGTTCCGCTGTGCCGCAGATTTCACCTATGCCGCAATCGAGATCGCGACTGCAGGGCGGCGGCATCTGCGGCGGCTCCAGCACGATGAAGGGCGTCATCACCTTTTCGCCGGGCGCAACCAGCTGCGGTGCTGCCGCTCCGGCGGGGCCAAGCGACCGGATATAGCGGTAGAGCGAGCGCACGTCGGTTTCGTCCATCTTGCGGAGATTGTACTAGGGCATTGGCGGCGCTGCGTCGAAAAAGCGGGCAATGCGCACGAACTCATCTTCGCCGTCGTCTGCCACCATGAGCCGCAGGTTGGCCGGATAGCTCGTCCCCCATGGATCCTGGAAACCGATGTTGCTGCCCTTGAGCGCCTTCTCCGGGTCGATCTTCCCGCCGCTTTCCCGATAACCCATGGTGTGACAGTCGTGGCAGCCGCCGGTAATCGAGACGTAGAGGCCGCGTTCGACCGAAGGTTCCTCGGCGCGGGCCGGGATGTGGGCGAGCGAGAAAAGCACGGCACTGCCCAGCAAAACGATCGTGCGCATGGCATCCCCCGAAGCAAATGCGGAAGAGAGACTATCAAGCCTAGCATCACCCGGGCAAATGAAAAACCCCGGCCGGGGCCGGGGTTCTGAGTGAAACGTGGCGGCTCGTTATCTCACGCCAGCCGCACTGGATGGCTGGCTGAAGCGGATGGAGGTGGACAGCGGCCAACGTGCAGGGGTTCCCCACCGAGATGACGGCGCGGATGAAGGCTCTGGAGCGGGAGAACCGGGAGCTTCGGCAGGCCAATGAGATCCTGCGGAAAGCAGCCGCTTATTTTGCCAAGGGGGAGCTCGACCGCCCGTTCAAAAAATGATCGCCTTCATTGATGATCATCGTGGCGACTACGGGATCGAGCCAATCTGCAGGGTTCTGCCGATTGCCCCGTCCACCTATCACGCGCGTGCGGCACAACACCACGATCCTTCCCGCCTGTCATTGCGGGCGAAACGGGATTTAGCTCTGAAGCCGGAGATCACAAGAGTGTTTGCAGAGAACTTCGCCGTCTATGGCGTGCGCAAGGTGTGGCGGCAATTGAAGCGCGAAGGCTTCGATGTGGCCCGCTGCACCATTGAACGATTGATGCGGGAGACCGGGCTGAACGGCGCCATCCGCGGCAGGCCGTTCAGAACCACGATCAGCGACAAGGCCGCGCCCGGTGACGTCGTGATCGGACCGACTGGTGCGGTCAAGGTCATGGTGGCGACGAGGCCAGTCGACTTCCGGAATTACGTGGAGCGTCTGATTATGCGGAGTCCGCAGCGGCAATTGCTTGCCGCCTGCGGTATTTGAGCAGCGATCACTCGACATAATCTGCCGATCGGCTGACGGACTTCAGCACTGCCAGCAGCCTGGCGGGAGTGCGGAAGCGACCCGACTTGAGCGACGGGACGCCATCGCGGCAAGCGGTCGGCTCGGCCCGCAGGTAGATTTCAGTGCTTTGGAGGCTGGCGTGACCGAGCCAGAGCGAGACTTTGCGGACATCCCGGGTCGCCTGCAGCGTGTGCATGGCGCAGGTGTGCCGTCTATGTCGACCAAGACATAAGCGGCACACCGCCGCCGTGGAATTGCTGCAGGCCGGTGTCGATTGCTCGGTCATTGCCCTGTGGCTGGGCCATGAGACGATGGAAACGACGCTGATCTATCTTCACGCACATCTTGAGCTGAAGGAATCCGCACTCGCCAAGCTGAAGCCGTACGAACGCGCCAAAGCCGAGCGATTTCGACCAAACGACCGGCTTCTGGAATTCCTGAACGCCCTTTGAGCATGAGAACTATGCCGAGTGTCAACGACTGGCCTGCGGCCAAAAAACGGCGGGAGAAGCACGCTCTGACCGCCATGGTGAAAGAGGCACTCGGCATAGTTCGACGGTCGGCATAAACATGCAAACTTAACGGCATCGAGCCGCTCGGCTATCTCGCCGACGTCCTCACTAGGATCGTCAACGGCTATTAACAGCCGAATCGACGATCTCCTGCCATGGGCCTACGTCACCGCACCCAATCTCAAGGCCGTGATCTGAATTCGGGTGATACGCGGCCTCGCCAGTTCATTCGGCTAGTTCAAGACCCCCCCCTGAACTCGCTCCTCGATCGCCTTCAGGAAATGGTCGGACGTCGATGTCCATCCAAAGAGTATCTGCACGAGCGTGATCGAGGCGTCATGATTGCTCCTTGAGGCGTTCCCAGGAGATGGGCTCGCTAGTGCAATCCGTTAGCAGTATGCAGTGATAGTCCCTGAAGAAGGCATCCCGAATTGTCGACTCCACACACACGCTGGTCGTGCATCCTGTCACGATGAGGTGTTTGATGCCTGCGGTCTTCAGAACAGAATCGAGTTCGGTCTCGTAGAAACCGCTGAACCGCGTTTTGTAGAGGACGACATCCCCTGCCTCTGGCTTGAGGTCGTTAACGATATCTGTTCCCCAGGTGTCGCGGATCAGAATCCGGCCCTCGCTACCGTCCGGGGCTGTCATGCTCTCACCGACCCCAAAGCTCTGGAGATGTCGGATAGGTTGGGGGCGTCCGATGTCCCAAGGTCCGAGAGGTCGGAATAATACCCCATCTTCAGATAGACGATGGGCACTCTCAAATTGCGAGCGGCAGCTATTACGCTGGCAGTAGGGTCGACAGCCCGTTGAATCCCGGAGATATCGATTCCGGCTCTGTCGAACATTCCACCTTTGGAGCCGAGTCATTTTGCATGTCCACCACGAGAACTGCAGCGTTAGCGGGATCAATTGAAATAGGTTGAGGCTTCGCGTCTATGACAAGTGGCTGCATTTTTATCCTCCCACCAGCATGAGGGTCGCTCTTTGCGCCCTTGGTTATCATGATCGGCCACCTACATCGCGTCAACAAAAGCGGGAGCTACATCCTGCTTGGGAGCCCCAGGAACAGCGGTTATACTGCTGCGCGGGGCAATGAAGTCGATCGGCTGACGATGCCGGAGCGTGCCGGCTTGCTCCGTCGCGCAGCAGCGACGATCAAATCCTATTGTTACGACATCGGCTATTCCGGAACGCCAGCCAATGACACCGGCTCTGACGACGTAGTCTTCGATCTGGAATCGATTGGGAGCATTGTCGAGATTTTTCCGGCCCTGAAGAGCGGAGATCGGCCAATGTCCGCTCTTACCCATTCCTGCCCGACAGTTTGCGCCCAAGCCATCGCGCTCATTGGCTAATCGCGGCACCGTTCACCGCCCGCACAGAACTCTTACTACTACCAAAAAGAATACGCCGTTAACCAGATTTTCTAACCCGCCAATGCTTAATCGCGAGACTGAATGGGTGAGGTGATCGGTGTCAAACATAAGGGCGTTTCCGCTGTATCGGCGGCGGAAGTTGGTTGAGGGAGTTGCCCGCGTGCTGGAATCCAAGAACGGCGAGGAGGCGAATGCGTTCTGGCGCAGCACCGCCAAGACAATTCTCGTTCAGTTGTCCGAATCAGGAATTGCACCCGGGCGCGCCGAACAGGAAATTGGAACACTTCTTCATGCCGTCTTACGCGAGATAGCCAGCCGGAGTGCTGCGAAACGCACACACTAGCGTCGACTCACGACGAATGATTGCCGCTTGCAGACTCGACTAGGCTTCGCACATGTTACTGCACTGCTCCCGTCGAATGCCAGGTTTCTCACGCCTCATTGCAAATATGCGCAGCCGAACTGGCTCGGCTAAGCCGGTTTCGGCAAAAGGCAGGCAGCTAGCGCGGCTCCCGCCCAAAAAGCCGGTTTCGAATATTTCATTGTTTACTCCAGCTGGCACGTGCGCGGTGGCAGCCAGCTGGAAACCTAGCGGAGCCAACCAATTGAGATCGTGAAACACTCCACTTACGCCAATGGTTACGCTCGCTGCCTATCGCCGCGCTGGCCCTAATCACCGTCCGTCGCGGTCTATAATGGGTCGGCTGGCTGCTCCGCGTCGCAATGCTGAATGCCGAAGGACTGGCGCGGCCATGGACGGGCAAGCGCAGGTCCTGATGCGATGTTTGGTGAATCCGGTTTGCTGGGCTTGCATTCCATGGTGGCTCTATCGGCTGGAATAAGCTTCTGGCGGGCAGTGTCCGTTCGAATGATGCTTTTGCGTTGCCTTGAGCGCAAGTTTTTGGCCAGCCAGCCAGCGCCTCCTCTTAAGCATGCTGCTGGTCAAGGCCCAGCGGCCTCTAGCTGCTAGTCCCCCCTCAACCAAGCCGCTGGGCCATACCCGCTAGAGCGAAGCGTGCTGTCTCGCACATTAGCAATCCCTTGCTTAAGGCCGTGCACGCTCCAGACTCGTTTCATGAAGCGGGGAATTGGAATTGGTGACGTGGTCGCAATCACCGCGACTGATCAGCGATCCGCCAAATTGGCGGCAAATCCATTGGAAAGCGCGCCAGACCGAAGCTATACCGCGCGGTTAGCCGGTCCCCATCGTCCTGCCACTCGACAGCGCTGGCAATAGAGCACCAGATCCCGGTCAATACAGCCGCCCTACCCTTCGCAAGACGGTCGATGAGGGCCTGGATATCTATCCCTATTCGGCCGCACCTAAGTTCCAGATGTCCCGATGCAGGCGCCATGTCCCGTCGTCGCCCTTTTTCCAGACGACGAGATACTTGCCCGCGACGGTGGAGAGGGCGCCGCCTTTGCTCGGCACACCGAGCGTAAATGCGCCAACTTCGTAGGCGAGATTCCCGCTCCCTTCCACTTCCAGCGCCTTCAGGGTGAGATTCTTCATCCCGGCCTTGATTGCGCCCTGCCAGAATTCTTCCACGCCCTTGCGGTCATCGACGCGTTTGCCGTCGGGTGGCAGCAGGGCGGCATCGTCGGTATACATTTGACCTACCGCTGCTGCGTTTCCGCTGTTGAAGGCGTCCATGAATTTTACCAACGCCGCTTCGATGTCCTCACGAGCCGAGTGGGCGGCCGCAGACAATGCAGACGAAAGAAGCAGCACAGCAGCAAATGCAAATGACTGAACCAGTCTCATTTCGTCCTCCCTTGCGTGCCCGACATGCCCACCCGATGAATAGCGCCGACCCGAGGGCGCCGCGGCGTTCGATGGCCAGGCGCGGATTATATTAGACTTATCTGATATGACGGCGCAAGCGCAGCTGCGACCCTCTGAACGACCAGCGTAGCAGCTGCCGGAGAGCTTCAAAGCGGCGGCTACCGCCTCACTGCCCTCCTCGTCTCGACGAAAGAGTTCGTTCGAATGATGCTTTTCCGTGGCTTTGCTCGCAAGTTTTCGTCAGCCAGCACAGGGCCTCCTCTTACGCTCGCTGGTCGTCAAGGCCCAGCGGCCACTAGCTGACAGTCCCCCCGCAGCCAAGCCGCTGGGCCCCTCGACGTGGGGAACGAGCATTGGAGACGATGTCGCGCTTTCCGTTACAGCCCGAAGGCGGGTGACAGATGACCGCGTCAGCCTCTCCACCCCGAGCTACGATTTCACGCATTCGATCAGGCACAGCTCTCTCGGGCTAGCGCGCCAAGCATGAGTTAGCTCCCGAATGAGCAGGTGCCGCCCAGTTCAGCTTCGGCCCTTGCGCGCGCAAAGTATTGGGCGAGATCGATCGGCAGTCCGGCCGGCAAATTGGGGCAGCGATGGCGAGAATGAATGCCAAGAACTTCCCTTCGGTGCCGCTTCGTCGATCTGTTTGCCGAGAAGACGCGTGCGCTGCGTGCCGCCCCATACCGCAGAGAACTCACTTCAGGTCACACACACACGACGCCACCGAGATCCTGCATCACTTTTCTACTCCGACGCCGCCACGTCACCAAGATCAGTCGCGAGCGTGATCGCGGCTATCAAATCGGGATCGCGCGCCGGAGCGCTCTATGAGTGAGCCCCGAACGGCGCGCTGCTCCTCGAGCAATCCGGCTCGACGTAAGGCGGGCCATCCGTGCCGGCCTCGTGACTAAGAGACGGGCGAATGGCGGTTCCTGGACTCACCTTTTTGTCTGAAGTCGCTTCCTTGAGCCGGTGGCGGAGTTCTTGCTTGATCGACTTCAGCCCCGTTTTAGAATCGGTTTTCGGAAAATTTGTCTGGTGGCATCAGTTTTCATGGGATAGGATCATTTTTCATAGGCTTTGGCCGAACTAAATCAAAATTCGATGGAAGGATTCGCTTTTCATGCCTGCGATCCAACAGCACCAATTTTCAGGTCCTGTTACCGTTTTTCAGGAAATCCGCCTTCCTGAAACGGCGACCCCGGCCGGGTACAGCGCCCTGATCGGAGCCTACAGGCTCGCCGTGCCCTTGCCCCGTAGGTTGTTCGCCACTGGCGAGCATCATCGCATTACCGAACGGGATGGCTGGCGGATCATGACCCCCCGCCATGCCCCAAATCCTACCCTCGAAGGCCACCTGACCTTTGCGCTCAAGTACGAGGGACTGGACCTTGCCGTCCTCAAGCGGCTGTTCCAAGTGACCGGTCCCGCGCCGATCGAGGCGCTGGTCCGTGAAAGCCCGACCGGCAGTTATGCCCGCCGCATCTGGTTTTTATATGAATGGCTGAGGGGCGCGCGTATCGATCTGCCGGACGTGGAGGCCGGGCGATACATTCCGGTTGTCGATCCCGAGCTGCAGTGGCCGGGACCCGACAAGACCGCTTCGCGCTACCGCGTAAGGGACAATCTCCCCGGCACGCGTGAGTTCTGCCCTCTGGTGTTCCGCACCAAGATTCTCGAAAAATTCATCGGCCTTGAACTACCGCGGCGCGCGGAGGCAATCGTAGCGGACGTGCCGCGCGACCTCCTTGCTCGGACCGCCGCCTTTCTTTTGCTCAAAGACTCGCGATCAAGCTATGCGATCGAGGGCGAGCACCCGCCGCAAGATCGCATCCAGCGCTGGGGCCGCGCCATCGGCGAAGCCGGCCGCTGGCCGATCGATCGCGATGAGCTGCTGCGTCTGCAAAGAATTGTACTTGGCGACGCCCGTTTCGTAAGACTTGGCTTCCGAAAAGAAGGAGGTTTCGTCGGCGAGCATGACCGAGACAACGGCACGCCCTTGCCCGATCACATCGGCGCTCGGCCCGAGGACCTGCCGCGGCTAATCGATGGAATGGCAGCGTTCGATCAGGGCCCCGCGCAAAAGCTTGATGCAGTCGTAGCCGCCGCAATCCTCGCCTTCGGCTTTGTCTACATTCACCCGTTCGAGGACGGAAACGGCCGCATTCACCGCTACCTAATCCACCACGTTCTTGCCATGCGCGGCTTCAATCCGCCGGGAGTGGTCTTTCCAGTCTCGGCCGCGATCCTGGACCAGATCAACGAGTACAGGGGCGTGCTCGAGAGCTATTCGCAGCGCCTTCTGCCGTTGGTGGAATGGGAACCGACGCCGCAATTCAACGTCCGGGTGCTGAATGACACCGGTGATTTCTACCGGTTCTTCGATGCAACCCCGCACGCCGAATTCCTCTATGCCTGCGTTCAGCGGACGATCGAACGGGACCTTCCCGAGGAAACCGCATTTCTGCAGCGCTACGATCAGTTCCGGCAGCAGGTGGACGCCTTTATCGACATGCCCGAGCGGCTGAGCGATCTGCTCTTCCGTTTTCTTCACCAGAATGATGGACAGCTATCGAACCGCGCGCGCGAAAAGGAATTCGCCGCGCTGACCAGTGACGAGGCAGGAAGAATCGAGGCGATCTATGCGCAAACCTTTGGTGCCCATTGAAGGTGTGATCATCAGGATCGATTTTTAGTCCGACGGTTTGCGTTTCCCTTGTCCCTGCCTTCATCTCCGACGCTTGACTTGTCGCCGAGACATGCACGATTTTTTCCGCACGGTCTGACCGGCCGCCGATCAGCCGCGGCCACAACGCGCTTGACAAACCGGAGCCGTCCCGTCCAACCTCACGCATTCACCAGGGGAGTCCCGGCAAGGGGCTGAGATACTGCTGGCATTCGCGGCGCAGTGACCCGTTGAACCTGATCCAGTTCATACTGGCGTAGGGACGGTGCAAGCGCTTTGCGGGAGTTTACGCCCGAGGTCCTGTTTCGGCAGGTCGCTAGAAGCGTCTTTTCATCCTTCCGGCACAGAACTGGGTCTCCAATGCAACGAGCAAAGGAGCCTCAAGATGAATGCCCTCACCCCCGCCGTCTCGACGGGACCGCTGCCTGCCTCACGCAAAATCCACAAATCCGGTACCATCCACCCGCAGCTCAGGGTGGCGATGCGCGAAATCTCCGTCCATCCGGCAGCCGGCGAGCCGCCCGTCACCGTCTACGATCCGTCAGGCCCCTATACCGACCCGACTGTCGAAACCAGCATCGAAAACGGCCTTGCCCGGCTTCGCCACGAATGGATCATGTTGCGCGGCGATGTCGAAGCCTATGACGGCCGCCATGTCCGGCCCGAAGACAATGGATTTGTCACGGGCGAACGCCTAACGACGGAGTTTCCAGTCCGTAACCGGCCGCTGAGGGCCAAGTCAGGCAAGGCCGTGACTCAGCTTACCTATGCGCGCGCCGGCATCATCACGCCAGAAATGGAGTTCGTCGCCATCCGCGAGAACCTTGGTCGCGAGATCCTGCACGGCAAGCTTGAGCGCGACGGCGAGGCTTTCGGCGCGGCGATCCCCGACTTCGTCACGCCGGAGTTCGTGCGCGACGAGGTGGCGCGCGGGCGGGCAATCATTCCCGCCAACATTAACCACCCAGAGAGCGAGCCGATGATCATCGGCCGCAATTTCCTGGTCAAGATCAATGCCAATATCGGCAACTCCGCTGTCACCTCCTCGATGGCCGAAGAGGTCGAAAAGATGGTCTGGGCGATCCGCTGGGGCGCCGATACGGTGATGGACCTGTCGACCGGCCGCAACATCCACAACATCCGCGACTGGATCGTGCGCAACTCGCCGGTGCCGATCGGCACGGTGCCGCTTTACCAGGCGCTCGAAAAGGTCGGCGGCATCGCCGAGGACCTGACCTGGGAGGTGTACCGCGACACGCTGATCGAACAGGCCGAACAGGGCGTCGACTATTTCACCATCCATGCCGGCGTGCGGCTGCATTACATCCCGCTGACCGTTGACCGGGTCACGGGTATCGTCTCGCGCGGCGGCTCGATCATGGCAAAATGGTGCCTGCACCATCACCGGGAAAGCTTCCTCTACGAGCACTTCCCGGAGATCTGCGACATCTGCCGCGCCTATGACGTCTCCTTCTCGCTCGGCGACGGCCTTCGTCCCGGCTCGATCGCCGATGCCAACGATGCGGCGCAATTCGCCGAGCTGGAAACGCTTGGCGAGCTGACGAAGATCGCCTGGGCGAAGGATTGCCAGGTGATGATCGAGGGGCCCGGTCACGTGCCGATGCACAAGATCAAGCAGAACATGGACAAGCAGCTCGCCGTCTGTGGCGAAGCGCCGTTCTATACGCTTGGACCGCTGACCACCGACATCGCACCGGGCTACGACCACATCACCTCCGGCATCGGTGCTGCCATGATCGGCTGGTTCGGCACCGCCATGCTCTGCTACGTCACGCCGAAGGAACATCTCGGGCTTCCCGATCGCAACGACGTCAAGACCGGCGTGATCACCTACAAGATCGCGGCGCATGCCGCCGACCTGGCGAAGGGACACCCGGCGGCGAAGATCCGCGACGACGCGCTGTCGCGGGCCAGATTCGAGTTCCGCTGGGAGGACCAGTTCAACCTGTCGCTCGATCCCGAAACAGCGCGGTCCTTCCACGATCAGACCTTGCCCAAGGAGGCGCACAAGCTGGCGCATTTCTGCTCGATGTGCGGACCGAAATTCTGTTCCATGCGCATTTCCCACGACATTCGTGCCGAAGCGCAGAAGGAGGGCATGGCGGCGATGGCGGCGAAGTACCGCGAGGGCGGCGACCTCTACGTGCCGGCGGACGAGACCGGCGCACCGCTTTCGCCACAGGCGCATGAGCCATCATGAAGGTGCTGGTCAAAGGGGCCGGCGTTGCCGGCCTCACCGCCGCCTTCGAGCTCGCCGCAGGCGGCGCGGCGGTCACCGTTGCCGAGACAAGGCACAGCCTTGGCGGCAATGCGTCATGGTTCGCCGGTGGCATGCTGGCGCCCTGGTGCGAGCGTGAAAGCGCCGAGCAGCCGGTGCTGGATCTCGGACGCAACGCCGCAGACTGGTGGGATGCGGCGACGCCTGACCAGGTGACACGGGCAGGAACACTGGTCGTGGCCGCGCCGCGCGATGCGGGCGAGCTCGACCGGTTCGCCCGCCGCACGTCGGGCCATCGGTGGGTCGATGAAGATGAAATTGCGCTCCTGGAGCCCGACTTAGCCGGCCGCTTCCGCCGCGGATTGCTCTTCCCCGATGAGGGCCATCTCGATCCGCGCCAGGCGATGTCAGCACTTCATGACAAGCTCGTAGCCATGGGTGTTGAATTCCACTTCGGCGCCGACGCCCAGCATGTTTTTGGTTTCGATCGTCAGATCGATTGCACGGGAATGGCAGCCGCCGATGACAGGTTGCGTGGCGTTCGCGGCGAAATGCTGATCCTGCGCACCCCAGACATCTCGCTGTCGCGCCCGGTCAGGCTGCTGCATCCGCGCTTTCCACTCTATGCAGTGCCGCGCACCGACCACCGTTTCATGATTGGTACGACGATGATCGAGAGCCAGTCCGCTGGACCAGTCACGGCGCGCTCCATGATGGAGCTGCTGGGCACCGCCTATGCCCTCCATCCGGCCTTTGGCGAGGCTGAGATTGTTGAAACCGGTGTCGGCGTCCGTCCAGCCTTTCCCGACAACCTGCCGCGCGTCGAAACGAAGGGTGAGATCATCGCGATCAATGGGCTTTATCGTCACGGCTTTCTCCTTGCGCCCGCCATGGCGCGCCAGGCTGCCAAGCTGGTTTTCAGTCAAGACAGAACCAAGGAGCTTGCTCATGAAACTGATGGTCAACGGCGAAGCGCATGAGGTTGCCGCCACCACGCTGGCCGAACTACTTGCCGCGCTCGACTATGAAGGCGATTGGCTCGCGACGGCCGTCAACAGCGACCTCGTGCACAAAACCAACCGGGCGGAGTTCCAGTTGAGCGAGGGCGACCGGATCGAAATCCTCTCACCGATGCAGGGAGGCTAGCATGTTCGAGCTTCTCGGGACGACGCTTCCCTCTCGGCTGTTTCTCGGCACGGCTCAATATCCATCGCCCGCCATCCTTGCCGATGCGGTCCAGGCATCGGGCACGTCGGTGGTGACCGTGTCCCTGCGGCGTGAAATGGCCGGCGGCAGGGACGGCGAACAATTCTGGTCGTTGATCCGCTCGCTTGGCACAAGAATCCTGCCCAACACGGCCGGCTGCCACTCCGTCAAGGAAGCGGTCACGACCGCGCAAATGGCGCGCGAGGTGTTCGGGACGACCTGGATCAAGCTCGAGGTGATCGGCAACCACGACACGCTGCAGCCGGATGTGTTCGGACTGGTCGAAGCCGCCCGCATCCTGTGCGAGGATGGGTTTTCGGTATTCCCCTATACCACCGACGACCTTGTTGTCGCCGAGCGGCTGCTGGAGGCGGGCTGCAAGGTCTTGATGCCGTGGTGCGCACCGATCGGTTCCGCCCTCGGGCCGGTCAACATCATGGCGCTGCGCTCGATGCGCGGACATTTCCCTGATGTCCCGCTGATCGTGGATGCTGGTCTCGGACGGCCATCGCACGCGGCAACAGTCATGGAGTTCGGCTTTGATGCCGTGCTCCTGAACACAGCGGTCGCCAGGGCAGCCGAGCCAGTCGGCATGGCGCGCGCATTCGGCAAGGCAGTCGATGCCGGCCGTGAAGCCTTCCTTTCGGGAATGCTCGAACCCCGCGACGTCGCGGTGCCATCGACACCAACATTCGGCAGGGCGGTTTTCTCATGAAGCTCGATCCCTTCTACCTGATCGTCGACAGCGCCGCCTGGATCGAACGGCTGGTGCCACTTGGCGTCAAGCTGGTTCAGTTGCGCATCAAGGATAGGGACGAGGCCACGCTGCGGACGGAAATCCGCCGCGCGAACGGCGTCTGCGCGGTCCATGGTTGCCAACTGATCGTCAACGACTATTGGCGGCTCGCCATTGAGGAAGGCTGCGACTTCGTCCATCTCGGCCAAGAGGATTTGGCTGCGGCCGACCTGCTGGCGATTAAGTACGCCGGATTGAAGCTCGGGCTCAGCACGCACGATCATCTCGAGCTGGAAACGGCCATCGCTGCCGAGCCCGACTATATCGCGCTCGGCCCCATCTATCCCACCATCCTGAAGCAGATGAAATGGGCGCCGCAAGGGCTCGAGCGGATCAGCGAGTGGAAGCATCGGGTGGCGCCGATCCCATTGGTCTCCATCGGCGGCCTCAACCCCGACCGGCTCGACGGTGTCTTCGAGGCTGGTGCGGACAGCGCGGCGGTGGTCACCGACATCACGTTGAATGCCGATCCCGAAGCGCGCACGCGAGAATGGATCGAAAAGACAAAGCCATGGCGCTGAGGCGAGAACCGCATGTGCTCGTGGTCGGCGGATCAGACTCCAGCGGTGGGGCTGGAATTGCACGTGATATCGAGACGATCTCTTCCATTGGCGTGCGCACCTGCCTGGCTGTCACAGCGCTGACGGTGCAGACGCACGAAGCCGTGATGGAAATCCATCCTTCGCAGCCCGATCTTGTGGCCGATCAGATGTGCGCCGCGCTGCAGGCCAACAAGGTGGCGGCAATTAAGATCGGCATGCTCGCAACGGCTGAGATCGTCGTTGCCATTGCCGGCGTGCTGCGCGAAAATCCGCAGGTGCCGGCAGTGCTCGATCCGGTGCTGGCCTCGAGCTCCGGCCGGGGGCTTCTGGAAGCAGGTGCCATCGCTGCCATGAGGCGCGATCTGATGCCGCTTTGCTGCCTTGTGACCCCCAATCTCCTCGAGCTGGCGCTCCTTGTTGGTGCGGAACCGCCAGCCGACGAGAGCGACGCGGTGAGACTGGGACGGAAATTGCTGGCAGCCGGCGTGCCGGGCCTGCTGATCAAAGGGGGCCACGCATCAGGACCTCGATCAACCGATATTCTGTTGCGTTCCGATCAAGAACCAATCCGCTTCGACGCACCTCGTCTTGTCGCATCAATGCGCGGGACGGGTTGCATGCTGGCTAGCGCGATTGCGGCGCATCTGGCGAAGGCGAAGCCGCTCGAAGACAGTGTGCGCGAAGGCAAGCGGCTTGTCTTGGCCATGTTTAAGAAGAATGCAGCAGACCGACCAAACTTGTAAGATTTTCCAACTCTCGAAAGACACGCCTGCCTCTCGCGGGTCCGGGCTGGTAATTTCCCCTCGTAACTCACCTCACTCGACAGGAGTAGTTTGACGGCCTCGCCAGGCGGCGACCGCGAGATCAACGATGGCGAGGCGGCCGTCGTGCGCCGTATCTAGTGCGTTGTGTGGCATCCTTTCCCCACATCCGACTGCGATCCTGGAATTCACCTTGGTCGCGAGCTCCTGCTAAACGACGCCCCTCGACGGGAGCGGTCGATCCCGCGTCTCGGCTGCGGCGGCGCTAGGCTGACGCTCCTTAGGCCGTCCTGTTGAACCGGACTCGGGATCACGAACTGCCTCCGACAATGAATGGACATTGTCCGTCTTACGGCCATTTCATCGTCACCGCCGGTGTGCTCAAGCGATGCAGGCCATCCCTGTCATTCAAGGGATTATCGGCTTCGAAAAACAGTGAAGCTTCATCCGTCCTTGCATCCGCTTCGCTCAGGCTCAGCAGACGTCAGCAGGTTCTTCACCACGTTAAGAGCGAGGGCGTGTGGCTCAAGCCGGCTTGGCACGAGGGCCGGGAGGTGATCGCGGTGTTCGAGACCGAGCCGACGCGAAACCCAACCACTTTATGTGGCTCGAGTGGTGTGAAGGTCGGATCAGCTTCATTCGCGACTACCTCAATGCCCGCTATGTTGCCGATGATGCGGAGCTGGCGCTGGACGCCAGATCCCACGGCGACGGAACCGGCGACTATGCTCGTCGCGACGCCTAGTCAAGCCCGATAGCAGCTCCATGCGGCACTCGTTGACAAGCCTGCCGTGATATGAACAGGATTATACAGGCTCACTGAACAGGTACCCATATGAAGCGAAGCTCGGTTCAACTGTCTCCCGGCACGGGCAAGCCCGAACAGATCGCCACCGTTCTCGAACATGAAATCCGCTCCGGTGTTCTCGGCTTCGGCGACCGGCTGCAAAGCGAGAACGAGCTCGTCCATCGTTTCTCCGTCAGCCGCAACACCGTCCGCAAAGGCCTCGAGGAACTGTCCAGCCGCGGGCTGATCACCACCAAAGTCGGCATCGGCTCTTTCGTCACCTTCGATGGCAAGCCCGTTGATGACTCCATCGGTTGGTCGCGGGCGCTCGCCAATGCCGGCGCCAATGCAGAGACGCGGACGCTGCGGCTCGAGGTGATCGAGGATCCCGATCTTGCCGCACTGCTTGGTATAGAAAACCCGTTTTTCATCGCTGTCGACCGGGTGCGCACCAATGCCGGCGACGGCCACGCCATCTCCATCGAGCGCAGCCGCCTGCCATTGTCGCCGGAACTGGAGGACGTGCCGTTACGCGGGCTGCGCGAAGGCTCGCTGCACCAGACGCTGCGCGGCGCCGGCCTCATTCCCGACCATGGCGAGGAATGGGTCGGCATCGAAATGCTCAACGCCGAGGACTCTGCAATCGTCGGTTGCCCGCAAGGCACGCCGTTCCTTCGCGGTCGCCGGTTGACCCGCGCCGCCGATGACCGGCCGATCGAATATGTGACCAGCCTGCTCAACCCGGCGCATTTTGCGCTGCATATGAGGTTCTGAGTGATGCCGGACGACATGGGGAACATGACCGATCGGGCGGTGGGGGCGCTTGTCGGCGGGGCACTGGGAGATGCGCTGGGCATGCCGACGCAGCTTTTGTCGCCGGCCCGGATTGCCGAACTCTACGGCCATGTAGAGGGCTTCATTGCTCCTTTCGCCGACCATCCGGTGTCGAAGGGGCTCGCCGCTGGAACGATCACCGACGACACCGAACAGGCGCTTCTGCTTGGCCGTATCCTGGTCGAATCCGGCAACCGCTTCGATCATGCCCGGTGGGTCAACGCGCTGCTCGACTGGGAGCGCGACGTCAAGGCGCGCGGCAGCTACGATCTGCTGGGACCATCGACCAAACGCGCCATCGACGCCATCAACAATGGCGTGTCGGCCGAGGAAGCGGGGCGCAGCGGCGACACAAATGGTGCGGCCATGCGCATCGCGCCGGTCGGCATCATGATGCCGCCGGAGCCGCTGGACGCGCTGGTCGCCAAAGTTGCCGAGACATGCCGGGCCACGCACAACACCTCGATTGCCATTGCGGCCGCAGCCGCCGTTGCGGCGGCCGTCAGCTGCGGCGTCGCCGGCGGCGACTGGCGCGCCGCTTCCGACAGCGCCATCGCCGCGGCGAGGTGCGGAGCAACGCTCGGCTATTGGGTGACCGGCGGTGACATTGCCGCGCGCATTGGGTGGGCGCAGGAGCTTGTGCGCGGCAAGGCGACGAAGGACGCGATCCGGCTGATCACCGATCTGGTCGGCACCGGCGTCGCCAGTCAGGAGTCCGTTCCGGCTGCATTCGCGGTGCTGGAAGTCGCCGGTGGTGATCCCTGGCAAGCGGCGGTCATCAGTGCCAATCTCGGTGGCGACACCGATACGATCGGCGCCATCGCCACCGGCATGGCCGGCGCCTGCACCGGCTTTTCCCGACTGCCTCAGAACCGCATTGCAGACCTCAAGGGCATCGACATTGCGGCGGTTGGCGCGCTCACCGCCGACCTTGTTGCGGCCCGTATATCCAAGCGCCGTGCCGACAGGACGGGTCCCGGCAAGGATGCGGCGGCATGAGTGGGCGTCTCGTCCATGTCGGCAGCGCGGTGGTCGACTATGTCTACCGCATCGACGCCTTGCCGGCGCCGGGTACGGAGAAGACGGCGTCGAGCTACACGCAAGTCGCCGGCGGCGGCTTCAACATGATGGTCGCGGCCAGCCGCACCGGCATGAAGGTGGTGTTCGGCGGCCAGCTCGGCAGCGGACCCAATGGCGACTTCCTGCGCGCGGCCTTAGCCAGTGAGGGGATCGAGACACTGACGACGCCATCGCCAGTCATCGACAGCGGCAATTGCGTCGCCATGATCAGCAGCGATGCCGAGCGCACCTTCGTCTCGTGGCCTGGTGCGGAGAGCTTGCTCAGCCTTGACATGATGGCGCCCGTCTCGGTCGCGCCGGGGGATTGGGTGTTCACCTCCGGCTATACGCTTAGCTATCCGGGAAGCCGAGACGCGCTTGTCGACTGGATCGAGGCACTTCCGGCCGACACACCGCTTGTCCTCGACCCGACACCTGTCGTCGTCGACATTCCCCGCCCTATCCTGCCTCGGATACTCGCCCGCACCACCTGGTTGAGCTGCAACAGGATGGAAGCGGCCGCGATTGCCGGTCCGGGCGACGTCGAGACACTCGCGTCACGGCTTCTTAGCGACCACTCCCCGAAGGCCGTCGGCGTCGTTATTCGCGCCGGAGCGAAAGGCTGCCACATACGGCTGGCCGATGGCTCGGCGCAAACGAGTGCCGGCTTCGAGGTCAACGCCATCGACACTAATGGCGCCGGCGACACCCATATCGGCGCTTTCGTCAGTGCGCTGGCGCGCGGCGCGCCGCCTTTTGAAGCAGCGCGCTACGCCAATGCGGCGGCGGCCATTTCCGTCACCCGCCACGGTGGTTCATCAGCGCCGACCGACCACGAGATCCAGACATTCCTAAGCCATGCCGGCGGTCCGCCGATCGGCCTCCATGGCCGGAAGCAAGAGGCCAAACACCCGACAGCCTGACAAAGCCCGGGAAGCGGGCAAACACAGAGAGGAACGAACATGCGCATGCCCGACTTGACTGCCCTGCTGACGGCGACCGCCGTCTTCACCTCCGCACTCGCATTTGCCGCCAAGGCCGACGAGGTGCACGTACTCAACTGGAAGGGCTACGGCGCCGACGAGCCGTGGGCCATCGAAGCCTTCGAGAAGGCGACCGGCAACAAGGTCGTCAACGATTTTTTCAATTCCGAACAGGAGATGCTGACCAAGCTCAGGACCAATCCCGGCCTTTACGATGTCGTCATGATCAACGCCGCCTTCAACGACCAGGCGATGGCGGAAAAGCTGATCCAGCCGATCGACACGTCCAAGCTGCCGAACTTTCCCGACATCAGCAAGGACAAGGCCGGATCGCCGATGCTCGTCCATGACGGCAAGGTCTATGGCGTGCCGTGGGTCTGGGGGCTGACGGCGCTCGCCATCAATGAACAATCCTTCGATAAGCCGCCGACGAGCATCGCCGAAATGTGGGATCCCGCTCACAAGGGCCGCGTCACCATCCGTGATGATGCCGTCGAGGCGGTTCAGTTCGGCGCCATTGCCACCGGCCAGAACATCAACGACATCAAGGATATCGAGGCGGTCAAGGCGAAGCTCACCTCGCTGATGCCGCAGATCAAGACGTTCTGGAGCTCGGAGAACGACTGGAACCAGATGGCTGCCTCTAACCAGATCGACATCGGCACCTATTGGAGCGGCTCGGCCGACCGCGCCAAGACCCATTTCAAGCTGCCGGTCTCGCTCGTGATCCCGCAGGAGGGCGCTGTCGCCTGGCTCGACGCCTTCTCCATTCCGGTCGGTTCCAAGAATGTCGCCGGGGCGCAAGCCTTCATCAACTACATGATCGACCCGAAGTTCTATGTCGAATGGGTCACCAAGGTCGGAGCCCCGGTATCCGCCAACACCAAGGCTGTAGAAGCACTTCCCGGGGATGCGTTCAACCGCAAGGTGATGGGTGACCCGGCAGTCGCCAAGCGCATTCAGTTCCAGGCGCCGATCACAGACGCCCAGCGCGAAACCTATCTGTCGCTCTGGCAGCAGCTCAAGGTCGACGTGAAGTAACAGCAGAAGCCGGGATCAGCCGACCATCCATGTCGGCTGATGCTTCCCCATCCTGGGAGGAGGATGTCATGGCAGCACAGGTTGCGGCCGCGTCGCGCAGCGGATTGAGATCGGCCTTGCCACTGCTGGCGCCTGCCTATCTCTGGCTGACGGTTGCGATCTTCCTGCCGCTCTCAGCCATGGTCTTCTTCTCCTTCATGACCGACCTGCCGCTGTCGGGAAAGCCGTGGGCGTTCACGCTCGAAAACTATGCCGCCTTCTTTTCACAAAGCCTTTATCTGACATTGCTTTTGGCCTCGCTGCGCCTCGGCCTCGAGGTGACGCTGTGGTGCATCGTCATCGGTTATCCCGCCGCTTATGTGCTGGCCAAGGTGCTGAAAGGCCGCAGCCGCGAGGCGATTTTCCTGCTCGTCATCCTGCCGTTCTGGTCGAACGGGCTGGTGCGCATCTTCTCCTGGGCGATGGTGCTGCGTGAAGGAGGCATGCTCGACACCGCGCTGAACGCCGTGCTGCCGTTCAAGATCAACATCGACCTGATGTATTCCTATCCGGCCGTCATCATCGGGCTGGTGCACTCCTACGTGCCTTACATGGTGCTGACCTGCTACTTGACCCTGCAGGCCATCGATGACTCGCTGATCGAGGCCGGGCGCTCGCTCGGCGCCTCGCGGCTGCAGGTGTTGAATCGAGTCATCATTCCGCTGTCGATGCCGGGGCTGGTGGCGGGCGCAGCGCTCGTCTTCGTCCCGGTTGTTGGTTCGTTCATGGAACCGCGCATCCTCGGCGGCCGTACCGGCACCTTTTACGGCACTGTCATCGAGGACCAGTTCGTCGCCGTGTTCAACTGGCCGCTGGGTGCTGCGCTCTCCTTTATCCTGTTGGCCGTCGTGCTGGTCATCCTGGCGGTTGCCTCGCCGGTGCTGCGGAGGGCTACGTGATGGCGACGACACGTGCTCTCGAATGGCTCGGCCGCCTCTACATCTGGCTATTGCTCGCCTTCCTCTATGTGCCCGTCGTCATCATGGCGCTGATGTCTTTCAACGTTTCGCCCTTCTACCAGCTGCCGTTCGAGTGGACGACGGAATGGTATGTCTCGCTGTGGCAGAACGCCCAGCTTATCTCAGCCACCTGGAACAGCGTCGAAATCGCAGTCATCAGCACCATCATCTGCGTCGTGCTTGGCTCGGCCGCGTCACTTGCGCTCTACCGCTATGAGTTTCGTGGCAAGAAATTCCTGCAGGCGCTGCTGTTTCCGCCAATCGCCATTCCGTGGCTGATAACCGGCACGGCGATGTTGATCTTCTTCTTCGGCGTCGGCATTGGGCGCGGCCTGTTCGCCATCCTGCTCGGGCACGTCGCGCTTGCGCTGCCCTACGTCATTGTCGTCGTGTCGGCCCGACTGCAGACCTTCGCGCCCGAGTTGGAAGAGGCGGCGCGCTCGCTCGGCGCCAATCAATGGCAGGTGACGAACCGCGTCACGCTGCCCTGGATCATGCCGGGCGTCATTGCCGGCGGGCTGTTCGCCTTCGCCGTGTCCTTCGACCAGTTCGTCGTATCCTACTTCCTGTCGACGCCCGGCCAGACGACGCTGCCGGTCGAAATCTACGCCGCGATCCGCAAGGGATTCACACCCGAGATCAATGCGGTCTCGACGATCATCATTGTCGTGTCGATGGCACTGATGCTGCTGACGGCGCGCTTCTTCAAATTCGGCGGAGAGAAGTAATGGCTGGCGTCCAAGTAGCGAACGTGTCGCGTGCTTTCGGTGCCCATAAGGCGCTGGACGATGTCTCCATCGATTTCGCCGACGGCGGCTTCTATGCCCTGCTCGGGCCGTCAGGCAGCGGCAAGACCACGCTGCTGCGACAAATCGCGGGCTTCGACTTTCCCGATTCCGGCCGCATCACCATAGGTGGTGAGAGCGTCGAACGGGTGCCAGTCGAAAAACGGCGCATCGGCATGGTGTTCCAGAACTACGCCCTGTTTCCCAATATGAGCGTCTCCGACAATATCGCCTTCGGCTTGTCGGTGCGCGGCGAGCAAAAGGCGGTGATTGCCAGCGAGGTGCAGCGAGCACTCGACCTCGTGCAGCTCAGCAGGCTCGGCGGCCGACGGCCGCACCAGCTGTCCGGCGGCCAGCGCCAACGGGTGGCGCTCGCTCGCGCGATTGTCATCCGGCCGCGCGTGTTGTTGCTCGACGAGCCGCTCGGGGCGTTGGACAAGGCGCTGCGGGTCGACATGCAGATCGAGCTCAAGCGCATCCAGCGCGAGATCGGCATCACCACCATCTTCGTCACCCACGATCAGGAAGAAGCGCTGACGATGAGCGACCGTATCGGCATTCTGCGCGATGGCAAGCTAGTGCAGGAAGGCCCGCCCGAGGAGATCTACGATCGGCCGACGAGTGAGTTTGCCGCCACCTTCCTGGGCGACGCCAACATCCTTCGCGGCGACAGCACGGGCAACGGCATCCGGCTGCCGGACGGCACAGCGATTGCCGTCGGCTCGGGTACCAAGCTTGCCGCTGGGGCCAAGGCAAGCTGCGCCGTGCGGCCCGAACGCATCCGCATCTTCACCGATGCCGAGGCTCCGGATGCGGCCAACGCGAATCTGCTGCGAGGCCAAGTATCGAAGCGCATCTTCGCCGGAAATAGCAGCACCTACTTTGTCGAGCGTGCTGGCCAGACGCTCAAGGTGATTGTGCAGAACACCGGCGCTGTTAGGCTGGCGGAAGGTCAGGATGTCGTGCTGCATTGGTCGCCGGAAAGCACGGTCTTGATCGTCGCGGGGTAGCAGGCCAGAGATACACCACTGACCGACTCAGATGGGGCTTTTGTGATGGCAAAAGATTGCGACCTCCTGGTTGAGGTCCGCGCCAGAAACGCCGATACGTCCCGCCTACGAGACCATCGCAATTTTTTGGTGGTCTTGCGGCCCGGAGCAACCGATCCCGGCAATGATGATGGACAACGACATGGTTGGCATCGCCAAGGTCTTGCCGATTGACAGTTTCACTCAGAAGCGGTGCGCCGGGCTTGCGGCTAGTGCGCCGTTTGCTGCTGTTTTGAGATTTGGCCAGGCGCGTATTCATTGGCCTCGAAGACAAGCCTCCGTCAAGCCAGGCATCACGATCTTTGCCTCTAATCCTCCCACATTCAATGTCGCTTTCGGGACCCGGCAAACCGATCCAAGGCATGGCTGCGAGCACGCGCCCTGGGGAGCCGGAGTAGACCTTTGAGCGGGGTGCGGATGGCAGTTTTGAACGTGCGATCCCATCGTCCCGAACGATGTGGATTTACCAGCAAGTCGTTATTGTTCCTGGGCTCCTTCGCCACGTTCGCTCACGACTGGTCGCGTTTCCTTTCGCCGTTTCTGTGGGAAACCTGTGGGATGAGCACACCGCGTTCGTGTCTTGTGATTTGAGTTATACTCGGAACGGTTTGCGGCGACTTGGAGAAAACTGGCTTCTTCGTGATCTTCTCGGCGGCGTCTGCCAAGAAATTAGGATGATGATGGCCGTAAGTTTCCATCAGGACATCCACTGTAATGCCAAGAAAGCCCGCAGCCTGCCACATATTGGTGCCGGCCTGCATCATCCAAGTCGCCGCGGTGTGGCGGAACACGTGCGGAGTAACGTCGGGCCCTAGGCCGGCGATTTCGCGCGCCGTCTTGAAGCTCTTGTCTATCGACTGCACCGGCTTTCCATTCCATTCCACGACAAAATCCTGCGATATCTTGCGACCGATGTTCGCACTTTTGCCGCGCGATTTGGTCTCGATGTGAAGATCAGTGCGCGCCCAGCGCCGGAGGTGCGCCAGCAGCCGCTCGGGCAACGGTACAGGGGGTTGGCGCTTCTTGGTCTTCCTTGCGCCGGTGGCACCGCGATAGAAGATACCGCGGTCTAGGTCCACATGACCGCGCCCTTTCGTTGGGCGCATGGCGGCACCGCAGATTGCGGCCGAGCGCGTTCCTGTATAAAGTGCGACGAGGATGAAGCGCGCGAGATGTCGCCCAGTGCGCCTGCCACTCTCTTGGCCCTTCCATGTCTGCTTCATACGCCAAGCGGCCCAGATCAGTGCGGCCGCCTCACTGCGGGTCAACCAGCGTTCGCGGGCGGCGGCCTTGTCTGGCAGGGTGATGACCGGTGCGGCGGTTGTATGACCCTCCTTGCGGTAGTAGTTGATGGCGGCACGAAGATCCTCGAGTTGGCGGCGTGCCGCGGCTTCGGTGGGGCGCGACGCAATGTACTCGCGGCAGAGTTTGCCATTGATGGCGGCGAGAGTTTTTTCCCCGAAGAAATCAAGGACCTTGTCCAGCCGAGCCGCCGTCTCTTCTGGTGTCGCGTGCTTCGGTGCAACCTCTTTAAGGTAGAGGTTGACCACATCGGCAATTAAGACGTCCTCGGCTCCCCGCGCTCGGTGGTATTTGCTTCCGATGTAGGCGGCGAGCGCCTTTTCAGCTTCAGTTCCTGGACGGCCTTTTTCGCCGCCGCCAGCGCTGATGAAGCTGGTTCCATCGCGGATAAACCATCCAGCTTTGTTTCGGCGCGTTCCATCTTTTTTCCAGCTTTCGTCACGCCATACCAGGCGTGGCCCTTTCGAAGTCCACGGCATAGTTCCCTCATCCTCGCGATTGCCATCAAGCTCACGTATTCCTTTCCGGCGATTAGCTCCGTTTCAAGTCGACCGGCGTCACGTTCCTTGCGTAGGCCTGCTGCGCTCATCGAGCCGTCGGGAAAGGCAATTCGCGCAGCGATTTCGACGCGCAGTGGTGTGGTCTCGTCGAATTGGTCGGGGATTTTCATAAGAAGTCCTCAGCAGTTCTTAGGTCCGAGCTGTTCGCCGACCTCGTTGAGCACTCCGTCCTGTCTCGCCGTTCTGGACATGGTCCTGCCGGAGAACTCTTCTCCAAAAAACCGGCTGCGAAAACCGCCCGCCGGAGGTGCTGCCGCGAAGAGGCGCCTTCGACCTGTCAATCGGAGTGGTTGCGCAACAAGTCTATGGCTGGCCTCTGCTTCCAGTCCGGCCAGACACACTCCTAAAGGGATCCGACCATCGTTTCAGTATCGATACTGCCGGCAGGGCCTATTGCGTCGCAACGCCTGCGCCGCCCCGCGCCGCCTTCAGGCGAGCAGGGCAGCGGAGTATCTCCTTCGCTTCTTGGCTGGCAGCGTCATTGCTGGCGACGATTAGCGGCAGGCCGCCCGTGATGACCAACCACGTCCAAATCGATTTCCCGTCGCAAAAAGCGCTCTGTTCGCTCTCGAACTCAGCCGCATGCCCTCGGTGTCGCACGCCACAGCGCCGAAGGCGTGATGAAGAACGCAGATGCTTCCAATGGGGCGACCGGCCGCGCTCGTCGTTCATCGCCGCGCTGTGGTCCTTAATCGCTACTGCTGCACGTTTGTATGTTGCAGCCGCGTTTGTAAACAGGAACGCCGTCACTGAGTTGCTACCCCGCGACAACCTCGGTTGGCTGCCAAGCACAAGAGAACGAGGAGTGCCGGGATCTCCATGACGAGTTTGAAGGTCGAGAGAGAGGCTCTCGACTGCCCGTCTCGGAGTACATCCCGATGGCGACTATCCCTCAGAATATTACCCTTCTGTCCTCGCGAGACATTGCCTTCAAGAACGTGGTGTTCTCCATGTCCCAGGTCCGCGTCAAGGCTGACATCTGGATCGAGGACCTACCTGACCTCGCAGCTGAAGTGACGACCCACTCGCACCTCCTCGTGCGCAAGACCACCAGTGGTTGCATCGAGCGCCTTGCCGCCGAAATTCGCGCAGGGTCGGCCAGTCCCACTGAGCCGCAGGCGCCCGAACCCGCAATTCTGGGCAAGCTGCTGGAGCGCTATCCCGTGCAGCGCATCGACACGCGGGAGGGTGCATGATGCCCCGACACGACGCGTCCGAACTGGCCCACCGCCTGGGCCGACAGGCCGAAGCGGTTTGTCGCCACTATCTTTCGAACGGACATCGCGAGGGACGCTACTGGTTTGTTGGCGATGTCCGAAACACGCCGGGTCGCTCGATGTTCGTGCGGCTCGTCGGCTCGCAGAGCGGAAAGGGCGCAGCCGGCAAATGGACTGACGCGGCGACCGGGGAGCATGGCGATCTTCTCGATATCATCCGCGAAAGCCGCGGCTTGAGCGACTTCAGGGACGTCGCCCATGAGGCAATAGCTTTTCTCGGCCTACCGCACCCCGAACCAGAGCAGACCTCAATCCGGTCGAAGTTGCTGGCCGCGCCGTCGGAAATGTCGGAGAAAGCGCGTCGGCTGTTTGCGATGTCGCAGCCGATTGCGGGTACGGTCGTAGAGGCGTATCTGCGCAACCGCAGTATTACCGCTTTGCACGGGACCGGAAGCCTGCGTTTTCACCCGCGCTGCTACTACCGGCCCGACGAACAAGCGCCGACTGAGACCTGGCCGGCGATGATCGCTTCCGTCACCGATCTCGACGGCCATTTGACTGGCGTACATCGCACATGGCTTGATCCTTCCGGCAGGGGCAAGGCACCGGTCGGTACGCCGAGGCGCGCGATGGGCGATCTTCTCGGTCACGCGGTTCGCTTTGGCCTGCCGGGCGACGTCTTGGCGGGCGGCGAAGGCATCGAGACCGTCTTGTCGCTTCGGTGCATCCTGCCCGATATGGCCATGGCAGCGGCACTCTCGGCCGCCCATCTTGCTGCCATGCTGTTCCCCCTCACGCTGAGACGGCTCTACATCGTGGGCGACGCCGATCCAGCCGGTAACGGCGCGCGTGACACCTTGATCGAAAGAGCGAATGCTGCCGGGATCGAGCCGGTCGTGCTCTCGCCGGCACTTGGGGACCTCAATGAAGATCTCTGTATGCTAGGCGTGGATGCCGTTCGAGCAGCAGTCCGTGTTCAGCTCGCCCCGCAGGACATCGCCCGTTTCATGGCAGTGGCGGGATAACTCGGAACGAACAGCCTGTCCGCTGTCGCTTGCATTACTTGGATGCTCCTGAAGTCGGAGAGAACCGCGCCTGCGGGCCTTCGAGAGGGCGATCGGCCAGCAAACGACCCGGACCCGCAATGTCTCCGGCCGACTATTTTCCGGCGCGCTCCCCAAGGGAGCGCTTTCCATCGCGAAGCAAAATAGCCGGCCTTCACCCTCCTCCGCTGACACTCCGGCCCTTCGCTTCGCTGCGGGTGCAGGTCGGTCCCGTCCGCCGGCTTCCGTCGCCATGAAGGCCGCGAGGGTCGCGGTCCAACCGGCGGAGCATCCAATGAGCGAGCATGACGACTACGAACCACAGCACTCGTCTTCACCCATCGACCACGTCCTCACCGAACTCCAGCTCTATGGCGATCGTCCCTTCGTGGATGAGCCTGATCCTCGACCGCTTCCAGAGGGCCACTGCGTCGCCGGCGCGATCGCCGACATCTTCGACGCCCTCATCGTGGCACTGCAAGACACTCGCCTCGAGCCCGATCTCGACGATCTTCTGTGGTCGACCGTCAACATCTTTCACCGCGCCGCAGATCGGATCGAGCGCGAACTCGATCACAACGAGCAGGCGCAACGCCGCAGCCAGCGTGAGCAGGACGGCAGCGAAGTGAAATCCGTCGAGCTGGAACGCCTGACGGCCGAAGGGCAGACGCTGCTCGAACGCCAAAGCGCCTTCGAACTGATGCGTGATCAGGCCGCGGAGCACTACGAGCGCCACACCGGATCGAGTTGGCGACCGCGCAGCGGATCGATGGTCAACCATCGCAACATGACCTCTGCGCTGATCGACAGCCGCGATTTTCTCAGCGCAAAGAAACGCGCCTCGCAGGAAGTCCTTCTGCCACCTGGCCCGAAAATCGCCTTCACCGCTGGGCTCGACTTCAATGACCACCAGCTGATCTGGGCCAAGCTCGACCAGGTCCACGCCAGACATCCCGACATGGTCTTGATGCACGGGAAATCGCCGAAGGGTGGCGAAAAGATCGCCTCCTGTTGGGCAGACCGTCGCAAGGTACCCCAAATCGGCTTTGCCCCTGATTGGACAAAGCATGCCAAAGCCGCCCCGTTCAAGCGCAATGACACAATGCTGGAGGTGCTGCCGATAGGCGTCATCGTCTTTCCCGGGACCGGAATTCAGGACAATCTTGCAGACAAGGCAAAGAAGCTCGGCATCCCAGTCCTCGACTTCCGCCCCAAGGGAGGCGGCGCGTAAGCGCTGCCCGCCCCTACCCTTTTTTCGATTGTACGATACGGCCGCGATCGGGCAGCGCGTACTGTATTTGCAGCTCGCTGGAGTGCTTGGCCCGGGATGCCGGATCTCCGGCTCCCAGCGCCGCCTATAGCGCGACAATCAGAAACCGAGGCAATACGCGCAGCCGCCCGTCTTTTGCGATACTCAAGTCCACGCCCTAGCAAGGGCGCGCGACGCCGTCACACTTACCGTCAACGTCTCAGCTGCGTCGCAGCTGGCATCACAGCTGCGAATAAACGACGCCCGTTCAACCGAACAGGGGCTGGATCTGGGCGAACTCACCGAACAACCGGCGTGGGCAGGATGCTTTTTTCTGACCGGCCGTCGCATTGTTAGCGTTGTCGCTGACACGGCATCGCGCGACGCACAGTTCGAATCCACCACGGCGTGCCGGCTCGTTCCAAAGATAGCGCATATCCGGTGATGCACGTCAGCGGTGACTTTAACCATCACGTGCGTGTCTTAAGCGCGGTGCCGACAACAGCTTGCGACTTCGCAATGCCTGTACAGACGAGCATCGAGGCCGGTGATCGTCGGAGCCGGGATTTCGCCAGCGACGGTATCGCCAGGTTCTCCGTTGATGTCTCTATCTGGTGGGCCGCTCCAAACGGCCTCTTTAATGGGCTGATCTGGCCGAAGGTCGGCTGCGCCTCGATCGCCTAAGCCGCAATGGCGCCGATCGACTTTCTTCCCCTGCCGGCTGCGCCATCATTCCTCGCCAAACAACAAAGTCGCTTGGCTGCCATCCTCCGCTGGCGCTGCGGTCGCAAGCGATGCGGCGTCGATCGCCTCCGGCCCGCCGATCGCCATCGAGATCCTATGAGTAAGGCTGGCGACCTGCTCTGATGCCGCAGATGTTGTTGGCCGTTGCGGAAAGGAGCAGGAAGATGACGCAGGGCGGTATTCAAGAAATTGCAACGCACAAAGAACTTGATGCGATCTTCGTCTCGGTGGAGTTGAGCAAGAAGACCTGGTTGGTCACTTCGATCTCGCCGGGAGCTGGCGAGAAGCTATCGCGCCATACCATCCCCGGCGGGGATAGTGCCGGGCTCCTCGACCGCCTTGGTCAACTGAAGCGCAAGGCTCGTGACCGAACTGGACGGGATTATCCGCTCATCATCATTCAAGAGGCCGGCCTTGACGGCTTCTGGGTCCACCGAGTTCTGGAAGCAGAAGGCCACGACACTCATGTCGTTGACGCAGCATCCATTGCAACGTCTCGGCGCAAGCGGCGGGTGAAGACGGATAGGCTCGACGGCGAGACCCTTATCCGGGCGCTGCTGGCGTTCAAGCGTGGCGAACCGCGAGTCTGCTCCATGCTACGCGTGCCGACCCCTGATGAGGAGGATCGCCGCCGCATCGTCCGGGTGCGCAAGGTATTGATGGAAGAACGCATCCGGCACAGCAACCGGATCAAGGGTCTTCTCTTCTCACAGGGCATCACCGGCTACGATCCTCTACGGCGTGATCGTCGCGATCGGCTGGAGACACTTCGCACAGGCGATGGACGGGATCTGCCCGAACATATGAAGCGCCAGGTTCTGCGCGAGGTCGACCGAATGGAAATGCTGCTCGATCAGATCAAGGCAGTCGAGGCGGAACGGGACGCCATGCTCGCCGAAGAACGCCGATCGGCGCGTGAAGTGGTTATGCTGTCGAAAGTCGTCGGTATCGGACCAGAGTTTGCGGCCGTGCTGTGGGGAGAGGGCTTGTTCCGGTGCTTCGCCAATCGCCGGCAGGTGGCGGCCTATGCCGGCCTTGCGCCGACGCCATGGCAAAGCGGGTCGATCGACCGGGAACAGGGGATCGGAAAATCCGGAAATCCGCGCCTGCGATCGACGCTGCTGGAAATGGCGTGGCTCTGGTTGCGGCACCAGCCCGCCTCAGCGCTCAGCCGCTGGTTCAACGAACGAGTCGCCCAGAATGGCGGACGCTTCAAGAAGGTGATGATCACCGCATTGGCCCGCAAGCTGGTCGTGGCTCTATGGAAATACGTCAGCGCCGGCGTGGTGATCGAAGGAGCGTTTGTCAGACCATGACGATCTGACCGCATTCCAGTTCGGCCAGGGCCTGATCGGCCCCGCCGGAACCAGGTGGGCGACCGCATTGCGGCATGGCTTTGACGCCGTCATCGAGACTGGTCTCGTCCTCCTGAGCCCTTGCCGCCGCAGGCGGGATTATGGTGCAGCCGCTCGAGCGGCGACCGGATGTGAGGTTGATACGTGCAGACGCGCGGATCAGGAATGGGCTCAGACCTCAGGTTGTGTGCGGTTGGGATCGCGCTGCTTGTGCCGAACGCATGGCTGAAGGGCCGATGGCCAGCATCGTTCTCGTGAGACTGATGCTGAAATCCTCCTTATACGGCCTCTCTACTGGCTGGTCTGCCGCCGGTCGGGCCTCTGCCTGCAACGGCTTCCCCGACCTTCTTCCCCTGCGGCTTTGCCGCATTCCTCGCGGGCCAACAAGCTCGGCTGCCGCCGTCCTCCGCTGGCGCTGCGGTCCACAGGATGCAGTCGGCCCGATCGTCGCCTCACGACCGCTATCGAGGCCGCACAGGGCGGCTTCGGCAACCAGTCAGGAGAACGATAATGGCTACCATCGGCAACTTCCAGCAATCGGATAACAACGAGTTCAGCGGCGAGATCGTCACCCTCTCCCTCCAGGCCAAGAAGGTCCGTATCGTACCTGATACGCGCGCCAGCGGCGAAAACGCTCCCAGCCACCGGGTCTTCGTCGGCCGCATCGAAATCGGCGCCGCCTGGTCCAAGCAGTCCAATGAGGGTCGCAGCTACCTGGGTCTCAAGCTCGACGACCCGAGCTTCACCGCTCCGATCTACGCCAACCTCGTCGAGGGCGAGGACGGCCAGGGCTACAGCCTCATCTGGTCACGACCGAATCGCCGCAACGGCGACTGAGCACCCTTGTCAGGACGCTTCGCACCCAACGGGGCGTCCTCCAGAAACGACCACTCAGCAGCTCAGAGCCACAGCTTGACGAGCGGTAATGGTGCGGGCTCGAAACAGAGTTCAAGGAGAAAACTCATGGCGATAATCGGAACCTTCAAGAGGACCGGCAACAACGAGTTCACCGGCGAAATCGTCACTCTCTCGCTCCAGACCAAGAACGTCCGCATCGTCCCCGAGGCCAACCGCTCTGGCGACAACGCCCCCAGCCACCGTGTCTTCGTCGGGCGGGTCGAGATCGGCGCCGCCTGGTCCAAGCGCTCCAATGACAGCCGCGACTTTCTCGGCGTGAAGGTGGACGATCCGAGCTTCACCGCTCCGATCTACGCCAACCTCTTCAACGATGAGCAAGGCGAAGACTACAGCCTTATCTGGTCGCGCCCCAACGGCCGCCGCAACGCGGAGTAAGGCCCCGACCAAGGCTCCGCCCGGACGAACAGGTGCGGGGCCGTCCTCCTTTTCACGACAAGATGAGCGCAGTCGCTGCGCAACGAGCTCCGTCGGACTTTGGGGCGACTACCTGTCGTGTTCGCGACTGGAGACTTCATTCCTGCATGTCGCCTCGCCGATCATCGAAATTGGCGGTGTTTCCCGCGTCAACTCACGGTGCCGATTTTCTGATCAACTCGCATGGGTCCACATTCAGCGCAGTTGCGATCCTCCCGAGAACACTGATGCTGGCCGAGACCCGAGCGCGCTCGATCGATCCGACGTAACGCATGCTCAGTCCAGAGCGGGCGGCCAGTTCCTCCTGCGTCACGTTCTGGTCATGACGCAGACGACGCATGTTGGCCGCCATGATCTCCTTGAGGTTCATGACGGATTAGGGACCAGAAAGGGAACTATCGTTCTAGGAATGATCGTTCCTATTCGCTATCATTGGTGCTCGATCTAAAGGACGGCTCCTTCGAGATCGCGATCGAAATATGAACGGTCAAATACCATGCTTAAACCGCTGCTCGATGCTGATGTCGCCGACATTGCGCCGGATGCCTCGGTCCTGACCGACTATGACGAGGAGCGTCTGCTCACCTACATTCGCCTGCTTGACGCGGCGGCGGAAGATGCCGATTGGCGAGAGGTGGCCAGGATCGTCTTGCATATAGACCCGGAGCAGGAGCCGGAACGAGCGTTCCGGTCCTGGGAAACCCATCTTGCCCGCGCGCGATGGATGACGACCAGCGGCTACCGAGATCTTCTCGCTGGCGGCGCTCCGCACTGACGCGGCCGGCGCTCCACTTTGCTGAGTCGGCATAATGGTTTGCCGATTCTCCAACTATTCAACTTCCTTATCCGCCGGGAATGTTGACGCCGACGCCTCACATCCGGGTACGCGGAGAGGACAGGAACAGTGCAAGGCGATTGGACCGATCCGGCGGCGTATGCACACATGTGCAGCTACCAGGCTACGGAGTTCGCTGCCGAGTATCTGATCCGGAATGACGAATTCGTGGCAGAGTGCAGCCAGCTTGCATCGCAACTCGCTGGTTCTGGAGAACCTGCCGGTCAGCCCGATCTCGCCTCCGGTTGGGGCGCGCGATTTCAAAACTGCCGGTGCCGGACTTCCGAAAGCTGACAGTATCATCTGGACGGAACAGGCCTCGCCGCGCGTGCTCCGGGTCATGCGGGTATCTGCATCCCATCAAACAGTTCGATCTTCCAGCCTTGCCGGAGCCAGCGTTTGGCCGCAGGACGAAGGCCTTCACATTATTTGGTCTACCTTAATTGGGAAAAGTTATCTCGTCGCTGACGACCGCGCCGGTGAATTCAACGCTATCCTTCTGCCGCTCGACGCTGCATTCGAGACGCGGCTCGATGCAGCGCGCCGGTTCTGGCGCGCACTGAACGGCCGGGCAGCCAGTCCATCTTACGGCGCGCTGCCGCAACAGACCAAGACCAGGCATATCCTCAATTTACGCGCACATGATGGTCACCGCACGGGTGCAACCTATCGTCAGCTCGCGGAGGTGCTGTTTTCGCAGGAGCCGATTGTGCCGCGAGATTGGCGTGATCATCATCTCCGCCACAAGGTCCGAGCTATCTTACGCCGTGCAGCTTTTTTAGTCGCCGGCGGCTATCGCGATCTTCTCTTCTACCCCCACAACCGCAGCGAAAAGTCCGGCCGCCGAAGTCCTTCTTCGGGGTAGCAAAAACGCGCCCCCCAATCTTTGCCCTCCCTCGCCTTTCCTCATTTCGATCATGGTCCACTTCGCGCGTCCCGGCAGGCCAGGACGACAGCAGAACCGAATGGAGATCGAGCGATGTCGAAGGGTCCCGCGGACGCGCCCCAAAAGTATTTGCGCACGAAGGAGGCAGCACCCATCGTCGGGCTCTGCGCCCGCACACTCGAAAAGCACCGGACCTACGGCACCGGCCCAAAATACCGAAAGGTCGGCGGGCGCGTTCTCTACGACATCAACGACCTGCACGCCTGGATAGAGCTGGGGGCACGCACCTCCACCAGCGATGTCAACGCGACCTATGTTCCGCCGGCAAAACCCCATGCAGCCCGCGCGCCCGCCTATGTCGGCAGACGCGACCGCAGCTCCTGATCTGTGGCGCACCGAAAATGCAGTATCGCGAGACCGTTCAGCAGCAATTTGCGCTGCCTCATGTCCCCTCATCCGGCTTCCCTCCACGCGGCACGGAGGACGTCGTGGCGCGGCAGCTCGTCTTATTGGTGAAATCCCGCCGCCTGACACCGATCCACTCTCATGCGCGCGAAGAATCGACCTGCGTTGAGGCGGCAAGTGTGCACGGCATGGCAACGATTTGGAACGCTGCCATCCTGGTCTGGGCTGTGTCGCAAAACATCCACGCGCAAGCCAGGAGATTGCAACCGCGCCGCCTGGTAGCGGCGAAACAGCAGCAAACCCTGACCTTCAGGTCGCCGCGTCAACGGCAGCACGTCCACAGCCGGATAGCCGCACGCGAGCAGCCGAGTCCATACACGGGCAAGCGTCTTAAAGCTTGCCTGCTGCGCCCCGGGATCGAGTCATGAGCAAGCGCACAAAGATCATCGCCACCATGGTTGGCGGCGCAGTGCTCGCCGCGGCGCCGGCATGGATTAGCCATCCGCCGATATCCATCTGGAACGCATCGGCGAGCATCCCCGTCGGGCTCTATCGCGTCCAGCCGGCCGACAAAATCGGTATTGCCAATATCGCCGTCATCATGCCGCCCGAGCCATTGGCGGCCTTCATGGCAAGACGCGGGTATCTGCCGAAAAATGTGCCGCTCCTGAAGCGTATTTTGGCACTCGGGGGCGCAACCGTCTGTCGCCAAGGCACAATGATCATCGTCAACGGCAAGACGTATGGACATGCGCGCGAGCGTGACAGTCGTGGTCGATCCCTGCCCATCTGGCAGGGCTGCCGCGACGTTGCGGAGGCCGACGTCTTCCTTATGAACCCGGGTGCAGCCGACAGTTTTGACAGCCGCTATTTCGGCCCGCTCCCGCTCTCATCGATAGTTGGCCGCGCGGTTCCCGTCTGGACCACGGAGCGCACCACTCCGGTACTGGATATCACCAACGATCCCCTCGCTAGCGAGCCGCGAGGGCTCGGCTCGACGCGCACTAACACTCAGAAAGGAGCACTGCAATGACCCAGATCGGAACCTTCACGCGCAATGATGACGGCTTCTTCGGCAATCTCTCCACGCTAACAATCGAGGCGAAGATTGCCATCCTGCCTGCCGAGAAATCCAAAACCGAAAACGCGCCCGACCATCTGATCTATTGCGAAGGGATGGCGGTCGGTGCGGCTTGGGACCGCGCCGGAGACAAGGCTGGGGATTACCTCTCCGTCTCAATTGACGACCCGTCCTTTACGCAGCCGATCCGCGCCAAGCTGTTTCGGTCCGATGCAGAGAACAGCGTCTGGAGCCTGCACTGGAACCGATCATCGAAGCGCGACGGGCGAGGCTGAACAGATGCTTCTGGAGCCCTTCGACGAATCTTTCTCGCCAACCCTTTTGATCCATTGCGCGCCGGTCAAACCCTTCGACCCGACCGCCCGCGAGGCAGCCCAGAGGGGGCCGGACACTTGCTTGTGGCTGCGGATGCCGATTTCATCACAGTTTTGGCAAAGCCGGTTCGATCGGCGAGCCCCTGCCCTTAACGGAAGCGAACACCGTCGCAGGCTGGCAGTGCATCGGTTCTGCGGTCTGCGGGATGCAGCCCACAGAGGCATGACGACGTTTGCCGCATGTGTCATGCTCGGCTTCGTGGCGCAAGAAACTGGTGCAGCGGCTTCCTCTGCTGGTGAACGGCCGGCGCACTCCGAGTCGACAATCTTGTCGGCTGGCCCGTGGTCTCGGTATATCCGGGAAGCGTCAAAACGCTTCGCCATTCCAGAGCAGTTGCTGCGCGGCGTCATGCATGTTGAGAGCGTCGGCGATGTTCGTGCGCTTTCAAGCAAGGGCGCCATGGGCTTGATGCAGATCATGCCGGCGACGTGGCAAGAACTGCGCATCAAATACCGTCTCGGTGACGATCCCTATCAACCTCGTGACAACATTCTTGCAGGTGCAGCATATCTTCGCGAAATGCTCGACAGCTTCGGGCGCAGCGGCTTTCTTGCCGCTTACAATGCCGGTCCTGGTCGGTACACGGAACATCTCTTAACCGGCCGTCCGCTGCCACGCGAGACGGTCGACTACGTCAGGAAACTCGCGCCGCTGCTCGATGGTGCAGTTCTCAGTCCGCGGCGCGCGCGGCAAGGAAGGGGCAGAGCCAGCTCACTCCGTGCAACGATCTTTGCGCATCCCCGTGACATTCGGAACGCCGCTGCATCGGATGGCAATGGTTATGCCGAGACGATCTTTGCGGCGATTCATTCGTCCGCAATGCGGTCGCCAAGGGGCAATCCTGTTGCGGACCTGACCGCGATCGAGCCGCGGCCGGGTGAAACCGATTTCCAATCGAACCACGCTGTTTCCGGCCTATTCGCTCGGCCCTCTTTAGCCATATCGCGATGACCGCCACGTTCCTCCTCAATTGCATTCCGGCCTGTTCCGTCGCGGAAATTGCGGCGGAAGGGTTGGCTGTGCATGAGAACAGAGAGATTGGCAGGATAAAGGGCCGCGAGGTGCGGCTCGGTTCGGCCGATTGTTTTCCTTACAATTTTCGTCTCATTTCGCAATGTGCTGGCACAATCAGCGATGTGCGCTATTCCCAATTTTTCAGTCTTTCAATGGAAACCGCACCTCGTGGCCGTCTAGCATGAAGCGTGACGATAGCTTTCGCGTCCGCCCCGGTCGCATCCGCTCCCGCGCCGGCCAGCGCGCACGACCCTTCATCTTCCAGGCTCTTGCGGCGACACAGCGCGCCGGCGGTCACCTTACACGCGAGGGTCGGATCACCTCCCCGCGAGCTTCAACGTTTGGCCGCGGCAGGTCGGCGAGCATCCGCGCCAGTCGCCTCATCTCTGACCGCTCACGCGGCGCCGTCGTCAAGACCCGTGTGGTACGGCAGTTCAGAGGGTCTGCGCCACTCGCCACCCATCTCAAATATCTTTGCCGAGAAGGTGTTACACGTGATGGTGAGAAGGCGAGGATGTTCGGTCCCGACACCAAAGATGCAGATCATGACGCCTTCTGCGACCGCTGCAAGGATGATCGGCATCACTTCCGTTTCATCGTTTCGCCGGACGATGCAATGGAGCTCGGCGACCTCAAGAACTTTGCTTGTGACCTGATGGTCGACATGGAGCGCGACCTCGGCACGAGGCTCGACTGGATAGCCGTCGATCACTGGAACACCGAACATCCGCACGTTCACATCCTCGTCCGCGGCGTTGCCGACGATGGCGAGAGCCTTGTCATCTCGCGCGACTACATCCGCCAGGGCATGCGCGATCGGGCGAGCGACATTCTCACCCAGACGCTTGGGCTCCGCACGGACCTCGACATCCGCCAGGCCATCGAGCACCAGGTCGACACTGAGCGCTGGACGCAGCTCGATCGCCAGCTTGTTCGTGACGCCGACCGTCATGGTATCATTGATCTCGCGCCACACCCTGATCGCCGGCCCGACGAGTTCCTGGGGCTCAAAGTCGGCCGGCTGCGGCAACTGGAAAGCCTGGGCCTCGCGAACGAGATCCGTCCCGGCCAGTGGATGGTGGTCGAAGAGGCCGAGGCCACTTTGCGCGGCCTCGGTGAACGCGGCGACATCATCAAGCGCATGCACCGCAGTCTCACCGTGCATGGGCTAGAAAAAGGGACGGCCGACTATGTGTTGGCCGCCGAAAAGATTGATGCGCCCGTGATCGGCCGACTGCTCGAACGCGGCCTTGATGACGAACGGCGTGGCGCGGCCTATGCCATCGTCGATGGCATTGATGGACGCACGCACCACATTCGCTTCGATGACCCTGATGCGGCCGGAGACTCCGACCCGGGCTCGGTCGTGGAGTTGTGCCGCGATGCGAGTGCAAATGGCGGTGGCCGGGTCACGCTCGCGGTCCGCTCCGACCTCTCAATCGAACAGCAGGTCCATGCTTCCGGCGCGACTTGGCTCGATCGCCAACTCGTCGCACGCGAGCCTGCCGAATTCGGTGACGGCGGCTTTGGCAGGGACGTAAGACAGGCACTGCAAGATCGGGTCGACCACCTTGTCAGCCGCGATCTGGCCAGGCGCGAGGGACAGCGCGTCATTCTTGTGCGCAATCTGATCGATACTCTATACGATCATGAGGTGGAATCGCTCGGTGCCCGCCTCGCCGCCGAGACGGGCCTCTCATTCACGAAGGCTGCCAACGGCGATCATGTGGCTGGGATTTACCGGCGGCGTTTCTCGCTGGCTTCAGGCCGGCTCGCGATGATCGACAATGGACTCGAATTCAAGCTCGTGCCCTGGTCGCCGTCGCTCGAAAAGCGATTGGGTAATCAAGTCATCGGGGTCGTGTGCTCGGATACGGGGGGCGTGGATTGGAACCTGGGAAAGAAGCGCGGCATCGGGCTATGAAGGTTACAGGCGTATGCTCTATCCTGATGCTGGGAAGCCAGCACGGTCGCACATTCTATTTGTACCTGCACAGTGAAGCGCCGATTGCCTCGCAAAAAACAGGGACTTTGCGCATCCTCGATTCAGTTTGGCGCCCGCAATCGCGGCACTGGCGCTGTTTGCCTTCATCTATCACTGGAATAGCTATCTCTGGCCGCTGACCGTTCTACAGGGCAAATGCACACGAATATCCGATCGTCATTAGCCTCAGCCGCCTGCTCAGCTACAACAGAAGCGCCCTCAATACAGGACTGGTCATGGCCGGCGCCACGCTCGCCGTGCTGCCGCCATTGATGCTCTTCGCTTTCCTGCAGCGCTTCTTCGTGGGTTCGATCGTCGGCTCGGCGGTCAAGGGATAATGGACCAGCGCGGCGCTCTGTGCTAAGGTGTACACAGATCAACACAGGACACAGCTATGGCCGCTAGCACCACTATGACAATTCGCGTCAGTCCCGATGTAAAGGAAAAGCTCGACCGGATCGCAACTGACACCCGGCGTAGCAAGTCGTTCCTCGCAGGTGAAGCCGTCGCAGCGTATGTCGATCGCGAGCTTGAAATCATTGAAGGTATCAAGCGCGGCCTTGCTGATGTCGAAGCTGGGCGCATCGTGTCTCATGATAAGGCTATGGCAGAAATTTATGCCGCGATTGATGCCGGCACGGGCGGCAAGGTGTGACGCGAGCCGTTCAGTGGTCTCGCGGTGCGCTGGACGACATCAAGGAACAGATCGCCTATATCTCGCAGGATAGTCCGCGCGCTGCGCGCCTGGTAGCTGACCGCATTCTGGACGCAGGGGCCGCGCTTGGGGAAATGGCAACCGGGCGACCCGGCCGTGTATCCGGCACCTATGAAAAGCCTTTGAGTCGCCTGCCCTACACCATCGCTTATGCCGTGACCGCCAAGGGCGGCCGGGAAAGCATTTCAATTTTGCGGGTGATCCACGCAGCGCGCGATTGGCAGGACGAGGAATGGCCGAACTGAGCGAAATCTTGTGACGAAGGGGCTTTAATCGCGAGCGGATTTGCTCCGTTCGCAATGAGTTATGGCTGCTAACGATCTGGCAAAACCACGATTCAGTCCGCGGTCAGCACGACCTTGACACTCTGTGAACGGTCGGCGGCAAGACGGAACGCGTCTGGGGCGGAGGAAAGCGTGCACTCCGCCGTCACGAGCTTGAGGACGTCCACCTCCCCCGACACGATGAGATCGACCGCGCGACCGAACTCGCTGCCGAAGCGGAATGTGCCTTTGAGGTCGATCTCCTTGGCCATCACCGCATTGGCAGGCAGTGGGATCTGGCCACCGGGAAGATTGCCGACCTGGACCACCGTGCCGCCGCGCCGGACACTGGCGATCGCCGCGGCAAGGCCGGCCGCGCTGCCAGAAATCTCGAACGCCACATCAAGCGAACCGCCGGCAGCAAGCCCCTGGAGCTCGGCGTCGCCGCTGGAAAGGTCGATCGTCCTGTCGGCGCCAAGCCGGCGGGCGAAGGCGAGCGGAGCGGCGGCGATATCGGCGACCGTAAGCTCAGCGCAGCCGGCAAGCCTGGCCGCGAGCATGGTCAAGAGACCGATGGGGCCGGCACCGAACAGGATGACGTTGCGGCCCCTGATGTCGCCCGCCCGCGCGATGGCGTGCAGGCTGACCGCCAGCGGCTCGGCAAGTGCGGCCGCCTGGTAGGCCACATCAAATGGAACCTTGAAACATTGCGCGGGCGTGGCGTCGAACAGACTGGCGAAACCGCCCTGCATATGCGGCGTCTTCGACGCCGAGCCCATGAAATAGATATTCTCGCAGAGATTGGCGCGGCCTTCCAGGCATCGCGCGCAACGCCCGCACCAGCGCGATGGATTGACCGCGACATGGTCGCCGACGCCAAGGCCGGGCGCGGCGCCGTTGATCTCGATGATTTCGCCTGAGATTTCGTGGCCGAGGACAAGCGGCGAAGTGACGACGAAGTCGCCGGTACGGGCATGGCGGAAATAATGCAGGTCGGAGCCGCAGATGCCCCCTGCCCCAAAGCGCACCCGCACCATATCTGGTGCCAGCGGTTCAAGCGGACGCTCCACGACGCGCAGGTCCTGCGGGCCGAACAGCGTTGCGGCAATCACCTGGCCGCTCACCGGATCAAGCCCATCTCGGTCGGCAGCCAAAGCGTGATGGCGGGTATGAAGGTGATCAGAAGCAGCGCCACGATAAGCGGCACCAGCCACGGCAGGATCGCCATGGTGGTGCGCTCGACCGAAAGCTTGGCGACGCGCGACAGCACGAACAGCACCATGCCGAGCGGCGGGTGCAAAAGCCCGATCATCAGGTTGAGCGTCATGATCAGGCCGAAATGCACCGGGTTGATGCCGTAGACGGCGGCGACCGGCAGCAGGATCGGCACCAGAATCGTGATCGCGGCGATCGTATCGAGGAAGCAGCCGACCACCAGCATCAGGATGTTGACCAGGATCAGGAAGACCCATTTGTTTTCGGTGAGCGCGAAAATGAAGTTAGAAAACAGCTGTGCCGCCTGGCTGACGGTGAGCAGCCAGGCGAAGATCGATGCGGCGGTGACGATGAAGAGCACCGAGGCGGTCGTCTCGATCGTGTCGAAGCTGGCCTTGGCAAGCAAACGCAGCGTCATCGTGCGGTAGCGCACCAGCCCGAGGAAAAGCGACCAGATCACAGCCGCCATCGCCGCTTCGGTCGGCGTGAACCAGCCCATCGTCATGCCACCGATCAGGATGACCGGCGTCATCAGCGCCATGACCGCAGAGAAATCGAAATACCAGTCCGCGGCGATCAGCAGCAGCAGCGCGATGCCGACCGCGATGTTGATCGACAGGCCAAGCTGCACAAGCACGTAACAGCCAATCGGAAAGGCAGCCACCACCAGCACCTCGCCCGCCGCTTCGGCGAGCCGCCGAAGCTCGAAAGGCGTGTCGGAACCCCAGCCGCGATTGTAGGCAAAGATGGCAACAGTAATCATCATCAGCACGGTCATGACCACGCCGGGCAGGATGCCGGCCATGAACAGCGCACCGATCGAGACATTGGCCATCATGCCGTAGATGACGAAGGGCAGCGAGGGGGGAAAGATCGGCCCGAGCGTGGCGGAAGCGGCGGTAACCCCGACCGCGGCGTCGATAGGATAGCCGTGGTCCTTCATCGCCTTGATCTCGATGGTGCCGATGCCGGCGGCGTCGGCGAGCGCGGTGCCCGACATGCCGGAAAAGATCACCGATCCGATGATGTTGACCTGCGCCAGGCCGCCCTTCATCCAGCCGACCAGGGCAAGGGCGAAGGAATAGATGCGCCCGGTGACGCCGGCGATGTTCATGAGGTTGCCGGCCAGGATGAAGAAGGGCACGGCGAGCAGCGGAAAGCTCTCCACCCCGGCGATCATGCGCTGGGCTGCGATGATATCGGGCGCCACGCCGTAGATGACGAGGTAAAGGATCGAGGCGGCCGCCATCGAAACAGCGACCGGCACGCCGATGAGCATCAGGACAAGAAAGCCCCCTACCAGAAGCAGCATCGCTCAGACCCCCGCCGTCTCGAACGCACCGGGACGCTCGAGCACCGAATAGCCGCGCCGGTAATTGCCGATAAAGACCTGGATCGAGCGCAGAAGCATCAGCACGAAGCCCGCCAGTACGGCGTAGAAGAACCAGCGCCGCGGCAGGTTGACGGTGACCATGCGCTCATGCGCCACGATCGTGACGTAGCGCCACATCAGCCAGGATCCGTAGGCGAAGAATGCGATGCGGATAATATCGACGGCGAGCGCCAGCCAGCGGCCGACGCGCTCCGGCAGATAGTGGTAAAGCACGTCGACGTGGATATGGCGCGAAAGACGCACGCACATGGCGGCGCCGAGAAAGACAACGACGACGAGCGCGTTGATGGCGATCTCCTCGGTCCACGCAAAGCTGTTGTTCAGCGCATAACGGGTGAAGAACTGCAAGAAGACACAGGCGACCATGCCCCAGAACACGGCAAGCGTGACCCAGTCCTCGATACCGTGGTCCGACAGGTCGACGCGTATCGGCACCTCCTCGAAGGCGTGCGCAATCTCTTCGACGGTGATCTCGGTGTGGTGTTCCTCGGCCATTGGCGCGGGCTCCCGAAGCTGGTGGATCGTCAAGGATTGGCAAGGCCGTCCGGCGCAATTTGAAGCCGGACGGATAGGCAGGTTAAAGCGGCGAATCCGATTGCCGCCCTCCTCTTGATTGAGCATCCGATTTCCCGATGCCCTACTTGATGGCGCGGATCGCTTCCCAATCGGCCTTGTTGTAGCCGAACTCCTCGAAGGTGACCTTCTCCAGGACATTCTTCTCGAAATCGGCGCGATCGACATCGGTCACGCTGATGCCGCGGTCCTTGAATACCTGCACCAATTCCTTTTCGCGGGCGACGATCTTTGCCGTGGCGCGGGCGGCAGCCTCCTGCATCACCTCGGTGAAGATCTTCTTGTCCTCGTCGGAAAGCGAGGCCCAGCGCGACGCCGATATGATGGTGTTGAGATGATCGACGATGTGGCCAGTGAGCACGATGTTCTTCTGCACCTCGTAGAATTTCTTCGCCTCGATGGTGGTCAGCGGGTTCTCCTGGGCCTCCACCGTGCCGTTCTGCAGGGCGAGATAGACCTCGGCGAAGGCAATCGGCGCCGTGTTGGCGCCGCAAGCACGCGGCATGGCCAGATAGGCCGGCACGTCGGGAACGCGCATCTTCAGGCCCTGCATGTCGGAGCACTTGGCGATCGGCCGGTTCGATGTGGTCTGCCGCGTCCCGTAATAGGTGGTGGCGGCGATATGATTGCCGGTCTTGTCCTCATAGCCCTTGGTCAGGGCCTTGTAGACGTCGCTTTTGGTGTATTTCAGCAGATGGTCGGCATCGCGGAAAGTGTATGGGAAATAGGTGACGCCGATCGGTGGATATTCGCGCGCCGCGAAGCTCGATCCGGAAATGATGATATCGACGGTGCCTAGCATCAGGCCCTGGTTGATGTCTGCTTCCTTGCCAAGCTGCGAGGCCGGATAGACGTCGATGGCGTAGCGGCCCTGGGTGCGCTTCTTGATCTCGTCGGCAGCCCACACGGATTCGGTGTGGAAGGGCTCCGTCGTCTCGTAGACATGTGCCCATTTCAGGACCGTTTCCGCCGAGGCCGACGCCATGGGTATGGCAATTGCGGCGATCGCACCGAGCAGAACTGCGTATTTTCTCAGCATCTAATTCCTCCCTGGTTGAATTTGACGGCCGGATCTCCCCCCGGCCAACTGCTATTCCGCAACTTCCTTGGCTGCGGCTCTCTCATCGAAATTGCGTGAGAATCTGATTTGCGACTGGCGCAGATGCTGCTGCATGGCGGCCTTGGCCCGCTCGGGGTCGCGCGCGGCAATTGCATCGCGCACGGCACGATGTTCCTTTGCCGCGACCTGCCAGGAATCGCTGGTCTCGAAATAGATCGACAGGCGTTCGAAGTACGGGTTCATGCGCTGGTCGAAAAGCTCGCCGATGAAGCGCACCAGCACCGCGTTCTCGAGAATGCCGGCGACAGCGGTGTGGAATTCCCGGTCGAGCGCAATGGTCATCTTGTTGGGGTGACGCATGGCCTCCATCCGGCGCAGCACGTCGTCGAGCCGTTCGATATCTGCAGGCCGGACATGGAGGGCCGCTTCGGCGGCGATCGCGCCTTCGACGAATTCGCGCGCGCGCAACAGCTCGAACGGGCCTTCCTCGACTTCGGGTTCGGAGGCGGCGGCGCTCGGCGGATCGGTGACGTAGATACCCGAGCCGACGCGGATGCGTATGCGGCCTTCGACCTCCAGCGCTATCAGCGCTTCACGGACTGTCGGGCGGGAAATTCCGAGCTGGTCGGCCAGATCCCGCTCGGTCGGCAGGCGGTCGCCGACGGAAAACTCGCCGGCATCGATCAGCTGCCTGAGCTGATCGGCGACCTGTCGGTAAAGCCGGCGTGGTTCAACGGCCTGGATCGGCATGCGCGTTTAGTTCCCTCCCGGGCCAACCCTGGTACATTGGTCTGACCCATTGGCCGCAGCTTAGACAGAGGATGCGGAGAGTCAAGCTCGATAGAACCGCGGCCCGCACAACCGGAACGCCGCGGCATTGCGCAAGCATTCCATGCGTCAGCGCCGTCCTCCGCGAATGACCAGGACGTTTCCGGCGGCGACGAGGACGAGCCCGATGATCGCGTACGCAGTCCAGGCATAGCCTTCCAGCGCCGTGGAGATCAAAAGCGCAAAGACGGGAAATATGACGGTCGCATAGCCGGCGCGGGCGCCGCCAATGCGTCCGAGCAGCGTCAGGTAGGCGGCGAAAGCCATGACCGTCGATATGACGGCGAGGAAGACCAGCGAGCCGATGTAAGAGGCGGTCGTCGCGAACACGAACGGCTCACCGAGCAGGAAGGCCAGGAACGCCGACCACAAAGTGCCATAAAGCATGCCCCAGGCGCTCGTTGAAACGAGCGGCAGGCCGCGGCGCTGGTTTGCGACGGAGACGAGATTGCCGGCGCAGAAGCTCACCGTGCCGCAGAGGCACAGAAGAAGGCCCACCAACGTGCCGCCGGAAAGCCCGTTGGCGGCGATTTCGGGAAAGAACATCAGCGCTATTCCGGCGAAGCCGATGGTGCCGCCGGCGAGAATGCGCGGTGCCGGGCGCTCGCCGACGACCAAGGCACCGAGCAGCATGTTGATGACCGAGGCGAGCGAGAAGACGACCGAGAGCAAGCCGCTGACGAGATAGCCGGCGCCGTAATAGAAAAACAGGAAGTTCGACGAGAAGATGAGGATGCCGAGCACAGCAAAGCGCAAATGATCGGTGATCGGAAAGCGGAGCCGCCGACCGGAAAAGCCCGCCCAGGCAAACATCAGCAGCGAGGCGATGGCGAAGCGCCAGACCAGATTGATCTCGTTCGACACACCGCTGCCGACCTGAAGTTCGATCGCGAACCACGATGCGCTCCAGGCAATGACCGTCAGCGCGTAAAGCCCGTAGTCGACGGGTTCGAAGGGGCGGTCGCGCGTCGTCATGCGCATTTCCACGTTAGCCGGTTCCGCGGCGCCGTTTGGTTCTCTTGTTACCGACATGCTGGCCAAGACTCTTCCGCTCACAAGACGCTTACAGACCGATTGTCCTCCTTCGCCGCTTCTGAACCCAGAAGACGAGACCGAGCAACAACAGGGCCGGGATGGTAAACCAATAGCGCGATGGCCGTTCCGCAGGGACTAGCACCTGGTTGATTTCGTCGCCGGGCTGCAGGCCGAATTTGGCCGCCTGGCTGCCCAGTCGCACGACGCCGACCGTCACGCTATCGCCAAGCGCATTGACGTCCAGGCCCGCCGCCTTCAGGCGTTCGGCCGATGAATTTGCAGGCCCGAGTTGTAGACGTACCAGCTTCGATATCTCATCGCCGTTGAGGTTCAGTGTCGTCAGGCGCAAGCGAACTGCGCCCTCCTCGGCTGTCTCGTCGACGATACGGCTGAGTTGGGAGGCAGGTACTGCCCGATACGGTTCACTCACCTGATCGAGCAACAATCCCGGCCTGAACAAGATGAAACAGGCTACAAGCAACGCAATCGTCTCGTACCAGCGGTTGCGCACGAGCATCCAATTCTGCGTCGCTGCTACAAACGAGACCATGGCCAGCGTCGATGTCACCACCATCGCGACGAAATCGAACGGACCTTCGAGATCGATCATCAGCAGTCCGGTGTTGAAGATGAAGATGAACGGCAGCAGGCCGGTACGGATCTCGTACTTGAAGCCCTGAATGCCGGTCTTCACCGGATCGGCGCCGGAAATTGCCGCCGCAGCATAAGCCGCCAGGCCCACTGGCGGCGTCACGTCCGCCATCAGCCCGAAATAGAAAACGAACATGTGGACGGCGACCAGCGGCACGGCAAGATCGTTCTGCGCCGCCAAATCGACGATGACCGGCGCCATCAAGGTGGCGACGACGACATAGCTTGCAGTGGTCGGCATGCCCATGCCGAGAATGATGCAGATCACCGCGGTGAACAAAAGCATGACGATGAAGCTGCCGCCCGAGATGAATTCGACCAGCTCGGTCATTACCAGCCCGATGCCCGTGAGCAGAACCGTGCCGACGATGATGCCGGCCGTCGCAGTGGCAATGCCGACCGTCGTCATGTTGCGTGCGGCGGCGGACAGCCCACCGACCAGATCGTCGAAACCGTGAAGCCAATGCTGCGCCAGCGCGCGGTCCTTGCGGAAAAAGGCGGTGAGCGGCCGCTGCGTGACGATCAGCGCCATAAGGGCGACAGCGCCCCAGAATGCCGACAGGCCGGGCGACAACTCCTCCACCATCAGGCACCAGATCAGCAGGATCACAGGCAGCAGAAAATGCAGGCCGGTGCGCGCCGTCTCGCCGAAGTGGGGAATCCTGACGATCTCGCCCTCCAGATCCTCCAGCGGCAGGTCGGGATAACGCGCCCGGTAGGCGACAAGGCCGATGTAAACGGCGATCAGCGCGGCAGTGATCATCCAGGTCGCGGCCGCGCCGAAAACGATCTTCGTCCAGCCAATGCCGTAATAGACAAGCCCTGCGAGGACGATGAAGCCGCATATGCCCATCAGCCCGCGCAGCGCACCCTGAAATGCGGAGTGCGTGCTGCGTGACGGCAGGCCCTTCATCCCCGTCTTCATCGCCTCGATATCGACGATGTAGAACAACGAGCCGTAGGTCAGCAGCGCGGGATAGAAGGCGTGCTTGACCACCTCGGCATAGGAGATGCCGACATATTCCGCGATCAAGAACGCGGCGGCGCCCATCACCGGAGGCATCAGCTGACCATTGACGCCGGCCGCGCATTCGATGGCGCCCGCCTTCACCGCAGAATATCCGACCCGGCGCATCAGCGGGATGGTGAAGGTTCCGGTGGTCACGACATTGGCGATCGACGACCCGGAAATCATGCCGGTCAGGCCGGAAGCCACGACACCGGCCTTGGCCGGACCGCCGCGGTATTTGCCGAGCAGCGAGAAGGCAAGCTGGATGAAAAAGCCGCCGGCGCCGGCGCGCTCCAGCAATGTTCCGAACAGAACGAACATGAAGACGACGTTGGTGGACACACCGAGGGCAACACCGAAGACCCCCTCCGACGTCAGCCACATCTGCGAGGCTGCGCGCGATAACGTCGCGCCCTTGTGGCCGAGCAGGCCAGGTAGGTGAGGTCCGGCGAAGATATAGATCAGCATGATCGCCGCGATGACGGTGATGGCAGGCCCGACGGCGCGACGGGCGGCCTCGAGCAGGATGAGGACGCCGGCGATCGAGACGATCAGGTCAGCCGTAGTAGGAAGGCCCGGCCGATGGGCGATATCGCTGTAAAAGACCAACAGATAGAGGGCGGAAGCCGCCCCGGCGACGCCTAGCACCCAGTCGGGCAGCGGTACCCGGCTGCGCGACGAGGTCTTGAAGGCCGGAAACGTCAGCATCGCCAGAAACAGGGCGAAGGCCAGATGGATGGAGCGGGCGATGCCGTCGCTGACGACACCAAAATTGAGCATGAACGGAAGGGGCGAGGCATACCAGAGCTGGAACAGCGACCATGCCAGCGATACGCCGAGGATCAGCTTCGCGGTGCGGCCGGTCGGCTTGCGCCCACCGGTGTCGGCTTCGGCGACGATCTCGCTAAGCTTGTCAATGTCGATAACGGGTTGGTCAGGCCCTGCCGCGCGCTGGCTTTGATCTGTCATCGTTCCCCACAATTATTTGCGATGCGAGGCGCCTGTGGCGCCTCGCATTGAAGGCCTCAGAGCCAGCCCTTCTCCTTGTAATAGCGCTCTGCGCCCGGATGCATTGGCGCCGACAGACCGGTCTTGATCATCTCCTTGGGATCGAGATTGGCGAAAGCCGGATGCAGTTTCTTGAAGTCGTCGAAATTTTCGAAGACCGACTTCACCAGTTCGTAGACCACCTCATCGGGCGTGCTGGCATTCGTCACCACTGTCGCGCGGACGCCGAATGTCGTCACGTCGTCCGGATTGTTGGCGTACATGTCGCCCTTGATGGTGGCGACTGAATAGTACGGATGAGCTGCCAACAGCGCGTCCACTGCCGGACCGGTCAGCGGGATAAGTTTGGCGCCACAGGCCGTGGTCGGATCCTGGATCGCGGCGGAAGGATGACCGACGCCGTAGAAGAAACCGTCGATCTTGTTGTCGCACAGCGCGCTGCCCTGCTCGTCCGCCTTCAGCTCCGCGGCAAGCGAGAAATCGCCGAGCGTCCAGCCCATCTGCTTGAGCAACTCCTCCATGGACGAGCGGGTGCCTGACCCGGGATTGCCGACGTTGAAGCGTTTGCCTTTGAAATCCTCGAATTTGGTGACGCCGGCGTCCGGCCGCGCCAGCACGGTAAACGGCTCGGGATGGACGGAGAACACGGCCCGCAGATCCTTGAACGGCTTGCCGTCGAAATTTCCGGTCCCCTCATAGGCCTGGTACTGGACGTCCGATTGGGTCAAGCCGAAATCGAGGTCGCCGGTCTGGATGGAGTTGACGTTGAAGACCGAACCGCCGGTCGACTCCGTCGAGCATCGGATTCCGGTTTTCTGCCGGTCCTTGTTCATCAGTCGGCAAATGGCGCCGCCGACGGCGTAGTAGACGCCGGTGACCCCGCCGGTGCCGACCGTGACGAAGCGCTGCTCGGCTCCGACGGATGGCAGCGCCAGCAGCATGCAGGCCGCCGCGCCGATCAGGGTTTTCATTGAACTGTACATGGTTGCTACCTCTCTGGTGGGTGTCCCGGCCCGTCGCCGATGACGCGTTGGAACTGGTTGAGGCGGTCCGCGTCGTGCGGGTCAGGCCGCTGAAGCGATCGCAGCGTCGATCGCCTCACCGAGCCGTTCGACGATCCGATCGATATCCTGTTTGGAAATGATGAATGGCGGCGCAACAAGCACATGAACGCCCCGCACACCATCAATCGTCCCGGCCATCGGATAAATCATCAGGCCGCGGGCCATTGCTTCGCGCTTGATGCGGGCGTTGAGTTCAAGCCTCTGGTCGAATGGTTCCTTGCTGGCGCGATCAACCACCAGCTCGATTCCCCTAAATAGACCCCGCCCGCGAATGTCGCCGACGTGATGGTGGTTATCGAAGCGTTGGTGCAGGCGTTCGTCCAGCTGCGCGCCCATTGCGCTGACGTTGTCGAGCAGACCGTCACGCCGGATGACCTCCTGCACGGCAAGGCCGGCCGCCGCTGCCATTGGATGGCCCATATAGGTATGCCCATGCTGGAAGAAGCCCGAGCCTTGGGCAAAGGCATCGAAGATATGCCGGCCGAGCAGCACCGCGCCAATCGGCTGGTAGCCACCGCCAAGTCCCTTGGCGATGGTCAGCAGGTCGGGAGCGATGCCGTCCTGCTCGCACGCATGCAGCGTGCCTGTACGGCCCATGCCGCACATCACCTCGTCGAGAATGAGCAGCACGCCGTAGCGGTCGCAAATCGCGCGAATGTGCTTGAAGTAATCCGCGACCGGCGGCACCGCGCCGAGCGTGGCACCCACCACCGGCTCGGCGACAAAGGCGATGACCTCGTCCGGGCCGAGTTCGAGGATCTTGTCTTCGAGCTGCTGGGCGGCGTGCGCCGCATAGGCTTCGTCGCTTTCGCCATGCTTTTGATAGCGATAGGCGTAACAGGGGTCGATATGGTGGGTCTCGATCAGCAACGGCCTGAACTGGGCGCGCCGCCATTCGTTGCCGCCGGTGGCGAGAGCGCCGAGCGTATTGCCGTGATAGCTCTGCCGGCGTGCGATGAGATGGCGCCGTTGCGGCTCGCCTTTCTCGACAAAATATTGCCTGGCCATCTTGAGCGCGGCCTCGACCGCCTCCGAGCCGCCGCTGACTAGATAGACGTGGTCCAAGCCTTTCGGCGCGTCCTCGACCAGCCGATCCGCCAAGCGCTCCGCCACCTCGGTGGTGAAGAAGCTGGTGTGGGCGTAGGCGATGCGGTCAAGCTGGGCGTGCAGTGCAGCGATCACGTCGGGATGGCCGTGGCCGAGACAGGACACGGCCGCGCCGCCCGACGCGTCGATATAGGACTTGCCCTCGGCATCGAACAGTTCGATGCCTTGGCCGCGAATGGCGACCGGCAGCGTCGAGTGGATGGTTCGATGAAGAATGTGTGTCATCGACGGTCCCTCATGGGCATTTTCTTCGGCGGACGTTGGTTCAGATGGGTCTTGAGAGCGGCGCCCTGCTCATCGAAACGTCGCAGCGACTCAACAGCGCCCTCACCTGCCTGCCCTGCGACAAGAGCACCGAGGACCTCAGCAACGATGAAAGCTGGCGTCATGGTGTGGAAAAAGGACGGGCTGCCGGTCGGCACGACGACTAGGTGATCGGCAAGCAGCGCCAAGGGCGCTACCCCGCTGTCGGTGATCGCAATGACCGGTACGCCGCGGCCGGCAGCGTACTCGACAAGCTCGATGGTGAAGCGCGTGTAGGGCAGGACGCTGGCGGCGATCAGCACGTCGTCCTTGGTCGCATGGGCCAGAGCGTCGCCATCGGTTCCGCCGATGCCGTGCAGCAGCACCGACTTCTCGCCGATCAGCGACAGGATGTAATGCAGATGCCAGGCGACTGCGTGGCTCGAGCGCAGGCCGAGGCAATAGACGCGCCTTGCCGCACTCAGCGCCCTCGCCGTCTCGACCAGACGGTCGATCGACCTGCCTTCGGCGAGATGGGAAAGCTGGCTGGAAATCGAATCCAGAATATCGGCCGCCAGCGCGTGGTCGCCCTTGAGCTTTTGGCTGGCCACCTGAAGGCCCGCCTTGCCGGCGAAACCGATTTCGCCGTCCCGGATCGCGGCGGCGTAAATATCGCGTACGGTCTCGTAGCCATCAAGGCCGAGATGCTGGGCCAGCCGCGTCATCGTCGCCGGCTGCACGCCTGCGTGCCGGGCCTGCTCGCGCATGGACAACAGCGCGACATCATACGGTTTATCAAGGACATAGCGCGCGGCGGACCGAAGCTGCGCCGACATGCCGTCGAAGGCACTGACGATCTGTCCAGCAAGCTCTCCCTGGTCCATGGATATTGCTAGCTCGCCAGACCAGCGATTGCAACGTCTGTTTCAGTGTGATCAAAGATTGATTCATATGAATCTTGTCACTCACAGAACGTCCCCATGAAGCCGGCCCATGGTCTCGACCGCATCGCCATAGCCGTCGCCCCGAATGGGGGACGTCGCAGCAAGGCCGACCATCCGGCGATTCCACTAACACCAGCCGAACTTGCGAGGACGGCCGCGGAATGCGCTGATGCCGGTGCGGCTATGATCCACGTCCATGTCCGCGACAGAAGCGGCAATCATCTGCTCGACGCCGACGCCTACCGCCAGACGATCGCCGCCATCCGCGGTGCTGCCGGCGACCGCTTGATAATTCAGATCACCTCCGAAGCACTCGGCATCTATTCGCCGGCCCAACAGATGGCCGTCGTACAAGATGTGAAGCCGCAAGCTGTCTCGCTGGCGCTTCGGGAAATCGTTCCTGATGCCGGATCGGAACTCGCCTTTGTGCGCTTCATGGCCTGGCTGCACACCCAGGGGGTTGCGCCGCAGATCATCCTCTATTCGCCCGAGGAGGCCGTCAGGCTTTCGGACATGCAGCAGCGCGGACTGATCCCCTGGGCAAGCATACCGGTTCTCTACGTGCTGGGCCGCTACACGCCGGGACAGACGTCCGTTCCTGCCGATCTCTTGCCATTCCTTGCGGCGAACATGCCGCGCTTCGACCATTGGAGCGTCTGCGCCTTCGGCCGCAACGAAGCGGCGTGCGTGACCGCCGCCGCGTTGCTTGGCGGCCATGTCCGGGTCGGCTTCGAAAACAATCTTTTCCTTCCGGACGGCAGCATAGCCTCGTCCAACGCTGAACTGGTAGCGACCGTCGCACGCATACTCGCCGACTGCGGCGTCAAGATCGCCTCGGCCGCCGAGTTGGCGGCTCAATGGAACGCGCCGTTTCGTTCCATATGACAAACCAAAGCCTATTTTCGGCGGCAAGCTTGCGCAAGGCATAGAGAGGCGGCTGCAATGTCATCGCCACGGAAGAACGACGTGTCCCCGCCCGCGGCGCGGCGATTGCAACAACAGTGCCGGTCGTTGTAACCATTCCGGCCGTTTGATTTTGGAGGAGACGCAGCATGGACCGATTCACCGGCGGGTGCCTGTGTGGCAACGTCCGAATTATCGCGTCGGGGCGCCCATACCGGGTCGGCCTTTGTCACTGTCTTGACTGCCGCAAGCATCATGGCGCCCTTTTTCACGCTTCCGCGATTTTTCCTGAGGATGCGGTGACGATCGACGGCGAAACACGCGACTATGCCGGGCGGTTTTTCTGCCCCCGCTGCGGCTCCTCCATTTTCGGACGCACCGCAGACGAAATCGAAGTAAACCTAGGGTCCCTTGATGCGCCTGACCAACTGATGCCAACCTACGAAAGCTGGATCATCCGACGCGAGTCCTGGTTGCCGCCGTTTCCGCTCACCAGACGATACGAGCGCGATCGTGACGCCACGGGTCGCTTTGAGGAATAGGTCGCACGAACGGTGCCGAGGAGGCAACGACATCAGAACACGGATTTTCAGGGACCGCCTGCTCACGCCGCTAAAATGTGAACTTGCATGTTTACGAGGTGCGCTGCCTTCATCCACATTGCCCAAGGCATTCGTGAGCGCCTAAGGCGACCCGTGACAGCCAAGGCGCCGTTACCTTTTAGAGGAGGACCGCAGGGGATGGGATTCATCGTCGCCGCGATCTTGAAGTAGGCTTTGTACAGAGCGCCGCGTTCAATGCTGGCCGTTTGGGAGGTCACGCCGGAAGACCGGCCTTGCGGAAGCCATCAATGAACTGCTCAAGCAGCGCAGCGTCATGGAATGGCTCTGACGTGGTCCAGTGGCCCGCCACCCCGAAACGATGATCACAGGCTAGTGGTCGCGGCGACAATCAACCCGCCCAAGACGGCAACATTGATGGTGAAGCCGGTACGAAGCGCTTCGCATTCATCACCGCTGTAGCGCCAGAAGTTGAGCGCCATGAAAGACGCCGCAATGGTGAATACGGCCAAGGCCGCGCCGGGAAAGGGTCCACCAAGGCCCGTTGCTAGGCAAAAGCCGCCTGCAATCTCCAGCACCGATCCGGCCGCGAGAAGAGGCCTGGGAGCAGGAAAGCCCCGCTCGGCCAGGGACGCTGCAACCGCCCGGAACCTGAGGAAATGCTCGGCGCCCGCCCAGATAAAGACGCCGCCGAGCAAAACCAATCCGAGGTGGTGGAAGAACGCGATCATTCCTTGCTGCCGTCCTCGGTGTAAACCGCAAGCTCGTAACCATCCGGGTCAGCGAAATGGAAGCGCCGGCCACCGGGGAAGCCATAGATCGGTCTGACGATCTTGCCTCCCGCCTGCTCGACACGTTTGACCGTTCCCGGCAAATCATCGGCATAGAGAATGACGAGCGGGCCTCCTCCCGACCTCGCTGGGCCAGCGGCGAAGCCACCTGACAAGCGCCCGTCGTTGAACTCGCAATATTGCGGGCCGTAGTCGGTGAAGGTCCAGCCGAATGCCTTTCCGTAGAAGTCGCGTGACTGCTGAATGTCTTTCACGTTGAATTCGACGTAGTCGATCCGTTGGTCGTTGTTGTTGCTCATGACGCAAACCTCTCGTGTGATGTACGACGCCGAAAGATAAGCACGCATCTCGCTTGCCGGATTGAACAAAACGGCCATCGACGTATGCGCCGCACATGGCGCTACCGATGGCGATGCGCGTGGCATCACCCCTCACCTGCCCTCTTCATTCCGGCCGGAAGAAAACGACCGATTCTTGCAACTGTTCTCGATTGGAAGACGTTGTCGGCCGTGCAGATTGTTGCCTCGAGCGACGGCCGGGCGCAGCCGCTGCGCCGTAGGGTCACCGCCGCTAGTTCGAAGAGGAGCGAGATGAGCGATCCCGTCCCAGCACAGGCAACGGGTTCATTTCAGCAACGTCCAGCGTCGGCGCGGCTTCACGGGAGCTTTGCTTCGGTGTGGGTGCATCGAATGGACCCGGCGGGCTCACCGCCGATCGTGATCATGCCCGACGCGACGATCGATTTGCAATGGATCGGAGGCAGCTGCCGAATTGCCGGCCCTGACAAGGAGCCGCAGACCGAGGTTCTAGCGGCGGACGAGGTCGTGATCGGCTTGCGCTTCCATCCTGCCACGGCGGCGGCATGGCTCGGCGTGCCGCAAGTCGAGCTGGTCGGCAAGAGGCTGTCGCTCGACGATTTGTGGGGCGCGCGCGCTCGCCGCCTCGCCAGCCGCGTGCGCGCTGGCGACAATCTCGAGGAACTGGCCTGCTCTCTCGAACAGGTCGTCGCCGAGGAAATGGCCTCCCACGCGACAGACGTTCCCATGCAGGCGGCATATCGCTTGATTGAGCGCGGGCTGCCACCCGACGCGCCTCTCGTCCCCTGGTTGATGCGCGCGCTCGAGATGAGCGAAAGGATGTTGCGCCGGCGCTTCGACGAGAGCTTCGGCTATGGCCCCAAGACGCTTGACCGTATCCTCCGCTACCAGCGCTTTCTGCGGCTTTCGAGCCACTCCAACAGCTCCACCGCCATGCTGGCGGCCGAGGCGGGCTATTCCGATCAGGCGCATCTTGTCCGCGAGAGCCGCCGCCTGACGGGAAGCACCCCGCGACAGATTCATCACCTGCTGCACAACGAGTGAAACCTCGGCGCGTTCTTCGACATGGCGGCACGCTTTTGGCCGTTTTGTTCAAGTCTTCACTATCGCCCGACTTTATCCTGGTATCTCCGACAACCAGAGGAGACTGCCATGAAACCGCGCGTTTCGGTTTTGACCATCGCTGTCGCCGACCTCGAGAGTTCTCTCGCGTTCTACCGCGACGGTCTCGGCTTGCCGACGGAAGGGATCATCGGCCGCGAGTTCGAGCATGGCGCCGTCGCGTTCTTCACGCTGTCCGGCGGGTTGAAGCTCGCGATCTGGGCTCAGGACGACCTCGCCTGCGACACCGGCCTGCCCAAAGCGCCGATCAGTTCGACCTCGTTCACAATCGGCCACAACGTTGTGCGCCCCGAAGAAGTCGATCAAGTGATGGATGAGGCCGCCCGCGCCGGAGCCGAGATCATCAAGCTTGCCCGGGACACGTTCTTTGGCGGATATGCCGGATACTTCCGCGACCCGAACGGACACCTATGGGAGGTTGTCTGGAATCCCGCCAACATACCGAATGAGAATCCTCTTTAAGGGCGGCGCGGGCCTGCAGTCTCGCCGGTGCTGGCAAATTCTGTCGGCACCGGGCGGGCGGCCATGCTTTCCCTGGCAACTAGGCAAGTTCGATGGCAGGCCACCGGCACAATCTTAAGCGCTGATTATGTAGCTCTATCCAGATTCGCCTCGCCTGCGTGACGCATCATGCGGCGGAAGCTCATTGAGATATGCGCCCGCCTTATGTGCCCGATGGACTCCCAGTCGCCGATCTCAGCGGCGGCAAGGACCTCTTCCATTTCGCGGCGGAACGCGGTGAATTCCTCGACAAGGCCCAATTGCGGCATCAGCTTCAGGACGACGCGCGCGACCTGAAAATACAGGCGCTCGCTGATCTCGCGCAGTGGCTGGTTGCCGGTCATCGCCGTGAGCTCGTAGAAAAAATCCATGTTGAGGCGCAGGAAAGCGCGCTGGTCGGGATTGAGTATATCGGAATCGCAGCGCGCGATGAGCGCCCGTATCCGGTCGAGGTCGTCCGCCGTGCGCGGGATCGGCGAAAGCTTGCCGACGAGGAGCGCCAGCTCCAGACGCAGATGATAGACCTGCTGCAATTCCTCGATGTCGACGTCGGTGACGATCGTGCCGACGCCGTGGACGGATTGAACCAGACCCTCGGATTCAAGGCGCGCCAGCACGCGCCGGACCGGCGTGCGGCTGATCTCGAATTCCTGGGCAAGTTCTTCCTCGGAAAGGTGGCTTCCCGGCGCATAATCGAGCAGGCAGATGCGGTCGCGCAATATCCGGTAGATGCGCTCGAACCGCTCCCGGGCGGAGAGCGGGCGCGGCGGCGCGGCGGTCACCGTCGTGGGCGGCTTGGCCTCTGTCTCGATCGTCACCCAGCCTCCAGGACAGCGTGCAGGAATTGCCGTGTCCGCTCGTTCTTGGGAGCACCAAACAGTTCGCTTGGCGGCCCCTGCTCGCAGATCTTGCCTTGATAGAAGAAACAAACGCGGTCGGAAAACTCCTTGGCGAAGCCCATCTGATGGGTGACCATCAGCATGGTGAGATCATGCTCGCGCCCGATCTGCCTTATCACCTGTAGCACTTCGCCGACAAGCTCCGGGTCGAGCGCCGACGTTACCTCGTCGAACAGCATGATCTTGGGCCGCATTGCCAGCGCCCTGGCGATGGCGACGCGCTGCTGTTGGCCACCAGAAAGCTGTGACGGATAGTGGTCCTTCTTCTGGGCCAGACCGACCAGCTCCAGCAGCTCGGCCGCTCGTGCCTCGGCGTCCGCCCGCTTCATTCCGAGCACCGTTATCGGCGCCTCGATGCAGTTCTGCATCGCCGTCATATGCGGAAACAGGTTGAACGACTGGAACACCATGCCGATCTTGGCGCGGATCTTGCGGATGTGGGCGAGATCGGCGGGAACAAGCTTGCCGTTCCTCTCCATATGGGTCAGCGGCTCGCCTTCGACCCAGATGACGCCGTCATTGATCGTCTCCAGCGTCATCAACATGCGCAGCACCGTCGTCTTGCCCGAACCCGACGGACCGATGACCGAGACTTTTTCGCCGCGCGCTATTTCGAGATTGAGCCCGTCGAGAACGGTTAACGTGCCGTAGCGTTTCGATACATTGTCGAAGCGGACCGTCGGTTGTTCAGTCATCGGGTGGTCCTCCGGTTGAGCAACCCTTCGAGGGAGCGGATGAGCGCCGCCGAAACCAGGCTCATGGCAAGGAAAAACAGGCCGACCAGCGTGATCGGCTCGGTGTAGCGGAACGTTTCGGAGCCGATGATCTTGGCGGTCTGCATCAGTTCCATCACGGCGATTGCGGAAAGCAACGGCGTTTCCTTGAACAAGGCCACCAGATAATTGCCGAGCGCCGGAACGATCGGCGGGATCGCCTGCGGAATGATGATGTCGCGGAACGTCGTCCAGGACGAGAGATTGAGCGCGATCGAAGCTTCCCACTGGCCGCGATGGATGTTGTCGAAACCGGCGCGATAGACCTCGGAGCAATAGGCGGCGTAGTGGATGCCGATGGCCAGCACCCCGGCGGTGAAAGCGTCGAGCACGACACCGAATTTCGGAAAGACGAAATAGAGAAAGAATATCTGGATGAGCAGCGGGGTCGAGCGGATCAGCTCGACCAGCACCGAAATCGTCCAGCTGGTCCATGGCACGGCGATGCGGACAACGGCCAGCACCAGGCCGAGCGAGGCGGCAAGCGCAAAGCCGATCAGCGTCGCTTCGATGGAAATGACGGCGGCGCGGGCAAGCACCGGCAGGATTTCCAGGGCAAATCCCCAATCCCAGATCATGCCGCCTTCCCCCGCGCCAGTCCGAGCGATGCCCGCCTTTCAAGAAGCCGCATGCCGATGGTCACAACCAGCGACATTGCCAGGTACATCAAAAGAACGAGGGTGAAGATCGGAATGGTCTTGAACGTGTTCTGGTTCATTTGCTGCGCCTTGAAGGCGAGATCCGAAAGCGTGATCAGCGAGACCAGCGCCGTCGATTTCAGAAGCTCGATGAACAGATTGCCCCAGGGTGGGATCATCGCGACAAAGGCCTGCGGCAGGATGATCCGACGCAACATCTGCGGGCGGCTCATGTTCAATGCCGTACACGCTTCCCACTGCCCGCGGGCGACGGACAGGATCGCGCCGCGCACGCACTCCGATCCATAGGCGCCGACATTCAGGCCGAGCGCGAGCACCGCCACCACGAACGCGTTGATCGTGACGCCGAATTGCGGGAGCACGAAAAACAGCCAGAACAATTGCACCAGTGCCGACGTTCCGCGGAAGATCTCGACGTAAACCGTGGCCAGCCATCTGAGCGGCGTCGGGCCGTACATCCTTGCAAGTGCCGCAAGCACGCCCATGACAATTGCGAGCAGGCTGCCGAGGACGGCGATCTCGATTGTCAGGACCGCGCCTTGCAGCAGCCCCGGCATAAACACTTGATATGATTCCTGTGTTGCCAAGGCACCGATCACGACAAGCGCGATGACCAGCATGGCAACGAGCGTACGGATACCCATGCGATTCCCCCAAGGAAAAAGGGCGGCGCTTTCGCGCCGCCAGCAGTTGGGAACCTATTTGCCAGCGCAGAGCTCTGCGGTGGTCTTGTTGGGGAGATAATCCTTGCCGAAGCCGAGTGGCTCGACCAGCGCGATATGCTCCGGCGAACCGAGGAACTTCTTCAGCTCGGCGTTGAAAGCCTCCTGCAGGTCGGTGTCTTCCTTGCGGAAGCCGAAGCCGCCATGACCTTTTACCGATTTGCCGGCGACCTCGCCGAAGGGCTTGGTCGATTCGACGCCGTCGGCTTTCTTGGCCATGTCGGCGATCGAAAGAGCGGTCAGCGCGGCTGCATCGGCGCGGCCCGACTGGACGGCGGCGACCAGGCTTGACTGGTCGGGCAAGGAGACGATCTGCCCACCGGCAACGCCCGCTTCCTTGGCGAAGCCGCCTTCGACGGCGCCGGCCATCACGGCAAGCTTGAGATCCGGATTGTCCTTGATGCTGGAAAAATCCTTGATGCCTTTCGGATTGCCTTTTGCCACCAGCATAGCCTCGCCGATGCCGTAGGACGGCTCGGAGTAGTTGATCTCGGCGCACCGCTTCGGAGTGATGAACATGCCGGCGGCGATGATGTCGAAGCGGCCGGCCTTGAGACCTGGAATGAGCGAGCCGAATTCGGTCAAAACACCGTCGACCTGCGGTATGCCCATCTTGGCGAGCACCGCCTTGGCGACTTCCGGCGCCTCGCCGGTCAGCTTGCCGTCTGGCGTGGCGTAACCGAACGGCGCCTCGTTGGCGAAACCAACGCGGATGTAGCCGTCCTTCTTGGCCCGTTCGAGGGTGGTTTCCGCGTGAGCGGACAACGACGTCAATGACGTCGCGGCGAGCGCGATGCAGGCAGCCGCTTTCACGACCATGCGGCGCGATATCGATGAATTGAACATGCTTTTCTCCCATTGGACAACTGTGGATGGTTCCCAGGGCGCGGCCTTCTTCGAGGTCGACGCCTGCTTGATAAGACGTATACAACTGCCCTAGACATTTCGCAAGCAGAGATATAGAAACCATGAAAATTCGACGATAGTTCGCAGTTAGCCAGCAAATTGACGTCGAGTTGTGCACAATTTGGCCTAGTTGCCACTTACAAAAGGCAAACGGCGTACCTGGAAGGCAGGATTTCGGTGGCGACCGCGAACGGCTTCGGGACATTCACGCAAGCGGAGTATGGGCAGCGCCTCGCCGGCGTGAAGACACGCATGCAAAAAGCCGGCTTCGATCTCATCGTTTGTCAGGATCCCGCCAACATGTGCTGGCTGACCGGCTATGATGGATGGTCGTTCTACGTTCCGCAGTGCGTGCTCGTCCATCTGGAGGAAGACCGGCCGATCTGGTTCGGCAGGGCACAGGATGCCAAGAGCGCACGCCTGACCACCGGCCTGCCGGAGACAAACATCGTGCCGTTCTCGGAACGGCTGGTGCAGCAGCCCGTCGAACACCCCTATGACGAACTCGCCCGACTGATCCGGTCGCGCGGTTGGGGAAAAGCCCGCATCGGCGTCGAGATGGACGCGCATTATTATACGGCGCGCTGCCACGCCCATCTGATCCAAGGGCTGCCCGACGCGCACTTCGCCAACAACCACGATCTCGTCAACTGGGCGCGGCTGGTCAAATCCGAGGCCGAGTTGGTGCTGATCCGCGAGGCGGGAGCGATCTGCACGCATGCCATGAACCGCGCCATCGAGAAAATGCGGCCTGGCGTGCCGCAGAACCATGTCATTGCCGAAATCTATCACGCACAGATCATGGGCGTGCCCGGAGCGGGCGGCGACTATGCCGCGATCTGTCCGCTGATGCCCGTTGGCGAGGGCACCAGCACGCCGCATCTGACGTGGTCCGACGCGCCGCTGCCGGACAGCGGCCTCGCCATTCTGGAGATCGCCGGCGTGCGGCGCCGCTACCATGCGGCCCTGACCCGGACGGTGCATTTTGGCCAGCCGCCGCAAGCCATCCTCGACATGGCCAAGGCGATCGTCGAGGGCGTCGACGCTGGCCTCGAGAAGGCGCGCCCCGGCAACACCGCCGAACAGGTGGAAGCCGCCTGGCAGGCAGAGTTGAGGAAGAACGGGCTGAAGAAGGAAAGCCGCGTCGGCTATCCGGTCGGGCTCGCCTATCCGCCCGATTGGGGTGAACGCACCGCAAGCCTTCGTCCCGGCGACACCACCGAGATGCAGCCCGGGATGTGCTTCCATTTCATGGCCGGCGTTTGGCTCGACGATTTCGGCATCGCCATCTCGGAATCCTTCGTCGTCACGGATCGCGGCGGCGAACGCCTCTGCGATGTGGCGCGCGAACTCGTGTCATCGACTGACATGGCGGCTGGGAAACCGGCTGCCGAAAAGACCATGCCCGCCAGCAAGCCGGCAACAAGCACGAGGACGCCCGATGGACCGCAATCCGTTTTCCGAAGCCGAAATCGCCGGCCGCCTTGCGAAGATCCGTACTGCTCTAGCCGAGCGCGAGCTCGACGCGGCGGTCTTCGCCTCGCCGGAGAACGTCTTCTATCTCACCGGGCTCGATCACTGGGGGTATTTTGCCCCTCACCTGCTGATCGTTCCGCTCCAGGAAAGACCCGTCCTGGTCACCCGCTCGATGGAAAAGGTAACGATCGAGAAGCAGGTGAAGGCAGCGGAATTCCGTGGCCACTCCGACAGCGAAACGGCGGCCGACCTTGCCGCGCGGGTGTTTGCGGAGCTCGGCCTGTCCGGCAAGCGGATCGGTCTCGAATACTGGACGGCCGGCCTTAGCCATGGACTTGCCATGGCACTCCAGATGCAAGCCGATGCCAAGTGGAGCGACGTCTCCGGTCTGGTCGATAAGATGCGGTGGGTGAAGAGCGCCGAGGAACAGGCGCTGATGCGTCGAGCCGCCAAGGTGACGGACGCCGCCGCCGGTGCCGCGATCGCCGCGATCTCCGATGGCGCTTCCGAACAGGAGGTCGCCGCCCAATGTGTTGCGGCAATGATCCGCGCCGGCGGTCATGCGCCGGGCTTCGGACCGTTCATCCGCCCAGCCGCGCGCCTGGGTGAAGAGCACACGACCTGGGGCGACGGGATCTACCGCAAGGGCGAGCCGGTCTTTGTCGAATTGTCCGGCTGCATCTCGCGCTACCACGCCCCGCTCGGCCGGCTCGTTCGCATCGGCCACATCAGCGACGAAGACGCCGCAATGGCGGAAGTGACCGCCAAGGCGTTCAACGCGGTCGTCGAGGCGTTGCGGCCGGGCGCCAAGGCGCGCGATGTCTACGCCGCCTGGCAGGCTGTCGCCGACGCGGCCGGTCTTTCCCACTATCGCCGCCATCACTGCGGTTATCTTGTCGGCGCCGGCCAGCCGCCATCATGGACCGGCGGCAATTCGGTGACCGGCTTGAGGCACGATTCCGACCTCGAGATCGAGACCGGGATGAGCTTCCACATCCTGTCATGGCTGATGGGCACCGGTCGCGGCGATGACTTCGTTTCCAACACGGTGCTGTTGACCGATGCGGGCGCTGAAGTGCTCACCCGCACGCCGGCCGGCCCGATCGTTCGATAGGCCTGCACACATGGCGCGCTACTCGGCATTTTCGATCTTGCGCAACGCGCTGTCCGGCCAGAAGAATTGGCAGCGCGCCTGGCGGGCAGCGGAGCCAAAATCGTCCTATGACGTGATCGTTATTGGCGGCGGCGGACACGGCCTCGCCACCGCCTTCTACCTCGCCGAGAACCACGGCATCCGTAACGTCGCCGTGCTCGAAAAGGGTTATGTCGGCGGCGGCAATGTCGGCCGCAACACCACCGTCATCCGCTCCAACTACCTGCTCGACGGCAACACCCAGTTCTACGAATTCTCGATGAAGCTCTGGGAGGGCATGTCGCGGGCGCTGAACTTCAATGTCATGTTCTCGCAGCGCGGCCAGCTCGTCACGGCGCATTCGGCCGATCAGCTCGACGGCTTCAGCCACCGCGCCAATGTCATGCGGCTGAACGGCATTGATGCCGATATCCTCGACCGCGACGAGGTGCGCCGTCTCGTGCCCTATCTCGATTTTTCCGACACCGCCCGCTTTCCGATCCATGGCGCTATCTTCCAGGGCCGGGCGGGCACGGCGCGCCACGACGCCGTCGCCTGGGGCTTTGCGCGCGCCGCCGACGGCCATGGCGTCGACATCATCCAGAACTGCGAAGTGACCGGCTTCCTCCGCGACCGCGACAGTATCGTCGGCGTCGAAACGACGAAAGGCCGGATCGGCGCCGGCAAGGTCGGCCTCGCTGTTGCCGGTCATACATCCGTGCTCGGTGCCAAGGCCGGCCTTGAACTGCCGATCGAAAGCCACGTCCTGCAAGCTTTCGTCACCGAGCCGCTGAAGCCGCTGGTAGATCACGTCGTCGCCTATGGCGCCGACCATTTCTACGTCAGCCAGTCCGACAAGGGCGGGTTGGTCTTCGGCGGCAATCTCGACGGCTACAATTCATACGCCCAGCGCGGCAATCTCGGCGTCGTTCGCGAGGTGGCGGAGGCGGCGATTGCATTGATGCCGTGCATTTCGCGCGTCCGCCTGCTGCGCCACTGGGGCGGCGTCATGGACATGACTCCCGATGCCAGCCCGATCATCTGCCCGACGCCGATCGACGGCCTCTATCTCAATGGCGGCTGGTGCTATGGGGGCTTCAAGGCGACGCCGGCTTCCGGCTGGTGCTTCGCCCACACGATCGCCACCGGCAAGCCGCATCCCTTGATCGCGGCCTACGGGCTCGATCGTTTCCGCACCGGCCACACGCTCGATGAGGCCGGTGTCGGCCCTTCCGCCTGGCTGCAATAGGAGGCGGGACAAAATGCTGCGCATCGAATGCCCCTGCTGCGGCCCGCGCGATCATGACGAGTTCCGCTACGGCGGCGATGCCTCGGTCACGCGTCCGGCCCATGACGATCCCGATCCAGAGGTTTGGTATCGTTACGTCTATATCAGGACAAACCCGGCCGGCCAGCACCGCGAATTCTGGCAGCACGTGACCGGCTGCCGCCAATGGATGGTGGTCGAACGCGACACACGCAACCATGCCGTCGCATCCGTCGACTTCGCCAGAAAATTGCGGGCCAGGAAATCAACTCTAAGGAAATCCCCGGCATGAGTTCGAACCGCAAACGGCTGTCGTTAGGTGGCCGCATCGACCGCGAGCAGCCGGTCGAGTTTACCTTCGACGCCCGCAAGCTGGCTGGATATCGCGGTGACACGCTTGCCTCTGCGCTGCTCGCCAATGGCGTCACGCTGGTCGGTCGCAGCTTTAAATATCATCGCCCGCGCGGCATTTTTTCCGCCGGGCCCGAAGAGCCGAATGCGCTGGTTACGCTCGGGAGCGCCGGCAGGCGCGAGCCGAACCTGCCGGCGGCGACACTGGAACTCGCCCACGGTATGGTCGTGGAGAGTCAGAACCGCTGGCCATCGCTTGCCTTCGACGTGCAAAGCGTCAACGGGCTGTTGGCACCGTTTCTGTCCGCCGGCTTCTACTACAAGACCTTCATGGGCCCGACGCGCCGCGCCTGGATGTTCTACGAACATTTCATCCGCAAGGCGGCCGGCCTGGGTAGAGCCGGCACCGGCCCGGATCCCGACCGCTATGAGGTTCGTCATGCCTTCGCTGATGTCGCCATTGTCGGCGGCGGCCCGGCGGGATTGTCGGCGGCGCGGGCAGCGGCCGCGGCCGGCGCGCGGGTCGCGCTGATCGAGCAAGATTTTCTGCTTGGCGGCCAGCTTTTGGCGGAACCGTCCGACAGCGCAGCGGCCGCATGGCTGAGGCAGGCCAAGGCCGAGTTGGAGGACTTCGAAACCGTCGCGCTGATGAAGCGGACGACCGCTTTCGGCAGCTATGACGGCAATGTCCTTGGACTGGTCGAACAGCGCGATCCAACCGATCCGAAGCCGAATGGCGAGGCCCGCCAAACGGTCACTATGCTGCGCGCCCGCTCGATTGTTTTCGCCACCGGCGCCATCGAGCGGCCGATCGTGTTCTCGAACAATGACCGGCCCGGCGTGATGCTTGCCTCGGCCGCCCGGACCTATCTCAACCGTTTCGCCGTCCTGCCGGGCAAGAAAATCATTGTCGCCACCACCAATGACGGTGCCTGGCGCACCGCCTTCGACTATGCCGCAGCCGGCGCGGAGGTGACGGTTGCCGATCTGCGCGCCGTCCCGCCCGCAGCACTTGCCGCGGAAGCCGCACGGCTCGGCGTGGTGGTGCGGGCCGCAACGCGCATCGTCGACCTGCACGGCGGCCATGCCGTCAGGCAAGTAACGCTCAACGGGCCGGAGGGCCAGTCCTCGGCCGCCTGTGACCTGGTCTGCATCTCCGGCGGCTGGTCGCCAACTGTGCATCTCACCTCGCACCTGGGGAGCAAGCCCACCTACCGCGACGACATCGACGGCTTCGTGCCGGGTTCGTTTCCGGCCGGCCGGTTCGGCGCCGGCGCGATGATGGGAACCTATGCGACGGCCGATGCCATCGACGACGGTCATCGCGCCGGTACCGAGGCCGCAGCCTCCTGCGGCAAGTCGGCGCCGGTGCCCGCTCCGTCGAAACTCGATCTCGACGAGACCGCCACGAGTTCACTTCGCGAAATCCCTTCCGTTGGACGTGGAAAGGCTTTCGTCGATTTCCAGATGGACGTGACGACCGGGGATATCGAGCTCGCCCATCGTGAGGGCTATGAATCGGTCGAGCACCTGAAGCGCTACACCACGCTCGGCATGGGCACCGATCAAGGCAAGACCAGCAATTTTCCAGCACTTGCCGCGATGGCCAGCCTGCGCGGCGCAACAATCCCCGAGACCGGCGCCACGACCTTTCGGCCGCCCTATACGCCCGTGGCGATCGGCGCGCTTGCTGGACGCGCTATAGGCCATCATTTCAAGCCGATCCGCCGCACGCCGATGCACGACTGGCACATCGCAAACAGCGCCGAGATGCTCGAGGTCGGGCTCTGGATGCGGCCCTATTTCTACCGGCAGTCGGGGCGTAACGTGAACGAAGCTTACGTCGCCGAAATGCGGACCGTACGTCAGGCGGCGGGCCTGATGGACATCTCCACGCTCGGCAAGATCGATGTCCAGGGCCCGGATGCGGCAATCTTCCTCGACCGCGTCTATGCCAACGGCTTTGCCAAACTGGCGATAGGCCGCGCCCGCTACGGCGTCATGCTGCGCGACGACGGCATCGTCTTCGACGACGGCACCACGACGCGGCTAGCGGAAAACCGGTTCTTCATGACCACTTCGACCGCCAAGGCCGCCGATGTGCTGTCGCGTCTCGAATTCCTGCTCGACACGGCCTGGCCGGATTTGCGCGTGGCCGTTACCTCGGTCAGCGATGAATGGGCGGCGATGTCGGTTGCTGGGCCTAACAGCCGCGCGATCCTGAATGCAGCGTTTCCCGCTCTCGACGTTTCCGAGGAGGCGCTTTCGCATATGGGACTACTCGAAAGCGAATGGGAGGGCCGTGCGCTCCGCATCCTGCGTCTCAGTTATTCCGGCGAGCGCGCTTACGAAGTCTATGTCGGCGCCACTGCCGGTGAACAGCTCTGGAGCCGCTTGCTCGAAGCCGGCAGACCCTTCGACCTGAAGCCTTACGGTGTCGAGGCGCTTGGCGCGCTGCGGGTCGAAAAGGGCCATGTCGCCGGACCGGAGATCGATGGGCGCACGACGCTCGACGATCTCGGCCTCGGCCGCATGGCCGGCAAGCGCAGCGGCTTCGTCGGCGACGTCCTGCGACGGCGCCCTGCCCTCCGGGCGCCCAACCGGCAGCGTCTGGTCGGGCTGGAATGCATCGAAGAGGGAAAACGCCTCCGCGGCGGCGCCATCCTGTTCCTGCCGGATGAGAAACCCCATGGCCATGGGCGCGGTCGTGTCACCTCCGTCACTTTCAGCCCCGAACGCGGCCATTATGTCGGGTTGGCCCTGCTTGCCGGTGATGTCGCGGCAGAAGGAAGCGAGGTCGTGGCGGTCTATCCGATGAAGGCCGAAACGGTTCGCGCCCGCGTTGTCTCGCCGGTATTCATCGATCCGCAGGGAGAACGGCTGCATGGCTAGCTTGACCTCTTCTCGGGATTTCAGCCTGTCCGTGGCGGATTGTCCGCTTATCCAGATCGAGGGCTGGGACGCGACACTGAGGCGATTCGAAAAGAGCGTCTCGGCGTCGCTTAACACGAAACTTCCCGCTTCGGTCGGAGAGACGGTTCGCCACAAGGGCCTTTTAACCATCCGCGTTGCACCTCGCCGCCTTTGGTTGGCTCTCGACGAAGGCACAGAAGCGCCAGCCCTTGTCGTCGACCCCGATCTCGGCTGTTCCGTGCCCCTCGGGGAAGGTCGCGTTCGTTTGAAAATGGCCGGCCCTGGTATCGCAAGGCTTCTGTCCGGCTGCATTGCCGTCGACTGGCACGCGCCGACCGCCGCTCCGGGCCGCGCCGTGCAAACATCCTTGCATCACGTGCCCGTGCTCTTCCTGCGCACCGGCGAGACCGCGTGCGAACTCATCGTGCCGCGAAGTTTTGCCCGCAGCCTCTCGGATTGGATTGCCGGCGGCTAGCCAATACCGGTTCCTCGGGCAAGGGCCGGCTTTAGCGGCGATCCAAGCCGCCATCACGAAGCCATCTACTCTCTTGCCGGCCAGTCCTGCAGAAGCGTAATCCCAAACTTCGGCGCGGCTACTTTGAGCCGCTCGATATCGGCAGGCGTCGGCGGCCCGACCACCTCTCCCTTGCTGCGTTCATGGCCACCTTCGGCGAGAAACTGCTCGAACACACTTGGCGTGTCTATCAGGATGTAGCGAACGGGCTGGTTGCCGGGATTCATGAGCTGGCGCGGGATCCCGCGCTTCAAAAACATGCTCTCGCCGGGCGAGAGCGTTCGGACCTCGCCGGCCACAACCGCGGTCAACTGCCCTTCGATGACGTAGACCGTCTCGTCGTCATTCGCATGAACATGGATTGGCGTTTTCGTGTGCCCGTCGCTTCTGTTTTCGAAGAGACTCAACAAGCCTCCCGTCTGTTCGCCGGAGACCAGTCGCTTCATGACGATGCCTGCGAGCACGAATTCTTTTGGTTCAACATCCGTCATTGATCCAATCCTGCCAGACACATTTGGTGGGCCGTCAAGCAGACGAGCTGCGCAGCGACATCCGGCAAACGTCGAACTGGCTCACGGGTTCCCGGTCGCCGGAGTTCCCTCTTCCCAAGCTCCGTTTGGACGAAAACCCGGCTTCGTTCTCACCGGACATGTGGCCGACATCCGCCAATTCGAGGGCGCCGCAGAGGTCCGCCTAACTGACGGCGAAGCTGCAGCGGGCCGCCAGGCTCTCGCCAGGCCCAAGCACCGACAGTCCATTCCATTTGTCGATCGAACCACGATTGTGAGCATCGACAGTATGACTGACCGGTTCAAAACAGAAGAAGTCGCTGTCCTTCGATGGCGAATAGACCAGGTAAAAATTCAAGGACGATGAAGCTTCAATCCGCAGGCTGCAACTGTGCTCCGGCCACGATATGGTAGCGACGCCGTTCCAACCGGCAAACAGATTGTTTATCCATCCACTCGGCAATACGACTGGGGCGCCGAAATTCCAATCGGGATGGGTTTTGACATCCACAAACCGTTCAGGGAGGTGGTTGGGCAGTTCGAGACAAACCTGCGAGGCCGCCGCATGAAGCGCGGTTCGTGCCGTTCTCGGGAACGATGGATGGATGCCAAGCCCGAACGGCAATCTGATCGAGGCCCGATTGACGATGCGAAGTTTCAGCTCGAGCCCCTGTCCGGCCAGCGCGTAGCTCACCTCGGCGCGATATCGGTATGGGCCGGGCCCGTTGCTGATGAGCGACAGCTTTGCGTTGTCCTGCGTTACGCTGTCGACGTCCCACTCGCTCGAAAACCCATTGCCGTGAATGGGAAATGGCTCGCCTGCAACATTGGCAGGCAGTTCGTGGAATTTGGAGTCGAATGTGAACCCGCCGCCCGAGATGCGATTTGACCATGGCAAAAGCAGGTTGCAGGCAAGGTCGAACGGTTTGCTGCTCCCGCCGTTTGGCCAAGGCCTGAAGAGCGGCACGCGTCCATAGTCCAGTCTCGCAAGACCTGCCCCAAGCGATGGGACGATTTCAGCAGACAGGTCTCCGCTTCTGATCTGGATCGTCCCGACCATCCGCTTCAGACGGTATCGGCCTTGGCAGCGGCGATCGGCTGTTGATGGCGGCCTTTGCGAGCCACTGCAAGAAGGTCGTTCGACGCGATCCCGATGAGCGCCTTCATCTGATCGTGTGCATCGTCCTCCCTCCGCATCCTGATTGCCTCCAGCACGTCGCCATGCGCGCTCAGCGTCTGCTGGTAATTAGCGGTGGCCGATGTGGTCAAGCGGAAGGAGAAGCTGAGGGCGGCCGCAAGCATATTGCCGAGATTGGCGAACACCGGGTTGCGGCTGGCACGAAGGATGGCGGTATGAAACCTGACGTCGGCATCGAGACACGCAGCGAGATCGTCCTGCGGAGCAATGCGCATGGCTTCATAGGCCGCTTCGATGACTGCGAGATCGCCTGACGTCGCCATCTTGGCCGCAAGTTGGGCGGCAGCGGGTTCAATGACCAGCCGCGCCTCGATCAATCCGCGGACGAAATCGAGATCGGGCTCGATATCGCGCATCCATTCCAGAACCTGTGCATCCAGCCTGTTCCATTCGCTCGACACGCGCACACGCGTCCCGGCCCGCTTGCGCGCCTCGATCAATCCTTTCGCCGAAAGCGTCAGAAGAGCATCGCGAAGCGCGGTGCGGCTCGCCCCGTAGATAACGCAAAGCTCGGCTTCCGTCGGCAGGACGGAGTGCTGGGCGTAGGAGCCGGCGAGGATGCGCTGTCCGAGATCGCGTGCGATGCGATCCTTGAGCGATGACGTGGTGCCATCTGCGGCAGGAATGTCCTGCTTGCCTTGGCCAGTCGAAGCGATCGCCGCGTCCATCGTCATGTCCTGTTCAAGTGGTACTCGGCAATTACCACAGCAAGTATCAGCAGCGAGCCCTTGGCAAGCAACTGATAGAAGGTTGGCACGGACGTCAGTATCATTCCGTTGTTGAGGACGCCAATGATGGCGACGCCCAGCAGTGCGCCGACGATCGTGCCCTTGCCGCCCTGCAAGGCGCAGCCACCAAGAACGGCCGCTGTGATGGCCTCGAGTTCCAGGCCTTGGGATCCGGATACGGGCTGCCCGGAGCCGGTACGGGCAGCCAACAGAATCCCGGCCAATCCGGCCGCCACTCCACTCATGATGTAGATGCCGACGCGGTAGCGGTTGATGTTGATGCCGGAGAAGCGTGCGACAACGGGATTGCCGCCCAGGGCATAGATGTTGCGGCCAACGATCGAGCGGGCAAGGAAGAGATGGAATACGATCGCGGTCAGCAAGAGAATCCAGATCAGCAGAGGCAGGCCGAGGATTCGTCCGATCCCGATGAAGCGGAAAGTGTCGCTGAAAATCGCGATCGATTGCCCATCGGACATGATGAACGCGATGCCGCGGAAGATCGCCATCGTACCGAGAGTCGCGATGACAGCGTTGACCCGCCCATAGGTGATGATGATGCCGTTCACGAGGCCGGCAAGACCGCCCAGGACCAGGCCGGCAAGAATGCCCGCGGCGGGTGATCCGGTGGCCTGGATAGCCATTGCCGTCGATACTGTGGTCAGACCGACAATTGCGCCGACGGCAATATCGAGCCCTCCGGCGACAATAACCACGGTCTGGCTCATCGCCAGAACGCCCAGGATGGTAATGCCTAGACCGATGTTCAGCAGGTTTCGGCTGGAGAAGAACACGTCGCCTCTCAGGGTGCCGAAAATGAGCACGAGAATGGCGAGAGCAACAAGAAGGCTTATGTTGTGAATGCCGATGCGCTCTGCGATGCGCAAGGAAGCGCGCCTTTTGCCGGCTTGCGTTGTTGCTGTCCTGAGCTCAAGGCTGTTCATTGAATTTGTCCTCCAAGCGATGCTGCAGATTGAGGCATGGCATGTCTCAGGATCGTGGCCTCGTCGATGTCAGAGCGGGAAAGTTCGGCCGTGATCCGGCCTCCAGCCATAACAAGCACCCTGTCGGCCAGCCCGATCAGTTCCGGCATTTCCGAGGAAATCAGGATTATGCCGATGCCGCTGGCGGCGAGTTCGTCGATCAGGCGATAGATTTCCGCCTTGGCGCCGATGTCGATGCCGCGGGTCGGCTCGTCGAGGATGAGAAGCATCGGCTGCCGCGCAAGCCAGCGCGCGAGAACGACCTTCTGTTGGTTGCCACCCGATAATTTCGAAACCTGTTCGTCGAGGTTGGGCGCCTTGATCGACATCTTTGCTGCAAGCGGTGAGACGATCTCCAGTGCCTTGCGCCGGTTGAAGAAGCCGAAGGTCGACGTTCTGTCGGGCACGCAAAGCGAGGCGTTATCAAGAATGCTTCGGAACAACAGCAGCGCCTCGTGCTTGCGGTCTTCCGGGGCAAAGCCGATGCCCGCCACGATCGCTGCATGCGGGCTGTTAGGGCCAACGGGCACCCCATTCATCGTTATGGTTCCGTCGACGCGCCTATCATAGCCGACAATCGCCTTTGCCAGTTCGGATCGACCCGCACCCATAAGGCCGGCAATGCCGAGCACCTCGCCACGGCGGACCTTGAGGCTCACATCGGTGACGTGGTCGGTGGTCAGGCCCGTCACCTCCAGCAACGGTTGCCCCGATTGCCACGTCTCGCGCGTAAACAGATCGGCTATGTCGCGGCCGACCATGAGCTTGGCTATGGTCTGCTCGCTGGCACCGGCAGCGGGGGAATCATCGACCAGCCGGCCGTCCCGCAAGACGACAATGCGATCCGCAAGGTCGATGACCTCGTTCAGCCTGTGAGAGATGTAGACGATCGAAGTGCCCTCGCCGCGCAGCCGGCGAATTACTGAAAACAGACGACGCGCTTCGTCGTCGGTCAGTGACGAGGTCGGCTCATCGAATGCGATCAGCCGGCCGCCGGCACGTATGGCGCGCATGATTTCGATCATCTGGCGCTGTGCCGGACCGAGTGTGCTGCAGAGTTGACGCGGCAGCATATCCTGCTGCATGCCGAAGGTCGCAAGCACCTTATCGGTCTGGTCCTCGAGCCTGTGCCAGTCGAGCAGGACGCCTGCCAGCCGCGGCAGTTCGCCGACGAAAATGTTCTCGGCCACGGTCAGGTTCGGAACGATCTCCGGCTCCTGATGGATGACGCGTATTCCGGCTCTGTGGCTGTCGCGCGGTTCGCTGAAAACGATCGGCGTGGAGCCATGCAGCACGGTGCCGGTGTCCGGTGCGAACACGCCCTCGAGAATTCGCATCATTGTCGACTTGCCGGCGCCATTCTCGCCAACCAGGGCAAGCACCTCTCCTGGCCGAAAGGCAATCGAGACATTGTCGAGCGCCTGCACGACGCCGAAGCGCTTCGATATCCTATCGAGCGAGAAGAAATCCGATTGCATCAAAAGCTCACTCCCGAGGATCGATCCCGTGTGCCCGCCGACGAACTGCCGGCCCAAAGAGCGTCATGCGCCCTGCGGCGCATGACGCATATCTGGTTCAGTGGCAGAGCTTGGCTTTGTAGTCCGACGCGAAATTGTCGGCGGTGATGTATTCCGGGTCAGTGAAGGATTGAACGGGAAGCTTCGTTCCGTCCTTGATGGAGGCCAAGAGAATCTTCACCGCCAGCGCGCCATGATTTTCCGAATTGAGCCACATCGTACCACGGAACGCCGAGGGCTTTCCGGATCCGAAGGCGTCACAAGCGCGGCTCCCGTCGATGCCGATCCCCATGCCCTGGTCTGCGGAATAGCCGGCATTCTCCAGTGCTCGCGCACCACCCAGCACGCCGTCATCGTTGCATGAATAGAATATCCAGTTCGTGACGCTGGGATTGGCCGTCAATGTGGTGGTCATCACATCGATGGCGTTGACCATCGTATTGTCGTAGGGGACGCGAACGATGCTGCCCGGCTTGAAATCGGGCACCGCCTTCAGGAACGCTTCTTCCGCGCCCTTGTTGCGCAGCATGCAGGTATCGGCCTTGCGGTCCTCGATCGAGGCGATGCGCACCTCTTTGCCCGCCCAGCTTTCAGCCTTGTAGAGCTTGGCAAGCTCTTCGCCCACCCGCGCACCGATATTGTAAGCATTCATGCCGACATATGGGACCTGGGTGCCATCCTGGTAGTAGATATCGTCGTCCACCGCCACCAAGGGAATTTTTGCAGCCTTTGCTTTCTCCGCGATGACCGGTCCCAGCGCCTTGTCGGGGACAACGATGGCGATGCCTTTCACGCCATCGCCGACCATCGTATCGAAGGTCGTGATCGTCAAATTGGCGTCGAACTGAACGTCCTGCGACACGAACGCGGCCCCTGCCGCCTCAGCCGCTTTCTTGGCGCCGCCGACTTCGGCGACGAACCATGGATGGTCTCCCATCTTGTTGATGTAGCCGATCTTGATGTCGTCTGCGCTTGCTGCGCCACTCATCAGTCCGGCAGCCAGTACCGCAAATGTCGCCAAAGCCTTTGTTGTGGTTTTCATGAAGATCCTCCCTGAGCTCAATGGTGGTTGCTAGTCGTGGTAGAGAACCGAGCGCCCACCATCGATGGTGATCGTCTCGGCATTTATGAACGGCGCTTCGTCCGAAGCGAGGAAAACCGCCGTCATTGCAACCTCGTCCGGCCGGCCAATTCGCTTGGGCGGATGGAGGTCGTAGGCTCGCCGCTTCTCCTCGGCGGGGTTCGGGAATGTGTTCCAGTAGGCTTCCGCGATTGGCGTCTCGATATAGCCAGGGGCGATCGCGTTCACCCGGATACCGCGTGCGGCATATTCGATGGCCAGCGAACGGGTCAGGCCCAAAAGTGCATGCTTGGCGACCGGATACGGGAACGTATGGGGAATGATCTGGAAGGCGTGACAGCTCGCTATGTTGACGATGGACCCCGAGCCCTTCGCCAGCATCGTCGGCAAAACCGCCTTGGCGCAGAACCACGCGGCCTGGAGGTCGAGCTTGAGGCAGCGCTCCCATTCCTCATCCGGCATCATCAATGGTTCGTAGAAGACGTTGGCACCGGCATTGTTGACCAGAATGTCGACGCCGCCATAGGCCGTGATCGTCCGCGCGATCATGTCCGCGACTGCGGATGCGTCGGTGACGTCCGTCTCGATGAACAGGGCGTCCGCGCCCTGGGCACGCAATTCGTCGGCGACCGCTTTCCCGCTTGCCGCATTCAGTTCAGCAATGACGGTCTTTGCCTTATGTGTTGCAAAGGCGCGGGCGGTGGCGGCACCGATGCCTTGGCCGGCGCCCGTGATGATTGCGATCTTTCCTTGCAGCCGACCTGCCATTGCATTCACCAGTCGACCACGGTGCCGTCCGGCATGACGGCATTGCGGGCATGCAGCACTTCCTGCTTGAAGGGGTGGCGCGCGATCACGTCCTCATTGACGGTGACGCCAAGGCCCGGCAGTTCGGGCAGATCCCAGCGGCCTGGTTTACGCTGAATTGGCCAGGTAACGACCTCGTCGTACCAGGCAACGGCACCGGACATCTCCTCCTGAATGACGACGTTTGGCGTCGATATGCCGAAATGAAGAGCAGCCACACCGGCAATCGGACCGAGCGGGTTGTGCGGCGCAAGACCGATGCCTGCGGTTTCCGCCATAGCCGCGATCTTCTTTGTCTCGAGCAGACCACCAGTGTGGCAGATATCTGGCTGGGCAATGTTGAAGGCGCGAGCTGTGATCGAGTGCGTGAATTCGCGACGGCCGATCAGCCGCTCGCCGGAAGCGATCGGCACAGCCGATCGCGCCGTGATATGCGCCAGTCCGGCAACATCTTCGGGCGGCACGGGTTCTTCCGCGAACATAATGCGGGCCGGCTCGATTGCCTTGAGGTAATCCATCGCAGCGTTAACGGATGCAGGGCGTCCATGGAAATCGACCATGATGTCGATGTCCGGACCTATGGCCTCGCGAAGTGAGCCAACCATGTTGGCGACAGAATCAACGGCTTTCGCAGGCGATACGTAGTGGGTGTAGGGAATGCAGACGACCTTGACAGCGTCGTAGCCTGCCTGCGTCACGATACGTCCGCGTTCCACGATGGCATCCACGGATCCGGTCTCATAGACCGCCTTCATGTCTCCGAGGCCGAGATGCGTGTAGGTGCGCAGATAGTCGCGAACCTGTCCGCCCAGAAGGCGCCAGACGGGGACTCCCAATGATTTGCCCAAGATGTCCCAGAGCGCGATCTCAATGCCGCTGACGGCAGACATTCCCTCGACGCCAAGACGCCAAAATCCGTGGCGTGTAAGTATCTGGTAGCACTGCTCCACGTTGCGCGGATCCTGCCCGATGAGCAGGGCCTCAAGGTCCTGAAGCGCCCCAACGACGGCTCGGGTCTTCCATTCCAGCGTTGCCTCACCCCAGCCAAACAGCCCGGGCTCGTCGGTTTCGACCCGGACGAAGACCCAGTTGCGCATTTCCGCATTGCAGACGCGCGCCTTGATGGCCGTAATTTTCATTGGTCCTCCCAGACCTGCCGCCTTTTTTCGAAGGCGATATGTATGATTTATTATGGATAATATGGACGAGTCAAGCGCAACGTCGATGTGGAGCAAGGCCGTCAAGGAACTGGTCCTCAGGAGGATCCGAGCAATTGTCGGAACGATGTCCAAGGCTGCTGTCCCTGGGGTGACATAGCGGCCGACACGGATCTGGCGATTACCGACGATGCCGTCGACCGGGGCCCTCACGACGGTGTTGGCCAGGTCGAGCATTGCCAGGTCGAGCGCTGCCTGTGCCTGGGACAGGGCTGCCTGCGCACCGGACAACTGCGCATCCAGGACACCGAGCTTCAATTTTTGAGCCAGCAGTTTGGCCTCTGCACCGTCCCGCGATGCCTTTGCCTTGTCATGGCCGGCGTGCGCATCCTGCAGCTTCTGATCGCTTGCGGTCCCGTTCTTCTGCAGCGTGACGTAGCGGTTCAGGTTGGCGCGGGCGAATTGCAGGTCGGCTGCGGCAGATTGCTTCTACGCCTCAGCCTGCGCGATCAATGCGTCCTGCAGTTCACGGGTCGCCTTGATGTTGGCGATTTCCGCCTGCCGGGCGGCGATGTTGGCTTTCGCCTGCTCCGCCTTGGCCTTGTAGTCGCTGTCGTCGATGCGAAACAGGACAGCACTCTTTGACACACTGGCATTGTCGTCTATGTCGACTTCGACGACGTAACCGGCGAGCTTCGGCGCGATGCTGGTAATGTCTCCGCGGAGATAGGCGTTATCGGTCGTTTCCTCGAACCGGCCCCGCGTGAACCATTGCCAGCTCCAAATAGCTGCCATTGGAATCACCATAAGGGCAACCATGGCGATTGCGATCTTGCGGGCTCGGCTCATGATTGCCTCGACACCCGGTCGATGCGCTCGCTATCGAAGGAGGTATCCGCCCCCCGAAGAGCGAGATGTTCGGCAAGGCTGCAAACCCACGGTGCGCAGTACAGTTTCACGAGAACGTCTCCGTCGAGCTGCGGCTCTGCAGCAAAGCAGAACTGCAGAACGATCGCGGATTTCACGGTCTCGCCGCTATCACGCGGACGAACATCCCATCTGCCCTGATCGGTAGTTCGTACTGAACCTCAGCACAGGTCGTATTATCAGTCAGCCGGATTCAGGCGCGCGAACGTGCCGGCGCGGACCTCCGTAGTGCCGAAGACCGCCCACGAGAAAATCCACTTTGAAGTGTTTCCGGATCATCCTGTGGCAGCAATGATCGCAGAGAGCGCCCTCTTGAAGAGTTCGGTTGTCTTAACGTTCACCTATTTTGACAAGCGCGCAACACGCATTCGCTGTGCGCAGTTGCGACTTCATGAAAAGCAACCCGCTATTTTGCCGCCGGCTAACGCGGTGCGACACGCAGCCCGGCGGCATCGAAGAGATGCATGCGCTCCGGCGGCAGAGCGAGGTTGATCGGCGGCCCTTGCGATTCAACGCCCTGCTGCTTGAGAACGGCGATAAGTTTGCTGTCGCCGGCAATGGTGGCGTGGACAACTGTTTCCGGTCCCAACGCCTCGGCCAGCGTTACCCGCGCTTCCACCGATCCCTTGCCGCCATTCGAAAGTTGGATGTCGTGTGGCCGGATGCCAAGCGTCGCGTCGTCTCCCGGTTTCAGCGCGACCCCGTCGGCGGCGATCGAGGCCGACAGCCCGCCTGGACCGTCGACACGCACCTCGGCGCCGCTTGCCGAACGCACCTTCACCGGCAGCAGGTTCATCCGCGGCGCGCCGATGAAGCCGGCGACGAACAGGTTGGCCGGCGCGTTGTAGAGATCGAGCGGCCGGCCGACCTGTTCGATCCGCCCCGAGCGCATGACCACGATGCGGTCCGCCAGCGTCATCGCCTCGATCTGGTCATGGGTGACGTAGACCATCGTCGTTGTCAGCCGCCGGTGCAGGCCCGCCAGTTCAGCGCGCATGGTGATGCGCAGTTCGGCATCGAGGTTGGACAGCGGTTCATCGAGCAGAAAGGCGGTCGGATTGCGCACCACCGCACGGCCGATCGCCACGCGCTGCTTCTGGCCGCCCGACAATTGACCGGGCCGGCGGTCTAGATAGGGAGCAATTTCCAGCATGCGCGTCGCTTCCGTGATCCGCGCGTCGATCTCGGCCTTCGGCATACGAATGTTTTCAAGCCCGAAGGCGAGGTTCTGGCGCACGCTCATGTGCGGGTAGAGCGCGTAAGACTGGAACACCATCGCCAGACCGCGTTGCGCGGCCGAAACGTTGGTGACGTCGACCCCGTCGATCTCGACCTTGCCGTCGGTCGGCCGATCGAGCCCGGCAATCAACCGCAGCAGCGTGGACTTGCCGCAACCCGACGGGCCGACGAGGACCAGCATCTCGCCGTCACCGACGTCGAGGTTGATACCGTGCAAGATCTTCATCTTGCCGTAAGCGCGATCAATGTTGGTCAGCGTTATCCGTCCCATGACATCCTCACTTCAGCCCGGTGCCGGCAATGCCGGAAGTGATGTAACGCTGCAGGAAGACGAAGACGAGGACGACGGGGATCATCGTCACCACGGTCATCGCCAGGATGTAGTGCCACTGCACGTTTAGCTGGCCGGCATAGGTGTTGAGGCCGACCTGGAGTGTGTAGAGTTCCTTGCGCGACAGCACCACCAGCGGCCACAGAAAGTCGTTCCAGCGCCAGACGACCGAGAAGATCGCCAGCACGGCGAGCGCCGGTGCTGTAAGCGGCAATACGATGCGCCAGTAGATCTGCCATTCGGAAGCGTTGTCCATGCGCGCCGCATCGAGCAGCTCGTCGGGGATGGTCAGCATATATTGGCGCAGCAGGAAGACGCCGGTTGGCGTCGCCACGGTCGGCAAGATCACGCCCCACAGCGAATCGAGCAGTCCGACGGCGCCCACCACCGAATAGAGCGGCACCAGGATGACCGACAGCGGCACCATCAGCGTACCGACGATCACAAGCATCGTCAGATCGCGACCGCGGAACTTGTATTTCGACAAGGCGAAGGCGGCCATCGAATTGGTGAGCAGCGTGATCAGCGTTGCCATTGCCGTCACAAAAACCGAATTGCGCAGATAGCGCAGGAAGTCGAAATGGACGAAGGGCTCGGTGTAATTCTCCGTCGCGAAGCCGATTTCGCGCACCGGCTGCCGGTCGGCGATGTTGACCTTCACGATATCGTTCGGCACCTGCGGATCCACCATCTGCGCCACGATGCCGATGCGCCGCACCTCGGCCAGCACCTTGGTCGAACCATCCGGCAACTTCACCCTGTAGAGGGTCAGCGGCTTGTCGTAGCCTTCGACCCTCGCGTGTTGGCTGACATAAGGCATTATGGTCGGCGGGAACTCGGCGAGCTGTGCCGGCGTCTTGAATGACGAACCCACCAGCCAGACGGCCGGGCCGAACATGATGACAACGCCGCCGAGCAGCCACAGCCAGCTCACGATATCCGTCCAGTGCCAGCCGCGACCACCGCGCCGGCGGGTCAGGAATGTCACGACCCGGCTCATTCGCGGGCTCCTTTCCGCTCACCCCGGCGTCCGACCTGCAGCTGAACCAAGGTGAGCACGACCAGCACCAACCCCATCAGGATCGAAGCCGCCGAAGCCAGCCCCGGATTGCGCAACAGGGAGGCGAAGCCGATCTCATAGATGTACTGCGTGATATAGAGCGTCGAGGTTCCCGGCCCTCCACCCGTCAGCACATAGACCTCGTCGAAGATCTGCACGGCGCGGATCAGCGCTAGTACGATGACGACAAGCAGATTCGGCATCAGCAGCGGCAGCGTGATGCGCCAGAACACCCGCGCCGGCTTCGTGCCGTCCATCTCGGCCGCTTCGTAAAGGTCGCGCGGGATCGCCTGCAATCCGGCAAGCAAGATCAGCGTATAGAAGCCCATATGTGCCCAAACCGAAACGCTGACCGCGGCGGTGAAGGCCCAGAAACGGTCTGTCAGCCAGTTGTGCGGCTCGCCGCCCAGATCATGGACGATCAGGTTGAGCAGGCCCTGGCGCTGCAGGATCCAACGCCAGATCAGGCCGGTGACGACGGGCGACAGCAGCACCGGAAAGAAGAACACCGCGCGCCAGAAGCTGCGCCCGACGATCTCGCGGTTGAGGATCAACGCTGTCGCCATCGACACGACCGTCATCAGCGCCACCTGCACGACGACGAACAGGCCGGTATTGTGCACGGCCTTCCAGAAGAGATCCTCGTGGCAAGTGGCAGTGTCCAGGTAGTTGCCGCAATCGAGCAGGCGCTGATATTGCTCGAGCCCAACATAGGTTCGGTCCTGCAGGAAGTAGGCCGTTCCCGACGTGGCCGAATAGAAGAAGTTGATGATCATCGGCACTAGGACGAAAATGCCGAAGATCGCCATGTTTGGGGCGAGGAAGAACGCGGCCATGCCGCCGGTGCCCGTCGCTCGCTGCCAGAACTTCAGCGGCACGTTGACGATCGACGCCAGCCACACAACCGGCGCCGCGAGGGCGGCGCCAATCCATGCCTTCAGTGTCGCGGCGGCGGTCACTTCGCCTCGGCAACCTTGTCGGCGATATCCTGGTCGATCCTGCCCCAGGCATCGTCGAGGCTAAGCTCGCCGGCCATCACCTGGCTGACGCGCGTCACCAGCGCGGCGAAGTAAGCGTTGGCCCACTTCCACGGAGGCAGCGCATCGGCCGCCGGCAGGGTTTCACCCGCCGCCTTGACGAACTTGTCGAGCGCCGGACCGACGTTCTTGTCGGCCGAGACCCATTTCAGCCCGCCCTTGTCTACGACGCCCTTGTGCGCGGGCAGAAACAGCGTGCGCTCGCTGAACTCTTTTACCACGTCTTCACGGGCTAGATAATCCATGACCTTGGCGACGTCCTTGGGATTCTTCGTGTATTTGATGGCGACCAGCGCCGCGCCGCCCTTCACGCCCGAACAGCCTGCGGTACCGCAAGGCGAGCCGGTCGCCACCCAGTCGAAACTATCGCCGATCTTGGTCGATAGATTGGCGACCTGCCAGCTACCCGAATAATAAAACGGGATCTGGGCGTTGATGAAGTCGTCGGCGGCCGCGCGATAGGTCGACCCTGCCGCCGAAACCCAGGTATCCTTCAGCATCAGGCCCTTGGCGGTCCAGTCGACGAGCCTGCCGACGAAAGCCTTGGTGCCGTCGTCCACTTTCGCCGGCATGCCATCGGGCCCGATATAGTTCGCTCCGAAGGAGACATTCGGGCCCGAAATGCGGTGACCGGAACGGTCGATGGCGAAGGCAGCCGGAAGCTGCTGGCTCTTCGCCACCTCGGCGGCGGCGTTGATCCAGTCGTCCCAGGTCGCCTTGTCACCGGGCAGCGGCACGCCGGCCTGTTCGAACAGCGTCTTGTTGGCGAAGCCGCCGGTGAGCGTGAGCTGGGTCATGAAACCCGGGATGACGTTGGAGCCGTCGGGGCGCATCCAGTCCAGCGTGTCAGCGAAATTGTCCTCCCAATATTTCGGATCGGCCACCAGTGGCCTGAGATCGAGCCAGTGCTGGGCAAGCTCCTTGATGTTTGTGACGCGGGCGATGTCCGGACCCTGGCCGGCTTCGAGCTGGATGGGCAACTGCTCCTGGATCACCTTGTAGGCGACGTTGTCGAGCGTGACGTGGATGTCGGGATTGTCCTTCATGAAGCGGTTCAGAATGTCCTGGATGACATCGCCCTCGACACCGTCCGAATACCACATGATGCGCACGTCGCCGGCAAACGCGCTGGTCGATGCGAGCAGGCTGACCGATAGCGCGGCCAGCAAAGTGCGGGTCTTATTCATGCTTCGTCTCCTCCTTTAGCGGGGCGGCGCCCCGATGGTTCAAGCCTGCTACGCCCTCCTCCTCTTGAGCGTCGCAGCCGATCTCCTCCCTACTCTCTGTGCTTCATGCGCATCGCCTCACCGCGCACGGTCCAGTTGGCCGGATCGAGTGTACGTCCCTCAGCCACGATCCTTGCGTCGGCGAGGAAATGCACCGTGCCGTATTCCGGATCCTCGACGATCAACTCGCCGTCGGTACCTGGCCGCACCGACAGGTCCCCAAAAACGGCAGTCCAGGCGTCGAGGGCCGGCCGATTGGCATTCCGGTCACCGAGGCGAACGATCCATGTCGTCCTGCGTCCCGCCGCCCGCAGCTCGTTGCCGGCGGTCGGGCCGGCCACTACCTGCGTGAGCGGCACATCCGTCGTCAGCATGACGAAGGCGTCGCCCGATTGCGCGAACGCCCGATCGCCACCCACTTGCACGGCATCGAAGGCACGTGCGGGAAACCAGGCGTGCGTGAAGTCGGGCTGTTCATCCGAGCAGGAGAAGCTGACGACGGCGAGGTCGCGGTATTGGTGAAGCCGGGGCAACGTGCCTGAGCCACCCCAATATGATGGTCTGCCATATCCCGACTGCAGCACTTCGCCGGGGTGGTTGATCCAGATCTGCGCATCCGGATTCTTGCCCAGCCGGGCGTGAATGACGGTCTCCTGATAACCCCATTGGTTCCAGCGGTAGCCAGCGGCGCTGCCCATCGCATGGTCGCGCGTCTTGTAGTGGTAGAGCCGCGCGAAGCGATCTTGTCCCTGCGCAAAAGTCCATTCCCACGCCGTATCGTCGGTGAGGGAAGCAATTGCTGCCAACCCGTCCGGAACGCTCAAATCGTGATCCCGCAGGCACAATGCCAGCTGCGGCAGCGCGTGAAAGCGCATGCCGTAGTTGCCCTTGCCCCAAAGCATGCGGCAGATGCCGGATAATTCCAGGGAACGCGCGGCGCGCAGCGTGTGCTCATAGGAGCGGCCCTGCGCCCCGGTGAGGATGCCGCGATGCGCCGAGCGGGCGACGATTTCAAGCAGGCGTATGATTGCCTTGCCGGCACGTTCGGCGATGTCCTTGTCCGGGGCCAGCGCGTAGAGCGCGCACAGGCCCTTGAGGTCGATCGGGAAATAAGGCGCCGAGTTGAACTCGGCCATCTCCCATGCCTCGAAATGGTCGAGCCAGGCGCGTACACGCGCGGCTCCAAGCGCGGACTGTTCGCGGCCAAGGCGGCCCGACCGCACGAACCGCACATCAGGCAACAGGCCCCCGGCAATATAGGCGGCGGTGTGGAAGAGCAGCGCGTGGTTCTCGGAGAAGTACCACTGCACATCATTGCCGGGCTCGTCCATCCAGTAGCGATAGCCGAGGATGGCGTTGTCGACGCGCGCGCGCAGGCTCGCTTCCAGCCGATCGCCATAGGCCTTGCGGCACCACAGCAGCGGCACTAGGATGAAGTCGGCGCAATCGTGACAATCCTCGATCGCCGGCAGCGTGCCGGAGATCATGGCGTCGGTCTCGGCGCCCTGCCGCCCGATCGCCAGGCGCGCCAGCGCGCGCACCGTATCGGCCTCGGCGTGACCGGCGACCTCGCGCAGGGCTTCATCTATACGCGCGGTAAGCGTTTCCGGCGCATCGCCCTGACGGCGCGCGTGGCATATCTCGACGCCGAAGACACGCGATACGGCATGGTCTGCGACCGTCAGCGCCACCTTGAAATGGCGAAAGTCGGCCGGCAGCTGCTCGGTATCGGCGATCGGCAGCCGCGTCTGGCCCGCCGGCAGATCGAAGGCGAAGCGCACCGGCGTCTCGATCGACATGAAATCGCCTTCGATCTCGATCTCGACTTGCGCGTCGCGCGGCAGGGCCACGCCGGTGACGAGCGCCACCTCGCCGCCGTCATAGGCGGGACGGTCGAAATGCATGTCGTCAAGGGCTGCCTCCATCGCATCGGCAACGCCGCTCTCGACTTCGATCGGCAGTGCCACCGAAGCAGCCGGACCGGACAGATAGTCGAGCTGGAAATAGTAGCGGGCGTCGCGCTCGGCGAGATCGTCGAACCACACGCGAATGTCGTTACGGCCGGCCCGCAGCGCGATCTTGAAGTGCTCGGCACTTTCCAGGTTGCGGCCGTAGGGCGCCATCCAGCCGGCTTCCTCGCCATTGGCAAAGAGTATGGCGCCGCCGCATGTGCGCAGCCGCATCATCACCTCGCCACTCGAGGCCGCCTCGATGGTGGTCTCGGCCCAGGTTCCAAGCACCGTCGGCCGAAACCAGAAGCCCGACAGGTCGATGCGCGGCGAGGCGAAGGGCAGCCAGATGCGCTCGGCGCCGAATTCGGCGCTGACCTGTGGTCGCTTGCCGCGTCGTTCCGCTGCGAACTGCGTGCGGCACGGATATTCATGGGGAATGAAATTCTTGTGCTTGGTCAGGAAGAAGAAGGGATCCATCTCGCCTTGCATAGGCTGGTCGGCCACGTCGTAGCGTTGCTCGGCGATAGACCCGAGCCGCCAATAGACGATTGGCTGCCCCGCCATGAGCGGCCGGCGCAGCGTAAAATCCGTCCGAACGCTTTGCGCGGCCTCGCTCATCGCAAATCCTTCACGGCAACTGGATCGATATCGGTGTAGGCCTGGTTCTCGCCGGTCATGCCCCAGACGAAGGCATAGGGGCCGGTGCCGGCACCCATATGGATAGACCAGGCAGGCGACAGGACGACGTCGCCGTCAGCGGCCATCAGGTGGCGCGTCTTGTCTGGCCGGCCCATCAGATGGATTACACGGTCGGCCTCGGCGAGGTCGAAATAGCAATAAGCTTCCATGCGCCGCTCATGCAGATGCGGCGGCATGGTGTTCCACACACTGCCCGGCGCGAGGTCGGTGATCCCCATCAGCAAGAGGCAGGACGGGGCCACTTCGGGATGGATGTACATACGCAGCGTGCGCCGGTTCGCACGGGCCTCCTCGCCGAGCACAAGCGGCCTGGCTTCGCTGCTGACGATGAGACGGTGCGCAATATCGGCGCCGGCCGGCACCGAGTTCATGTAGAAGCGTGCCGGCCTCTCCGGATCGTCGCTCTCCAGCGTCACCTCACGCGCTCCGCGTCCGACATAAACGATGTCGCGGTTAGCCACGTGAAAGCGCCGGCCGTCCACCGCGACCGCGCCATTGCCGCCGAGATTGGCGATGCCCATCTCGCGCGCGTCAAAGAAGAGCGGGGTGCCGACTTCGGCCCCGTTGCCGAATGCCAGCGGGTTGGCCAGCGGCACCGCGCCGCCGACGATCATGCGGTCGACATGGGTGTAGACGAATTCGATCGCGCCAGGCCGGAACAAGCCGTCGACGAGGAACTCGGCCCTCAGCCGGTCCGTGTCCATGCCGGCAATATCGCCCGGCGACGCGCCATAGAGCGTCCGCATCATGCCGCCTCCACCTTCGACTGCAGATGCCGCGCCCCTTCGGTCAGGCACAGAATGGCCAGCGCCTGCCCGTAGCCCGTCGGATGGATGGGTATATCGCGATAGAACTGCAGGTCGGCGCCCATGCGTGTGCCATAGGACACGTTCGCCACCACACCTTTGTCATCGATGTTGGCCACCACGGCTTCCAAGGCGCGGAGGCCGGCGGCACGGCACTCTGTCGAGCCGATTCCGAGCCGCGCGGCCTTCATCAACCCGTAGCCGAAGCCGGCCGTGGCGGAAATCTCCTCGTAAGACGTCGGGTCGTCGAGCAGAGTGTGCCATGCGCCCGAACCTGCCTGCACCTCGAGCAGGGCGTTGATCTGCGTGTCCAGCACGCCGAGCAGATAGGCCCGGACCGAAGGTGCAATTTCGGCGAACTCCACCAGTTCCAGGATGCCGACGGTAATCCAGGCATTGCCTCTCGCCCAACGCGCGCGGGCGAAATTGTGCCGTCCCGCGAACGTCCAGCCGTGAAACCACAGCCCTGATGCCGGGTCAGCGAGATAGCGGGCGTGGACCAGGAATTGCCTTTCTGCTTCCTCGACGAAACGACGCTGGCCGGCAGCCTGGCCGTAGGATGCGAGGAACAGCGCCACCATGAACAGCGTGTCGTCCCACAATTCGTCGTCATTGACCCGGTCCGAAACATCATGCTGGAAACCGCCTTCGGGCGTCCGCGGCAAGGCGGTGGCCACCCGCTCGGCCCATTCGCGCAGCACCGGCTCGAAGCGCGGCTGGCGCCGGCGCCGCCACAATTCGCTTAGCGCCAAAAGGGGCGCGGTGGTGTTGACGTTCATCGCAGGGAGACCGGCAGCGATGCGTCGGTCGTACCAGGCCTCGATCGTCTGCAGCAGCCGATCGTCGCCGGTCTGCGCCCACAGCCGAACCAGGCCGTAGAGCCCGACGCCTTGCGGCCATTCCCAGCTGTCGAAGCTGACATAGTCGCCCGGCGTGCCGTCGAGATTCGGCTCATGGAACCGCCCGTCATGACGCAAGCCGGTCATGCCGGCCACAAGGCTGGCAAGCACGGAATTCAGGCGTTCGGCCGATAGCGGCATCACTCCTCCCGTTTCTCCCGCTTCATCGGAACTGTTTCACAGCCATTTTTCTTGCGCAATCTGAAAATTTTTTGCATTAATCGGATGACTTTGCCAGAGGTGACGGAGCGGATGAATATCCGGGGCAAGCGCGGCCGCCCCAGCCGCCGCATTCGACTTGAAGAGATAGCGGCGCGTTGCGGCGTGTCGGTCAGCACCGCCTCCCGTGCGCTGAGCGGCGTCGGCGGCGTGAGGGACGAGCTTCGCACCAGGATCATCGAAACGGCGAAGTCGATGAACTATGCCATTCCCGCCTCGGTTGCCGGCCGCAAGGTCATCCTGGCCGCAAGCAGCGTGGCAATGGTGGACAGTGCCCGCAATCAGTTCACCTACCATGTCCTTGATGGACTCAACGAGCGCGCCCGGTTGCTGGGCGTCGAACTCGTGACCCGGCCGGTTTCGGCGCCCGAGGACGAAATCGCGCTGCTGCGTGAATCCGAGCGCGACGACAGCGTCGCCGGCTGCCTGTTTCTGACGCTGGACGATGACGATGTGCTGACGCTGACAGCCGGATTCGCCAAGCCGATCGTGCTCGTCAACGGCGACGATCCCTCGATGCGCCATTCGAGCGTGACGCCCTGCAATCGCTCTGCCGCCATGCTTGCGGCGCAGCATCTGATCGGCCTCGGCCACCGCCGCATCCTGTTCCTGATGCGGCGTGGCCGGCGCACGATCGAGCGGCGCTACGAAGGTTGGCGCGACGCGCTGATCACAGCTGGAATTGCCGGCTTCGACGACTTCGTGGTTGAGGTGCAGGACTGGCTGCCGGAACTTGCGAGCAGGGCCGTGACCGAGCGCATCGCGGCCCGTGGCCTCGATTTCACCGCCGTGCTGACGGCCGGCGACAGCTTGGCGTTTGGTGCCATCGCCGGCGTCCAGGAGGCCGGATATTCGGTGCCTGGCGATGTGTCCGTGGTCGGTATGGACGACTTGCCGCTCGCTGCCTTCTGCAACCCGCCGCTGACGGCGATGCACATTCCCATGCGCGAGATCGGATCGGCGGCGCTTAGCCTGCTGCTCGACGATATGGCCCATTCGGGGTCGCCGCCGCGTCGCGTCGAACTTGCCTGCAATCTCGTGGTGCGCCAGTCGACGGCACCAGCCCGAAGCGGCGCCGGCGGTCATCAACTGGCCTCTTGAGCGCGCGACTTGCCGCCAGCAAAGAGCAGCGGCAAACCCTCTTGCGTCTGCAGTTCAAGGACACGTCCAAGCAGGATCATATGGTCGCCAGCCGGGAAGCGGTCGGCGACGCTGCATTCGAACCGCGCCAGTGCGCGCGGCAGCAATGGCACGCCGTGCTCGCTCCACGACAGGTCAAGATCGGCAAAGTCCGTCCCCGACTTCGAAAAACGCCAGCACAGATCGATTTGATCTTCCGCCAGCACGTGAATGGCGTAGTGCGCGGAATTGGCGAAGGCTTCGAACCGGCGCGAGTGGCGGCCGATAGACCAGAGCACCAGCGGCGGATCGAGCGACACGGATGAGAAGCTGTTGGCAGTGATTGCGACCGGGCCGTCGGCCGTGCCGGTGGTGACGACCGTGACGCCGGTGGCGAAGCGCCCGAAGGCATTGCGCAAAAGGCGTGGATCGCACACGACATGCTCCATCAGCGGCGCTCCCCCGTTCCCAATGGTGTCGCCGGGGTCCGTTCCGGCACACGGCCATAGGCGTGCGGGAGCGAGCATGTCTTGAGCTGAGGCAACACCTTGGTGCCGAAATGACGCGCCTCGTCGAGATGCGGGTAGCCGGAAAAGATGAAAGCGCGGATCCCCATCTTCATATACGCTTCGATTTCCGACAGAACCTGATCGGTCGAGCCCACCAGCGCCGCGCCGCAACCAGAGCGCGCCCGCCCGACGCCGGTCCACAGATGCGGCTCGACATAGCCTTCGGCATCGGCGATCTGGCGGTTCCTGGCCTGGTGCGATACGCCGAGCGATCGGGCGTCGAGCGCGCGCTCGCGGATCGCCCTGCCTTGCTCGTCGTCCAGCCTCGAAACCAGCTCCCGGGCATATTCCTTTGCCTCGGCCTCGGTATCGCGCACGATCATGTGGACGCGCAGGCCGTAGTCGAGCGTCCGCCCATGGCGCTCGGCGCGTTCGTGGACGGCCTTCATGCGGCCGGCAAGTTCCTCCCTGGTTTCCGGCCACATCAGGTAGACGTCGCACTGTTCGGCGCAAAGCTCGAGCGCGTCGGGCGAATAACCGCCGAAATAGAGCAGCGGGCCGCCATTTTGCTGATAGGGCTTCGCTGGCGCCGTCGAGAGTCCTTTATAGCGATAGACCTCGCCCTCGAAATCGATGCTGTCCCTGGTCCAGGCTTGGCGCAGGATCTGCACAACCTCGCGCGAACGCTGATAACGGTAGGCGCTGTCGGCTGTCTCGCCCGGAAAGTCCGACGAAATGATGTTCACCGTCAGCCGGCCTTCCAGCATGTGATCCAGCGTCGCGATCGTGCGCGCCAGCATGATCGGCTGCATCTCGCCGCAGCGCACAGCGGCGAGCAGATTGATCTTCGAGGTGATCGGCGCGCAGCCGGCTACGAAGCTCAGCGTGTCCTGGCCGACCTGATAGGACGACGGACACAGGATGTTGCGGAAACCTAGTTCCTCGGACATCTTCACGATCTCGGAGCAATGCGCCCAGCTCGAGCGCAACGCGCCGTCCGGCACACCGAGATAGCGATGGTCGTCCGAGCAGAGTGCGGCGAACCACGAGACTTCGGCTGCATCGAGATCCGGCGAGGTGATTGGGACGATGCTCATTGCCACTCTTCAAAAAAGAAGCCCGGGCCATTCTTCAAAGAGGTCCGGAGCTGCGAATAGGGCTTGCGTAGCATTCGTTTTGGTGTAGATCAATACTGTATCAATTTGAGCCAAACCCGAAACCGGGATGCGATTGGAACGCGGGATGCATTTGACAAGGGCTGACCCCGGCCACCGATCCAGCCAGATGCGTGGGCCCTTGCCTGTGCACTTGCAGACCAGCGAAATGCTGATCCGCGAAATCGCGGCCGGACGGCTGGCCGACGGGGCGCGGCTGCCGCCCGAGCGCGAGATGGCCGCGAGCCTCGGGATTGCCGTCGGCACGCTCAGGAGGGCGCTGGCAGATTTGACCGAAAAGGGCCTTCTCGACCGCATCCAGGGCTCGGGTAACTATGTGCGGGCGCGCGGCGACTTGCTCGGGGTCTATGCCTTTTTTCGCCTTGAGCGCATCGGCGGTGGCGGCCTGCCGAGCGCCGACGTGCTGTCCGTCGAGCGGCTGCGCAAGCCCGCCGACCTGCCGCAATTCGGCAGCTCCGGCGAAGCCCACCGTATACGCCGGCTGCGGCGGCTCGACGGCGAGCCGGCCGCGGTCGAGGAGATCTGGCTGGACGTCAGCCGCGCCGAGCGGCTCAAGCGCGAGGATTTGTCGGAATCCCTCTATCTCCACTACCGGCTCGCGCTCGGCTTTTCGATCGTTCGCGCCGAAGACCACGTCGCCGTCGCGCCTGCGCCGGACTGGGTCCCGCTCGAGTTCAGGCCACCGCCGGGGACGGTCGTGGGGTTCATAGAACGTATCGCCTGGGCTGGCGACGGCGCCAGCGCGGAATATTCCCGCAGCTGGTTCGATCCGGGCGCGGCGCGGTACGTCACGCGTTTCAGATAGGCCGGAGGAAGATCCAGCGTGACCAGATCATCGATTGGCTACGGCATCATCGGCTGCGGCATGATGGGCCGCGAGCATATCCGCAACATCGCTCTGTTGCCCGATGCGCATGTGGCCGCGATCGTCGAGCCGGACCCCGGCATGTTGGCGGCGTCGCTGGCGACGGCGTCGGGCGCGCGATCGGCGGCATCGATCGCCGAACTGCTGACCATGGATGAGGTGGACTGCGTCTTGATTGCCAGCCCCAACCACCAGCACCTCGGTCAGATGGAGCAGATCGCCGCACTTCGACCACTGCCGGTACTGGTGGAAAAGCCGCTCTTCACCGAGGGCGCCGACGAGGGGCGGATCGCGGCGTTGAAAGCTCGGCTTCCGCTCGTCTGGGTGGCCATGGAATATCGCTATATGCCCCCCGTCGCCGTATTCGTCGAGCAGGCGCGCCACGCCACCGGCGGCATCCGCATGCTGACGATCCGCGAGCACCGCTTCCCGTTTCTGGCCAAGGTCGGCGACTGGAACCGCTTCAACCGCAACACCGGCGGCACGTTCGTCGAGAAGTGCTGCCACTTCTTCGACCTGATGCGGCTGATCCTCGGATCGGACCCCGTCCGCGTGATGGCGAGCGCTGGACAGGCCGTAAACCATCTCGACGAACGCTATGGCGGTGAGAGGCCGGATATCCTTGACCATGGCTATGTGCTGGTTGATTTCGCGAGCGGCGCGCGCGCCATGCTGGAACTCTGCATGTTTGCCGAGGGCAGCCGCTACCAGGAGGAACTCTGCGCTGTCGGCGGCGACGGAAAGATCGAGTGTCTGGTGCCCGGACCAGGCCGTTTCTGGCCGACCCACCTTGGCCCTGCGCCAGTGCCCCAGTTGATCGTTAGTCCGCGCAATCCGCCTGGACCACGACTGCTGGAGATTCCCGTCGACCCCCGGCTGCTCGAGGCAGGCGACCATAACGGTTCGACCTATTTCGAGCACGCCCGCTTCACCGCTGCGGTGCGCGGACAGAGCAAGGTTGAAGTGACCTTGCAAGACGGCTGGTGGGCCGTCGTCATGGGTCTCGCCGCCCAGAGATCGGCCCGCGAAGGCCGCGCCATCGAACTCGCCGGTGAATTCGCCTTGCCGACCTAAGGCCGACCACGCATTCAGCGGACCACCGAGTCAGATGCGCCGACCAGTTTCGGCGTCGAACAGATGCGCACAGGCGCGGTCGATTTCGATCCGCACTCCTTCGCCTTGCTTGAGCACAAGCCTTTCTCGGAACAGGCAGGAAATTTCTTCACCGGAGCAGTCGACCCTGGCGAAGATTTCCGAGCCTGTCGCCTCGAGAAGTGTGATCGTGCCCGGCACGCCTTGCCCCGTCGCCCGGATATGTTCCGGGCGAATGCCGTAGACGAGTTCGCGTCCTGCGGCATCCGCCGGCTGGGCGCCTTCCGGCAACGGCAGGATCAACCCGCCGGCGCTGCGGAACACGCCCTCCTCGATGCGGCCGGCAATGAAGTTCATGGCGGGCGAGCCGATGAAACCGGCAACGAAGAGGTTGGCCGGATGGTCGTAGAGGTCCAGCGGCGCGCCGATCTGCTCGACCAGGCCGTCATGCAGCACGACGATCTTGTCGGCCATGGTCATGGCCTCGATCTGGTCGTGCGTGACATAGATCGTCGTGGTACCCAGCCGCTGGTGCAGGGCCTTGATCTCGCCGCGCATCTGGACGCGCAATTTGGCATCGAGGTTGGAGAGCGGCTCGTCGAACAGGAAGACCTGTGGGTCGCGTACGATCGCGCGGCCCATGGCGACGCGCTGGCGCTGGCCGCCAGAAAGCTGGCGCGGATAGCGGTCAAGCAACTTTTCCAGGCCAAGAATGCCGGCTGCCTTCCGGACCCGGCCAGCGGTGTCGGCCGGATCGGCTCTCTTGATCTTGAGGGCAAAGCCCATATTGTCGGCAACAGTCATATGCGGATAGAGCGCATAATTCTGGAACACCATGGCGATGTTCCGGTCCCGCGCGCGCAGATTGTTGACCATACGTTCGCCAATGGCGATCTTTCCGCCGGAGATCGTTTCAAGGCCCGCAATCATGCGCAGCAGCGTCGATTTTCCGCATCCCGACGGGCCGACCAGGATGACGAATTCGCCGTCGGCGATGTCGACGCTGACGTCGTGAATGATCTTGGTGGCCCCGAAGGCCTTCTGCACGTTGTTGATCGTTACCGATGCCATTGGATCTTTCCTGGAAAAGAGTGATGTCCGGGCGCGCCCTCAGCCGCCCTTGACGGCGCCGGCGGTCAGCCCCGCGACGATCTGCCTTTGCGCGAACATGGTCAGGATCAGCACCGGCAACGTCACCACCAGCGCCGCCGCGGCGAGCGGCCCCCAGCTCACCTGCTCGTAGGACAGCATGTTGTAGACGGCGACCGGCAGTGTGCGCGTCTCACGGCTGGCAAGCACCACGCCGAAGACGAAATTGTTCCACGAGAAGATCACGGACAGGATGAAGGCGACGACGATGCCCGGCTTGGCGATGGGCAGGGCAACCAGCCGGAAAACCTGCCAGGAGCTGGCGCCGTCGATGTTGGCCGCCTCTTCCAGTTCCATCGGCGTGGTCTCGAAATAGCCGATCATCACCCACACCACGATCGGCACCGTCACCACCAGATGGATGATGATCTGCGGCCACAGCGTGCCGAGTATCCCGATCCATTGGAACAGCAGAAACAGCGGGATGAGATAGGATAGCCCAGGCGTCATGCGGGCGATCATGATGACGACCGCCGATCGTTCAGCCTTGAGCCGTGCGATGCCATAGCCGGCCGGTACGCCGATCAGCAGCGCCAGCAAGGTCGCCGTGCCGGTCACCAGAACCGAATTCCAGAGATAGAGCAGGAAATTGTTCTCCTCGAACACCTTTACATAGTTCGACCAGGCGAAGCGTTCGGGGATCAGGATCGGCGGATAGGCACCGTTGTCGATCTCGAATTTCAGCGACAGCGAGATCATCCAGAGGAAGAACAGGATCGCCGGCGAGACGAAAACCAGGGCAGCGAAAAACAGACCGATCTGGTTGAGCAGCCGTGAACTCATCTATTTGCCCTCCGTATCGATCCACTGCGAGCGTTGGCGCAGCATCAGCAGGACAAACGACAGGGCCACGATGACAACGAAGAACACCACGGCCATGGCCGAGCCGTAGCCGATATCGTAGTAGGAGAAGGCGGTGTTGTAGAGATAGATGTTGATGGTCTCCGACGCCGTTCCCGGCCCGCCCTGGGTCATCGCGTAGATGATGTCGAAGCTCTTCAGCGCATCGATGGTGCGGATGATGACCGCGATCATCAGGAACGGCGCGATCATCGGCAGAGTGAGATAGCGGAATTGCTGCCAGGCATTGGCGCCGTCGATCTCGGCGCTTTCGAACGGCTCGCGCGGCACCGAGGCCAGCCCGCCAAGCACGATCAGCATGACCAGCGGCGTCCACTGCCAGGTCTCGACCGCAACAAGCGACGGGATGACCGTGTTGGCGTTGAATATCCATTCCTGAGCCGGGATGCCGACCAGCGACAGCAGGTAGTTGAGTACGCCAAGCTGAGGATGGAACATCATTGTCCAAACCAGTGCGACGGCAACGGGTGTCGCCATCATCGGCATGACGAAGACGCCGCGCAGCAAGCCGCGCAGCGGAAACCTGGCATCGAAGATCAGGGCGGCCAAAGTGCCCAGCAGCATCGGCGCTGCAACCGAGAGGAAGGTGTAGGTCAACGTATGAACAAGGGATTCCCAGAAACGTGGGTCGCTGGCCAGGCGGAGATAGTTTTCCATCCCGGCAAAGCTCCGCGACTGGCCGAGCGTCCAGCGATTGACGCTCATCCACAGGGTGAAAGCCCAGGGGAAAACGATGACGGCGCCGACGACGACGAGTGCGGGGACAACGAAAGGCCAGTAGTTGGGAGCCAGCCGGATCGTCTGGCTCCCGTCGATAACCGGCATCGTCACCCCGGTCTGTTCTGGGGTGGTGGCCGACATCAGCCCTGCTCGCTCCTGTCGAGAACCGGCTGGAACTGTTCGGTGGCCTTCTTCAGCTCCGCGGCGGGATCGGCGCCGGCAATCATGTTGGTCAGCGCCACGCCATAGATGTCGCGGAATTCCGTGACCGGGATGATGACCGGCAGTGCCAGCCGACTGATATTGCCCGAGCCGACCACGGCATCAAGCCAGCTTGCCGGCATGGTGACGCCTTCGCGCACCTTGGGATCCTCCAGCACGGATTTGCGGAACGGAACGCCGGCGCCGGCCTGCAACAGCCGTGCACCCATGGTTGGCGATACCGCCCACTGGCAGAACAGATAGGCAGCCTCCTTCTTCTCGCTGGCGGCGGTAACGCCAATCCCGTCGCCGAAGGTGCCCGAGGCATGCGCCTTGGGACCCTTGGGCATCACGCCGTAGCCGACCTTGCCGACCACCCTCGATTTTTCCGGATTTTCCATCGGCGGGGCAAAACCCACGCCGTCGAGCCACATGCCGATCTTGCCCTGCAGGAAGGCCGACTGTGCTTCGGCCCAGTTGAACCCGGTAACGCCCGGAGGGGCGGACTTGGTCATCAATCTTTGATAGAGCGCGGCAGCCTCGATCGCCTCGGGAGCCTCGGTGCGCAGCTTGCCCTTGTCATCTAGCGGCGTCATGTCGTAGCCGAGCATCAGCGACGTCCACACCGGCGTGTTTGCGTTCTTGAGCCCGCGGGCGACGAAGCCGTATGTATTGGTCGAGGGGTCGGTCAGCGCTTCGGCGGCTGCCACCAGTTGCTCGAAGGTCTCTGGGTATTTGAGGCCCTTGGCCTCGAACAACTCCTTGTTCCAATACAGGATCCAGTAGTCCACCGAGAACGGTAGCGAACGCAGCAAGCCCTGGCCGTCCTTGGCAAACAGCATGCCGGCTTCGGCGAAGTCGCTTTCGACCAGCGCCGGGTCGGTGAGCGACGGATCGGCGAGATAGCTGGCGATGTCGGCCAGCCAGCCACCCTTCTCGAACTGGCGCTTCTGCACGTGGTAGCTCAGATGCACGACGTCGAAGCTCGGCTTGCCCGAGCTCAACTCGATCACCGTCTTCTGGCGCTGCTGCTGCTCGGGCGTTGCCTCGGCATTGACCTTGATGCCGGTCAGTTCCTCGAACTCGGCGAGATATTTCAGGATGGTGTCGCTGCGCGGGCTTTTCACCAGATTGACGTCAAGAGTCGTCCCGGCAAAGCGTTTCCAGTCAACGCCTGCGGCAAAGCCGGGGCGAAGCCCCACAAGGCCGGCAGCGGTTAGCGCCGCGGTTCCGGCAAGGAGTTGCCTCCTGGTTGGGTTGAACAGATTGGACGACATTTCTTCCTCCCGGTTGCTGTCGTTGTGGATGCGCCGCGAACCGCGGCGCGGCTATATTTCCTCAGATCTGGAGCGCCAGCCGGCGCGCATTGTCGATATGCAGACTGATCGCTTCAACCGCCTTTTGCGGATTGCGGCTCTCCATGGCTTCGATGACCGCCAAATGTTCGCGCATCACCGGCACCACACGACCGTCGATGCGGAAACGCTCCTGGTGGATCAGCCGGATTTTCACCGAGTTGACCAGATAGGCCTTGGCGATAATCTCGTTGCCGAGCGCATTGATGAAGGTGTCGTGCATCGCCCAGTCGATGTTCTGGGCCTTGGCTTCCATTTCCGGCGTCGGCGCCTGCCCGAGAGCTTGAGCCAGCATCTCTTCATGTTCGCGCCGCATGCGGGCAAGTTCGGCATCAGAAGCGCTGGTCGTGAATAGCGCCACTGCCTCGCGTTCCATGAACAACCGAAACTGAAACGCCTCGCGGATCAGATTGATATCGATATGCGCGATCTGCATGCCGCGCTGCGGGATGGTGGTCAGCAGTCCCTCGGCCTCGAGACGCGGGACGATCTCGCGAATGGCACCCAGCGGCAGCCCGGTGAAAGCGACCAGTTCGCGCTGTGACACGAACTGCCCCGGCCGCAGATCGCGGGCCAGCAAATGCCGCGTGAAGCTGGCATAGGCCTTCTCCCGGAGAGTGATCGGTTCGCTGCCGTCTTCCACTTCAGCTCGCTTCCTTGTCGGTCGGCCCGGCCTTGTCGGTCAGGCCGCCTCTGTCGCAAACAGCCTGTCGTAGGCAGCGGCAAGCTGCCGCTGTCCCTGCGGATCGATCGCCTCTAGGGGCGGGCGGACCGCCAGCCAGCGCTCGTCGCCGGTCTTGCGCGCGACCATGACCTTCACCGCCGGCGTGACCGGGTATTTGAGCAATTCGGGCACGAAGTCTTCGACGCGTGGGTCGTCGCCCCCGTTTTCGACCATTGCCCGGATTTCGCCGGTAACAAAATTAGCCATGCCGGAAATCGCGCCCTGTCCGCCGCGGCGCACGCTTCTCGCCAGATGCCGTTCGTCGCCGATGAGGATCACCAGATCGCCGTGCGCCTCAAGCAGCGCCTCACTGTAGCTCCAGTCCCCGCCGGAATCCTTCACCCCGGCCACCACAGCGGGAAAAGCGGCGCGCAGCCGGCCGATCAGCCCAAGCGGGAGCGGCACCATGGTGACTGAGGGGATGTTATAGAGCAGCACGTCGCGCGCCAGCGGACCGAGTGCGGCGAAGACGGCGGAAAACCATCCGAACAGCCCGTCCTCGCCGACATTCTTGAAGTAGCTCGGCGGAGCGAGCAGAATGTTGCGAACGCCGCGCTGCAAAGCGTGCCGGGCCTGATCGGCGGCATCCTCGGCTGCATCGACCAGCACTCCGGCGACGAGCTGATGTGGCGGAATACCGGCAGCCAGCATGGCCTCGGTGACGATCCGTCGCTCGTCGGTGCCGACCGAGGCTCCTTCGCCGGTGGTGCCGAACAGCGTCGCGCTGCTGCAGCCGGCGCCAAGGCAGCCTCGGGCATGCGCGATCATCGGCGCGAGCGCTATCTGCCCCGACGGGTCGAAGGGTGTGGTCAGGGCAACCGAAAGACCAAAGCGGGAAGCCAATGCGATCTCCGTTGAAATCAATGTGGACGTAGCGTTAGCACACTAACATGTCAGATGTAAATGGGTGATCTTGCCAACCGGTCACTGCCGAACGGCGCCGGCGAGGGCCGATCACATCCGATGACACATGCTGCTGCCCCCGAGCGTTCTTGCTAGATCGGCCGGAAACTTTGGGGTAGCCGCTATGGTTCGCCGTGGAATGCGTAATAAATCCACGTTCGCTGAGCGCGCCGGACAAACCCGGTTCGCTACCATTCAAAGCAACGACTTTAATATCGGTTTACCTGAATCTGCTAGCAGCAATGACGCCGGTTTTTCGTCGGTCAAGCAAAGGGTTCCACCTTGCCGCAGCAATTCAGCACTCCGTTCGGTCACCGGGGCGATCGCAACTGGCCGAGGTTGCACGGCTTCATGGGCGTCGAGTTGGAACGCGCGCCCGATGTTCTCGTGCCTCGCGTCGCCTTGGCCCGGAAGCTCGGTGGATGGGACTTTGGTGGCGGGAGCCGGGCTTGAGCGTCATTCGCGCCTTGCAAGGCGCCGACCTCCCGGCAGTTGCGAACATGTTTCAGCGCGTGCTGTTGAAGGAGAGAACCGAAGCGCCGGCCTCTCTCGTGGAATACATGAAACGGTTTTATCTGGATGCGCCCGGTTGCGCAGACAACCTCCGGTCGCTTGTCCATGTCAACGACGCCGGTCGCGTCTCCGGATTTGTCGGCGTCCACGTCCTGCCGATGACGTTCAACGGCCGACAACTACGCGCGGCCATCTGTAGCTCGCTCATGGTCGAGGACCATGAGCACGACCCGCTGGCCGGCGCCCGCTTGCTGAAAGCTTACCTGGATGGTCCGCAGGACATCTCCTTCAGCGAGACGGCCAACGATATTTCCGTGAAATTGTGGACCCGGCTGCGCGGCGTGGTCCTGCCGCAATACAGCCTTGACTGGGTCCGCGTGATGCGCCCCGCGGCCTTCATGCTCAGCCTTTCCGCCAATCGCATGGCGCTTGCGCGAATGCTCAATCCGCTGGCGCGTACAGTCGACCGATTTTACTGCAGAAGGATGACGTCCAGCGAACGACGTTGGTCGGGTGTGGCGGTGGACGGGGCAGGCCACGGAGCATTTCGTACATCCGAAATCGACAGCCACGCATTTGCCAAGCTCATCGAACCGTTTACCGCTCAATTCGCCCTGCGCCCGGAATGGACGGAAGACCAACTCGACCACATCCTGACCGATGCCGCACAAAAGCCGGATCTGGGCGAGCTTGTGTACGTTTGCGTGACATCGCCAGTCGGCACCAATGTCGGCGCTTTCGCCTACTACGCACGGAAGTATCAAATTGGTCGCGTGCTGCAGATCTTCGCCCTCCCCGGCCAGGCGGGCGCGGTGATTGACTGCCTTATCGATCACGCCGCGGCGCGCGGCGTCAGCGGCCTGCGCGGACGCATTCAACCTGCACTTCTGGAGGCGATGCTTGGACGACGCATTGCTTTCCTGACCGTTGCCTCAACGGTGGTACATTCACGTGATCCAGAGCTTTTGGACGCGATGAAGAACTCGCAAGTCTTTCTGAATGGGCTTGCGGGCGAGCAGTGGAGCCGGCTGATCGGTAGCCGTTTCAGCTGAGGCGGGATGCTTTCAAGTTGAACCGAGCATCCCGTTCTATCTATTTATTTTAGGCGCGTTTCCACTTGGCTGCAAAATGCTTGGGTCAAAACCCAATCACTCTGAACGACCGAGTTCGACCCTTTGCCGTCATCCAGTTGGGAGCGTCGCATGACGCGATCTGACCCTTGTCCGACATTCGGGCTCTCATGCAGCAAGGTACACAGACCCGAAAAGCTGTCTTTCAGGGGCGGCGGCAATGGCATCAACCTGCGACCTGCTGTAAGCTTGGAAAACGGGTAACAATCCGCGAAGGATTGGGGGGATGGAACGTCATCTCGCAGCCGTCCTGATTGCCGATGTCGTCGGGTATGGCCGCTTGAGCCAGATCGACGACGAGGGTACGCGTGCGCTTTTCCGAACCGACCTGAACGAAGTATTCGAGCCAAGGATCGCTGCGCACCATGGTCGACTAGTGAAAACCATGGGAGATGGGATGCTGGTCGAGTTCCACAGTGTGGTCGACGCCCTACGCTGCGCGGTCGAAATCCAGCAACAGAAGGCGGAGGTGAACGTTCTCACGCAGCCAGAACGGCGGCTTGATTTCCGCATCGGCATCAATCTGGGCGATGTTATCGTTGAGGGTGACGACATCCACGGCGATGCGGTGAACATCGCCGATCGGCTGCAAGGGCTGGCGGAACCTGGAGGAATCGCGATTTCCGCCACCGCCTGCGACCATGTGAGGGGAAAGGTGCCGATCGGCTTTGCCTCACTCGGCGAGCAGAAAATGAAAAGTATCGCCGAACCGGTTCGCGTGTACCGTGTCTTGATCGACCCCGCTACTGCGGGCAAGATCGTCGGTGCCAAACCAGGCCTTTCTGCCGGCGACGACAGTAAGCCGCCGGTAATTGCGGTTTTGCCGTTCGAAAACCTGAGCGCCGACGACGGCTGGACGCGGCTGGCAGACGGCCTGTCGGCCGACATGATCGGCGACCTAGCGCGCTATCCCGACCTTGCGGTCATTTCGCGCCAGACCATGCAGTCCTATCGGGGACGGGCGAGCGACACACGCTCGGTTGGACGGGAATTGAACGCCGATTACCTGCTGGAAGGCACCCTCCAGGCAATCGGACAGCGTGTCCGCGTCGCGGTGCAGCTGGTCGACACCCGGACCGGAGCCAACCTTTGGTCGGCGCGGTTCGACGAGTCGACCGATGATTTTTTTCTCATGCAGAACAGCATCACACAGAACGTCATCAATGCCCTGGCAGGCACTTTCGGCAAGCTCGCCAATCTCGGGCGTGAGGTGGCTCGGCGGAAGCCTCCCTCGAGCCTGGGTGCTTACGACTGCTATCTACTCGGGGTGGAACTGCACGACAGATTCACGACCGACGCGAGGGCAGAAGCCATACGCATGCTGTCCCGCGCCGTGGAACTCGACCCCGGCTTCGCGCGGGCCTGGATGACGTTGGGATTGGCACATGCGGTCGATGCCTTCAATGCCTTCACGCCAGATTCAGCCGCTTCGGTCGAGCGCTGGCGAGAATGCGTGGAAAAGGCTCTGGCGCTCGACCCTACCGATCCGATGACGCGCCTTTACATGGGCGCTCTCCGCGCCATTGACGGCGATGTCAGCGGGGCCGCAGAGGAATACGACCGGGCGCTGGCCCTGGCACCCAACGACGCCGATGTGCTGTCGATGCTTGCCTCAAGCCGAGCTCTCGTGTGTGGAAATCCGGAAGAAGGCTGTGCTCTTGCCGAACGGGCGCTTCGCCTCAATCCGCAGGCTCCGAGTTGGTACTACGCGCAGCTCGCCCGGGCGCGGTTCGTCGCCGGTCGCTATGCCGACAGTCTGTCGTCGCTGTGCCAAAGTCCGCCGGATATTCCCGTCACTCTGATGTTCCGTGCCCTGTGTCACGCGCTGCTCGAAGAGCCGGCGCAGGCGCAGTCGATCGCCAGGCGGATTGCCGTCGAGTTTCCAAGGTTCACCGTCGAGAACTTCATCCGAACCTATCCC
>NZ_JAMYVK010000010.1:0-159364 GCF_040323975.1 Mesorhizobium sp. M0019 | reverse complement strand
CGCTTTCCCCATAGGCCCCACCCAGCCCCCCGCGGCTTCCTCCTTGGGAGGTTTTTCAACGCGGGCCGACACAGGCCCAGCCGCCACCGTCACGCCGCGGCCCGCATCGAAAAACCTTCACCATTTCTGCCGTTCCGGCATCGGCCTCACCATCTCCAAGGCGGACATTCACCCATTATTCGGCGAAAAATCTCATTCCGATCAAAGCCGCCCTACTTCGTTGCAGCGGCTGCGGCTTCCCCCGGCGGCATAATCCGCATCATGAAGGTCGACACCGCTTCCCCGGGTTTGAACGGGCCGGGAACCTGGTGGCTGACCGGCTTCACACTTTGGAGGAATGCCGCGATCGCCATGGCGTCATCCGCGGTGAGATGCGCAAAATCGCGCCAAGGCATGATCGGCGCCAGGATGCGGCCGTCCGGCCGTTCGCCGGTCTGGATCGCGGTGACGATCTGCTCCGGGCTCCAGCTTCCGATGCCGGTCTCCCTGTCAGGCGTGATATTACGGGCGACAAAGACACCAAGACCAGGAATCTCGAAGCCCACATCTGAACCGCCAAGGAAGCGCGACATGTCGGGCTTCCCGAAGAAATAACCGGATGTGTGACAGTCGCTGCAGCCGGCAATCGTAACCAGATATTCGCCGCGCGCGATCTGTGTGTCATCGGCCGTGGCCGCGTAAGATGGCAGGGCAACAATCGACGCTGTCAAGAATGCAAGATGAACTGGTGTCCGAAACATTGCTTCCTCCCTGTGATCTGTTCGTGATTTGTCCGTCGACCTCCCGCGCCGTCAACCGGTCGCAATTCCCAGATTTTAACCACGTCGAGGACGCTGAATTCTAGCATGGCCAGCACGTAGTAACCATCAGCGATCAATTGGATGGTCGGCACTTGTCGCGCCCCGTTTGAGCGCAACTGTGACGGAGCTTGCTCAGCCGACGCACAATGCCTTCTGGCGCGATCGAGCCACGCACGGTGATGGATCGACTTCGTCGCCTGAAATGCCTTGTACGGTCGGACCGGGTCGAACTCGGTCGTTCAGAGTGATTGGGTTTGATCCTGAAACGTCAGCCGGAGGCGACCAGCGGCTTCAGCCGAACGTCGCCAAACGTTCGGTTCGGACCTCGACCCACTGGCAGCGCCGGCTCTCGTGGTAGAAGGACAGGAAGGGCGGCGGGAACGCAGGGTCCGCGAAGGCACCCACCGGGATGGCGGTCAGACCGGGCTGGGTGTCGATCCGGTAATGGACGGTGGTGCCGCAATCCGGGCAGAAGCTGTAGATGACGCGGCCGCCCTCGTCGCCAATGCGCGTGAACTCCGCCGAGCGGCCCTGGACAAAAACGTCACCTTCCTCAAACCACGCGTTGAAGCTGAACGCGCTGCCGGTGCGTCGCTTGCAGGCCAGGCAATGGCAGACGAGACGCGTACCGGCTCGCCCGAGCAGGTGGCTGACAGCTGAGCGCAGGAACATTCGGCGCGCCGCGTGATCATGGCTGGCTCCTCTCACGATTCCCTGAACGATATCGCTGCGTATCGGTGCTCAATTCGGCCCGTTTCTCATCCGAGACGACTGCGAGGTCTAGGACCTTCTGCAATTCGGCCGCGTGGCGGAACGACGGTTCGGCCTGGACGCCGCTGCGGACCGCATCGACGAAGCGCTGGTAGTTGGTCGGCACCGTTCCGGCGTCCAGAACTTGCCATTTGGCGTTCTCGACATCCTCGCCGATGCAGGCTTTCAGCTCCGAGCCGGTCAGATTGTGCACGACTTCGATGCCGCCCTTGTCGCCGTAGATGCGCAGGCGGAGTTCGTTCAAATGGCCGGTTGCCCAGCGGCTGGCATGGACGACGCCGAAGGCGCCATTGCTGAAATCGAGCGCCATGGTGAAGCTGTCGTTGGCGTCGAGCTCGTATTCGCCGATCCGGTTGCCGGGCGCCTTGTCGAAGGATCTCAGGCGGCAGAACACATGGTCGATGTCGAGCGCCGCGCCATAGCTGGCGAAATCGAGAATGTGGATGCCGACGTCGCCCAGTACGCCATTGGAGCCGTGGCCGCGCGACAGCCGCCACAGCCATTTCGGATCGGTGCGCCAGTCGCCCCAGAACTTGGATATCAGCCAGCTCTGCAGATAGGACGCCTCGACATGCCTGACGGTGCCGATCTCGCCTGCCAGCACCATAGCGCGCGCTCTCTGCAGCGGCGCGACATTGCGATAGGTCAGGTTGACCATGTTGATGATGCCGGCCCGCTCGGCGGCATCGGCCATCTCACTGGCTTTCTGGTAATTTTCGGCCAGCGGTTTCTCGCACAGCACCGGCTTGCCCGCCGCGATCAGCATCATGGTGGTCGGATGGTGGATGCGATCGGGCGTCACGTTCGCCACCGCGTCGAACTTGCCCCATGCCAGCGCCTCGTCCAGCGACGCGAAGCGGTTGGGGATACCGTAGATGTCCGAAAACTTGTCGACACGCGTGCGGTCGAGATCGACGGCGCCGATCAGTTCGACGCCCTCGATCTTGCCGAACTGCCTGGCGTGCTCCTCCGCCATCCAGCCGGTGCCGAGTATCAACAGACGCATGATTCTTATCCTTAGGACAGGGCTTTATCTTCTTGTTCGATCATGGATTTGTCGTCTAGCGGAAGCCGGCTTCGCCGGCGGAATGAAGTTTTCCGCCGCGCTCGACGATCGGCTCGAGCGCCTTTTCCACCGGCACGTTCGGCGCATCGAGGATGGCCGGATTGGCGCCTTGCGGGTTGTGCGCCCATCTCACCGCATTGCGCAGCACCTTCTGGACATTGGGGTCGTGATAGGTCGGATAGGTCTCGTGGCCGGGCCTGAAATAGAAGATGTTACCGGCGCCGCGGCGATAGGTCAGCCCCGACCGGAACACTTCGCCGCCCTGGAACCACGAGATGAAGACGGTCTCCAGCGGCTCCGGCACGGCGAACTGCTCGCCATACATCTCCTCGTTCTCGAGCTCGAAATACTCGCCGATCCCGGCAGCAATAGGGTGGTTGGGGCTGGTCACCCAAAGCCGTTCGCGCTCGCCCGCCTCGCGCCATTTCAGCGTGCAGGGCGTGCCCATCAGCTTCTTGAAGATTTTCGAGAAGTGGCCGGAATGGAGAACGATCAGCCCCATGCCTTCCCAGACGCGGCGCGTCACGCGCTCGACCACTTCGTCGGCGACGGCGCCATGGTCCTTGTGCCCCCACCACAGCAAGACATCGGTCTCGGCCAGACGGTCGGCCGGCAGCCCATGCTCCGGCTGCTCCAGCGTCGCCCACGACACTGATATCTCCGGGTCGAGCTTCAGTGCATTGGCGATCGTCGCATGCATGCCCTCGGGATAGATGCCCGCGACCACCTCGTTGGTCCGCTCATGAATATTCTCGCCCCAGACGACAGCGCGTATTGTCATGATGTCCTCGTGATTGTTTGAAGCTGGAGCCGCCCCTACGGGTCAGTCATAATATCCTCGGCCGGGAATGAAAACCGTTTCGCGGCCGGCTGCTGACAATCTGTTGGAAAGCGGGCGGGAAAGTCCACGCGGCAAAACCAGCGATGCCGGCGGGACAGCGCCCTGGACAGCGGCCCCTCTGTCCTGCCGGACATCTCCCCCACTTGTGGGGAGATTGGATATCACGCCGGTTTTCGCAAATCGCCAACGTTGCAGGAATGAGCGGAGCGTGGAAACTGCCGATCTCCCCCCTTGTGGGGGAGATGTCCGGCAGGACAGAGGGGGGCGCGAAGGAACGCTACAGAGCGGCTTTCATTCTCCGCCGCCCCGCGAGCAATCTACGCGCCGCGGCCCTCTTGGGCGACGCGTGTCAGCGGCTTCGACAGGCGCGGCACCACGACGAGCCGCTTGATCTTGCCCTTCTTGTAGGCGGCGAGGAAGCGGGCATAGTCCTTGAAGACGACGCAGCCATTGGATTCGGCGCGCCCGCCGCGCAGCATGTAGGTGTGGGCGAGCAGGCCGTCGCGGCCATATTTGTTGCTGCCGCTGGCCGGCGTCAGACGGATCGCCTCGACACCGTGAAAGCGCGATTCGCGCATCGTCAGATTGTAGGTATCCGGCGGCGTCGGGCCGACATTCTTCTTGTGAACGTAGCGTGGCTGGTCGACCATCGCGCCCAGTCCCGAATGTGCCTCCAGCCGCGAGCCGTCGGGCATATAGACGGTCTTGGCCGAGATGTCGTAGACGGCGACGCCGCTGCCCATGCCGGGCGTGGTGAACAGGTTCCTGAAGGCTCCGCCGAGTCCGCCGGAAGGCATGTCGGGCTTGGCATAGGCCAGCATGTCGCCGCCCTGCGTCTTCGACCGTTTGCCCGGCTTGCCCGACACCGCCGGCACTGCCGCTTGTGACGAATTGCGAGGCGACAGGCTGCCGGGTTGCGTCTCGACCGGCGGAGCGTCGGCCGTCTGGACCTTGCTCGCCTTGGCGGTCCTGGAGGCCTGCGCCTTGGGCGGCTCCGTTTTCGATGGCTGATCCTTTTGCGCCTGATCTTTTCGCACCTGGTCTTTTGGCGCCTTATCTCTTGACGCTTGAGCCCGCGGCGCCTCGGCCGGCTTATCAATGTCCGCCCGCGGACGCAGCGTCGGCAGCGGAATGCTGTCGGGCATGTCGTCTTGCGGCGGCAGCGAGGCCAGCTGGACCTCAGGCTCTTGCGGCTCTTGTGAAGCTGCGGGCTCGCTTGCCGCGGCGGCTGCCGGGAGCACGTCGATCATCTGCTCCGGCAACGTATTCGCCAGCGCCAGTGCCAGGCGCGACGAGCGTTCGATCTCCGCCACCGCCGGCCCGAAGCGCACCGACGCCGGGCCGTTCGGGTCGGGTATGCGTACCGGCTCGGCGAACCGGGCGTCGGCCGGCAGGCTTGCGAGCATGACGGGTGAGCCGGCACGGGCAAAGGCGGCGGCAAGCTTTTGCGGCGACAGCCCTGCTTTGGCCACCACGTCGTCGAAGCTCGATTGCCGCGATGCATCGGCGACAAGCGGCACGGTATTGCGCTTGAGACGCGCCGATTTTCCCTGGTGAACGAAGTTCGACGCCGACCGCAGGCAGTTGGCATCGCACCCATGCTGCAGCAGCTTGGCCGACAGCGCCGCGTTTGCTGCGGCCCACGTCGGGGCCTGCGCCTTTGCAAGGCTGCGGCGAGGATCGGCGAGCGCGATGGTGCGCGGCGCGAGCAGGCTTTGCGGAAGACCGTTGGAAGCGGCGGTGAGCGAAGTTCCCATCGAATAGAGTCCGGCCAAGGTCGCCACCGACCATAAAGCAATGGCTGCGCCGACGGCCGGAACCGCGACCCAGCGCAGGCCGGGCCTCATCGAAGTCAATCCAGTTGCAGGACTGTCACCCCGGGTTTTCGCACTTACAAACGCCATTCAACCACTCTCAATCGGCCGATGCCGGCTAGCGGATTTCGCAGCCGTGACATTCACAGTTCGCCTGGTGCCCCCAGCACGCTTCGCGTCTGTTGCCGATTGATTCAAAAGATGGACAAAGTTGGTTAACCAATCCCTCTACCGACCGCCGATTGGGCGACGGTCACACCGAAAAACGCCCTCCAAAACCTGCATAGTTGGCAAAACTGCCCTCCAATGATGACTTTGCTGCCCGTTTTTGTCGGCCGAGTCAAGAAAGCGAAATGACTAGACCTTGCTGGGCGGAGTCGGCCATGGCTGCGAAAGTGAAGCCGGGCCGACCAGAATCTTGCGGCCGGCAGCCGCCGCCATCAAGCCCCGGCGATCGGTCAAACCGGCGATTATCGACCTGGCACTTGTCGACCTGCCACTCGGGCGAATGAACGTTAACGTCTGAGAATTCGGGATAGCGGCAAGATGTTTGCCGCACAGCAGCTGAATGTCGCCAAGTGCCGGAGCGGGATATCCAACACCTAGGCCACAGCCACCACTATGTGAGCCTGGATTTTGGCAGCAACCTCGCCGCTGCCATGCCTGTCTGCAATCGCGGCTGCGGCGTAGTCGGTTGCAGCGTCCAGTTTTCCCGCCTCTCTGGCCTCGATTTCATTGCGAAGGAGAGTGCCCTGGCAATACGCAACGGCCGGAAGGCGCGGCGAGGAGGCACGGCTTTGTTCGGCTCTCGTCTCGATCACCACACCGGAAAAACCTGCGTCCTCCAGCTCGCTACGGATCAGTGCCGTATCGTGGTAGCCATGCGGCGTGCGTGCCAGAAAGCGCGGCGGATCGTTCGGAAAAATCCTTGCGAGAGCATTCGTCACATCGTCGGCAAACACGTTCTCCTCGATGCGATCCCATACGCTGAATAGAAAATGTCCTCCGGGCTTCAGGACTCGCCGGGCTTCGCGATAGGCAGATGAGCGGTTGGGAAAGAACATCGCGCCGAACTGACAACAAACGAGATCGAAGGCCGCATTTTCAAACGGTAGCGCCAGAGCATCCGCCTGACGCCATTTGATGCGATCGTCGGGAGCTTGCCGCGAAGCGGCGTAGTCGAGCATCGGCTGGTTGAGGTCGGTTACGACATAGCTTGCATCGGCGGACAGTTTTGGCGCCAATCCGCGAGTGACAACCCCGGTGCCTGCGGCGGTTTCCAGAACGGCGCTTGGCGACAAGGACGCTGCTCGTCGTGCAAGATCTGCGGCGAACGGCTCGAAAATCAACGGCACCATATAGCGGTCGTAGTTTTCCGGAATTGAGCCAGCGAATACCTTGTCCGTTTCCAACATTGCTATCCCCCGTCGCCCGTTTGATGGCTCGCCAGCATAGCATGGAATTGTTTGCTGTTCGGTCGCATTCGACCGGGAGTCGGTTTCGCTCCCGTAAGCTCCGAAACGCCGTGCTGCAATTATCTGCATGTGTGCTAATGTGTTGTGGTCATGCGCATTGGTGCGTGGCCAAACATAAAATGGGAGGATGCGATGAAAACCATAAATCGCAGGTCTGCAATTGCGCTCGGCGTGACGGCGGCAGCGGTAATGCCTTTGTTCACGCTGGCGGCTGCTGCAAAGGTCAAGAAATACGGCCCGAAGGAAGGCAAGGAGATAGCCCCCGGCGTCAGACTGGTCGAGGTCGGCACCGGCAATTCCGACATCCCCGCCTACAAAAGCATCTCAATTGTCGATGTGGTATTTCAACCGGGAGCAGCCGCTCCAATGGTGATGGACAACGACATGGTGTGCACCATTACTGCCGGTGAATTCACGATCAAGAAAGCCGGCAAGGAATTCAAGCTTAGGGAAGGTGACGTATATACCTGCTCCAAGGGCAAGACCGATGAGGCAGCCAACACCAGCAAGGTGGTCGGCATCCACCGCATCGCCGTCTTGATACCTGCCTAGCGCATGCCGACGAAAACCGGCCCGCGTCCTCTTCGGAGACGCGGGCCTTTTGATGACGTGCGTGGCCTTGAGCGGTTCATCGTTTCACCGCTTCGACCCGGTCGACTTCGTCCAAGTGTGGTGAGGCTCATGCTGTTCATGGTTTTCCTCCCGATTTTTATTTATGAGCGGTTCTCCCTCCGCCCGCTTTGAAAGGGTGCGATTTATTAGAGATCGCGCAAGTTTCTGGCTGACTGCTGGCCGGTATAGGGGCCTGCATTGGCGGATTGGCAATCCGGCAGCGCGCTGAGCGTTTTGGAGTTCACGAAACGGCCCGGTGCTCTTCCCGAGCTGCTTCCCAGACCTCGCGCGCCGCATCTGCATTCACTGCCGCGATTCCCAGGCCGACGATCAGATCCGGCCACGCCGAGCGCCACAGGAAGGCCGTCACCAATCCGGCCAGTATGATCGCAATATTGGCGACCGCATCGTTGCGGGCCGAGAGGAATGCCGCCCTGGTAAGACTGCCGCTGTGATGGCGGTAGCGCGCCAGCATGTAGGCGCATGACAGATTGACCGCCAGAGCGCCCAATCCCGCCAGCGTCAGCGCCGTTGGCTGCGGCGGCACCGGCATGTTGAACTTTTCCCACGCGGTCCACAGCGTCGCCAGGCCCGGCACCAGCAGGATAAGCGCCAGCGCCATGCCGACCCGCGAGCGGGCACGCAGCGACCATCCCATGGCGAGCAGTATGAGGAGATTGACCGAGGCATCTTCCAGAAAATCGACGCTGTCGGCGAACAGCGACACCGAGCCGATCGCCAGCGCGACGGCGAATTCAATGCCGAAATAACCCAGGTTCAGCAGTGCGACGACAAGCACCACCCGGCGAAGGCCGTCCGACGCAATGGCTTGCTGCATGGTCTGCCCTAACACGATTCCGTTGTCGCTCTTACCAGCTGCTTTTCCACCGCAACAGCCGCATGGCATTGGCCGTCACCAGCACCGTCGCCCCGGTGTCCGCGAGAATGGCGGGCCAGAGGCCGGTGATGCCGGCGATCGTCGTCACCAGGAACACTGCCTTCAGGCCCAACGCAATGGTGACGTTCTGCTTGATGTTGGCCATGGTTGCTTGGGACAGCCTGATCATGGCCGCAACGTCGCCGACGCGTCCATGCAGCACCGCTGCGTCAGCCGTTTCAAGAGCCACATCGGTGCCGCCGCCCATGGCAATGCCGACATCGGCGGCGGCAAGTGCGGGCGCATCGTTGATGCCGTCGCCGACCTTGGCTACCCTAAGCCCCTGCCCCTTCAACTCGCCGAGGATGCGCTGCTTGTCCTCCGGGAGCAGTTCGGCGCGCGCCTCGATGCCGAGCTGTTTGCCGATGGCAGCCGCCGTGCGCTTATTGTCGCCGGTTAGCATGACTGTCCTGATGCCTGCATTGGTCAGCGCCTTTAGCCCGGCGAAAGCATCCGGCCGGGGTTCGTCGCGCATGGCAATGAAGCCGGCCAGCGCGTTGTCTATAAGCAGCACCGCCACTGACTTGCCTTCATCGTTCAATGCCACGATGCGTGCCGCCTGGTCTGCTGGCAGCAGGTTTATCTCGCCCGCCGCGACTGGCGATCCCAGAAACAGGTTCTTGCCGCCGACACGACCGACAACCCCTTTACCGCCGATCGCTTTGGCTTCGGCGGCAGGCGGCACGGGAATGTTGCCGGCTTTGGCCCTTTGGAGGATGGCCAAAGCGAGGGGATGGCTCGAGCCGATCTCAAGCGCTGCCGCGAGCGAAAGGATGTCGCGTTCACTGGCACCCACCGCAACGACATCGGTGACCTGTGGCTTGCCGAGCGTCAGCGTGCCGGTCTTGTCGAGCGCCACGGCGGTGATGGTCGCGAGCCCTTCCAGCACCGCCCCACCTTTCATCAGCAGGCCGCGCCGGGCTCCGGCCGAAAGCGACGCCGCGATCGCCGCCGGAACTGAAATGACCAGCGCGCACGGGCAGCCGATGAGCAGCAGCGCCAGCCCCTTGTATATCCATTCGTTCCAATCGCCGCCCAAGAGCAGCGGCGGTGTGGTGGCCACGAGCGCCGCGACGGCGACAACGCCGGGCATGTACCAGCGCGAAAAGCGATCGATGAAGCGCTCGGTCGGCGCCTTGTTTTCCTGCGCCTCCTCGACCAGCTTGATCACGCGTGCAATCGTGTTGTCTGCGGCGGTCGCCGTCACCTTGACGCGCAGCACGCCGTCGCCGTTGATAGTGCCGGCAAAGACCGTGTCGCCGACGTCCTTGCGCACCGGCACGCTTTCACCGGAGACGGGTGATTCATCGATGGCGCTCCCGCCTTCGGTGATCTCGCCGTCAGCCGGAATCCGGTCGCCCGGCCGCACGAGGATGATGGCGCCCACAGCCAGGCTTTCTGCCGGCACCTCGCGGGTCTGGCCGTCTTTCTCGACGAGCGCGGTTTTGGGAACGAGGGGCGTGAGCACTTGAATACTGGACCGTGCGTTGCCGGCCGCAACCCCTTCGAGCAACTCGCCGATCAGGAACAAGAAGACCACCGTCGCCGCTTCCTCGCCGGCACCGATGATGACGGCCCCGGCCGCCGCCACAGTCATCAGCATTTCGATTGTGAACGGAATGCCTGCCGCTGCGGCCATGGCCGCTCGGCGCGCGATCGGAGTCAGGCCGAGCAGCATTGCGGCGATGAAGGCCCACTGGCCGGTCGCGGGCCAGGCGTAATCAATCGCGAAAGCCACGGCCAAGGCGACTCCGCTGGCGATGGCCAGGCGGCCCTTGGCGCTGTCCCACCATAGCTCCGACGCCGGCGCATCATCGTTATCATGTAACCCCGCTACGTTCTCGTCGTGATTGCGCCTTCCGTCGGCATGGTTGTCGGCGGATTGATCGGACGCCGGCGTCCCAGACTTGGAGGTCAGCGGAGCGACGGCGTAGCCGAGGCCGGTGACCTTCCTCTCGATCGCGCCGAGATTGCTTTCGGGAGCATGAGTGACCGTCAGAGTGCCCGCCGAAACGGATACGTTGATGTCCTGAACACCAGGCATCCGCCGCACGGCCGTATCGATTTTGCTGGCGCAACCGGCGCAATCCATGCCTTCCACGCGGTAGCGGGTCTGTTGTTTGGTCGCAGCCATGGTGAACCTCTTGTATCTTCGACCGCGACGCTACATCCTCTAGCGACTAGAGGAGCAAGCGAAAATGCCAGCAGGTATGACCATCGGTGAAGCGGCCCGACACAGCGGCGTGAAGGTTCCAACCATCCGCTACTATGAGCAGATCGAGTTGCTTCCTGCCCCTGCCCGCAGCGAAACCAATCGCCGGCATTATGAAGCGGCAGACTTGCGCCGGCTCGCCTTCATCAGGCACGCGCGCGAGTTGGGGTTCGAGATCGAAGCCATCAGGGCGCTGCTGACGCTGCAGGATAATCCCAGCCAGCCTTGTGCGACCGCCGACGCCATTGCCCAGGCGCGTCTGGCCGACGTGGTTCAGCGGATACGCAGCCTTACAGCATTGAAAGCCGAGCTGGAGCATATGGTCGAAGGCTGCCGGCACGGAAAAGTCTGCGAATGCCGTGTCATCGAGGTGCTGGCGGATCACGATAAATGCGAGCATCCTCACCATTGATTTGCCAGAGCAGAGCTCGCGTCAGCCCCGATGTCGCGGCATCCGGAGCTTGCAAAAGCCGCACTTTACGGTCAACCTGAGCGGATGATGGCACGCCTGTCACCAAAACACCTCCTGGTCATGCTCCTCGCGGTCGTCGTGACCGCCGGGTTCAGCCTGTCCGCCGCTCAAGCTGCCGTCATGTCGGCCAGGATGGCAGTCGACGGCCGCATGACCATGGCCGCGGATACCGGCACCACCGACGCCGACATGGCCAAGATGGCCGATGCCAGGGACGGTGACTGCAACGCTTGCCTCAAGGGCTCGGCCGGCAATGACAAACCGATGCAATGTGCGCCGACCTGTGTCGCACCGGTTCTGGCGGTACTGCCGGAAGCTTTCCCCGTGACGGGACTGCCGCGGGTCGAGCTGCCGTCGGCGCTTACCGCCCCGTTCCTGCACGGGCGAAGTCTGCTGCCCGAGCCATTCCCTCCAAGACCCAGCGCTCTCGTCTGACGCCGTTTCTGCCGTTCCACGGCTGACTAGCGGCGTTTGATCGCCCGGTTGCGCGTACTGCGCAGCGGGCGCGGTGGCAATTCAATCGACGTCGCGACGTTCGCCGTCGGTTACCGCAAGGGTCACAAAAGTGAATTCCGTTTCAAATCCGTTCATAACGCGCCGCGAATTCCTGCTTGCGACAGCGAGCATTGCCGCCGCAGTGCCGATCCGCCCTGCGCGGGCGATGGCCACCGGCGAATACCGGATCAGGGTGGCGCCGGGCCAGGCCCGGTTCGCCGGCCCTGATGGTCCGCGCACTCCGGTATGGGCCTATGATGGCACGGTCCCCGGCCCGACACTGCGCTTACGCCAGGGGCAGCCCGCTCGGATCATCGTCGAGAACGGACTGGACGAAGACACCACGGTTCACTGGCATGGCATCCGGCTGCCGAACGCCATGGATGGCGTGCCCGGCCTGACGCAGAAGCCGATCAGGCCAGGTGAAAATTTCATCTATGAATTCACCCCGCCCGATGCCGGCACCTTCTGGTATCACCCGCACGCCAACAGCCTGGTCCAGCTCGGCCGTGGCCTTGCCGGCCCCCTCATCGTCGAGGAGGTCGAGCCGGTCGCCGTCGACCGTGACATTCTGTGGCTGCTGCAGGACTGGCGGCTTGCGGCCGATGGGCAGATCGCCGGCGGCTTCGGCAGTGCCATGGATGCGTCGATGTCGGGCCGCGTCGGCAATGTCGTCACCGTCAACGGCACGGGGCCAGGCGATCGGAGCGTGAAGGCCGGCGAGCGCGTCAGGCTGCGGCTCGCCAATGCCTCGCTTGCCCGCATGATGGCGCTGCGCTTCGAAGGCCACCGTCCGGTCGTCGTCGCCATCGACGGCCAGCCCTGCGATCCGCATGAACCGGAGGGCGGTCGCCTGGTGCTGGCGCCCGCCATGCGCATCGACATCGTGCTCGACATGCAGGGCCATCCCGGCAGCCGCCACGCGGTGATCGACGATTTCTACGACGGCCTCGCCTATACGCTGACCACGCTGGCCTATGACGCAGCGCCGCCGCTGAGAACCCATCCGCTCGACACGCCTGTCGGCCTGCCGCGCAACCCCTTGCCCCAGCCCGACCTCGCTGGCGCCGAGCGCCAGGAGATCGTCCTGCAGGGCGGCATGATGGGCGGCGGCAAGCTCAAGGGCGTCGGCGGCATGATGGGCATGGGGATGATGGGCATGAACGGCGGTGCGGCCTGGGCGATCAACGGCATGTCGATGACCGGCGACGGCCATGCCGGCATGGCGCCGCAGTTCACGCTGAAACGCGATGTGACCTGCCATCTCACCATGCGCAACGAAACCGCCTGGTGGCACCCGATGCATGTCCACGGCTTCAGCCTGTCGGTCATCTCGCGCAACGGCTCGCCGGTGCCGCACCGGCAATGGCAGGACACGGTGCTGCTCGCCCCCAAGGATACGATCGAATGCGCCTTCGTCGCCGACAATCCGGGCGACTGGATGCTGCACTGCCATGTCGCCGATCACCAGATGGCCGGCCTGATGACGGCGTTTCGCGTGACCTGAAACTTTTTATCCAACCAAGGAGAACTGCAATGAAACTGACCTACCGCCTTGCCGCACTGTCCCTGCTGATCGCAACGCCGCTGCCCGCCTTCGCCGCAACGATCAACGCCGTCATGTACAAGAACCCGCAATGCAGCTGCTGCGAGTCCTACGCCAACTATCTCGAGCACAACGGCTTCAAGGTCGACATCAAGCCGGTCAACAATCTCTCCCAGATCAGCAGCGATGCCGGCGTGCCGGCCGACCTCGAAGGCTGCCACACGCTGATGGTCGACGGCTATATCGTCGATGGCCTGGTGCCGGTCGAGATCGTCAAGAAGCTTTTGACCGAGCGCCCTGCCATCACCGGCATAACGCTCGCCGGCATGCCGGCCGGCGCCCCAGGCATGGGTGGTGAGAAGCAAGGCCCCTTCGTCGTCTACGCCTTCACCAAGGACGGCAACGCGCCCACCGTCTACGCGACCGAGTGAGGACATTGTGAGCAAACTAGCCATGGTCCTGGTTGGCATGCTGCTGGCGTTTTCGTGGCCGGTATCAACCGCTGAGCCGCCGCAGAACTTTGCCGTTCACGAGGCGCCCGTCCCCGTGCCGGAAATCAGCTTCGAGGACGGCAATGGCAAGCCGAAAATGCTTGCGGATTTCCACGGCAAGGTCGTGCTGCTCAACGTCTGGGCGACATGGTGCGCGCCCTGCCGCAAGGAGATGCCGACGCTCGATCGCCTACAGGCCAAACTCGGCGGTCCGGATTTCGAGGTCGTCGCGCTGTCCATGGACCGCGCCGGTCCTGAGATTGTGAAGAAGTTCTTCGCCGACATCGGCATCAAGCACCTCGCCCTCAACATCGACGTCTCGGGCAAGGCCATGTTCGCCATCGGCACCGTCGGCCTTCCGGCAACCCTGCTGGTCGACCGCGACGGCAAGGAGATCGGCCGGCTGATTGGGCCGGCCGAATGGGACGCCCCCGACATGGTCGACTTCATCCGCAGCCGCATCGCCGCCAAGTGAGAAGGGACAGATATGTTCGGGCTAAAGGCTCGCTGCGTTGCATCGGCTTTGAACGAATGGAGGTGCTTGCTGCTAAGCGTAATTGCCATTGCGGCGCTGACCGCGGGCTTTTCGTATCAGGCGCAAGCCCACTCGCTCGACGAAATCGACGCCACGCTTGAGGCCGACGAGAAATATTTCCAGCCGATCGACAAGCCGGCGCCTGATTTCACGCTGCGCACCGCCGACGGGCGTGTCGTGCGGACGGCCGATCTGCGCGGCAAGGTGGTCGTCCTCCACTTCATCTACACGTCGTGCCCGGATGTGTGCCCCCTTCATGCCGAGAAGATCGCCGAGATCCAGAAAATGGTGAACGGCACGCCGATGAAGGACCGGGTCAGCTTTGTGACCATCACCACCGACCCGACCAGGGACACGCCGGACGTGCTCAGCAAATACGGGCCGGCGCACGGGCTCGATCCCGTCAATTGGCTGTTCCTGACCACGATGGAGGATCAGCCGGAGGATGCGACCCGCAGACTGGCGGAGGCCTTCGGCCACAAGTTCACGCTGACGGATGATGGTTATCAGATGCACGGCACCATCACCCATGTGATCGACAAGGAGGGCCGCTGGCGGGCGAATTTCCATGGCCTGGATTTCGCGTCGGTCAATCTCGTCACATTCGTCAATGCGCTTACCAACAATGTCGAGCGCCCGCACCATGAGCAGGAAACGGGATGGTGGGCGAAAATCAAGGGCATGTTCTGAGGCATCATTTGCACGTGCCGGCGGTCCGGCGAAACAGAGGGAAGGAGAACCCTGTGACCCACAAGTCCAATCCATTGAGCGGAGCCGTCGGCAAAATGGCCCGTGCCGTCATGCTGGCCGGCGCGACGATCTGGCTCGCGCTCGGTCTCCACAATCAGGCGATCGCCGCGGGCGAGATGTCCCAGGACCAGTTCGACCAGCGCATTCACGACTACATTCTTGCGCATCCCGAGGTGCTCGTGCAGTCGCTGCAGAGCCTCGACGCCCGCCAGCGCGAGGCTGCCGCAAAAGAGGCGAAAGCCGCTTTGACGGACAAGGCGGACGAGATTTTCCGGGACCCGGCGAGCCCGGTCGGCGGCAACGCCGAAGGCGACGTCACCATGGTCGAGTTCTTCGACTACAACTGCCCCTATTGCCGGCAGGTTGCGCCGATCATGGCGCAAGCAATGGCCGACGATCCGCAGCTCAAGATCGTCTACAAGGAATTCCCGATCCTCAGCACGGATTCCGTATTTGCTTCCAAGGCGGCTCTCGCCGCAGTGCGCCAGGGCAAATACATGGCGTTCCACAAGGCCTTGTATGCGGTGAAGACGCGGGTGACCGAAGCGGTCGTGCTGAAGGTGGCTGCCGACGTCGGTCTCGATGTGGCTAAACTGAAGACCGACATGCAGCAGCCCGATATCCAGGCGTCGATCGACCGGAATACGCAACTTGCCCAGGCGCTGAAGATCAGCGGAACGCCAAGCTTCGTCGTTGGCGAGCAGATTTTCCCCGGCGCGACCGACCTCGCAACGATGAAGAAACTGATCGAGCAGGCGAGGACCAGCAAATGAGCCGAATATTTTGCCCAAACCGACGGACTGTTGTTCTGGGAAGCGCCTTTGGCGCCGCTGCGGTCGTGAGCCTGCTCAAGGGGCCGGATTTGGCGATCGCCGCTGAGGATCCCGATCTGGCACGCCGTTTCAGATATCTCAGCCAGAACGGCAACAGCACGTGTTCGACCAAGTTCACGGAATCGATCGCGACCATGCCGGCAACGTCGCGGATCACGGGCTCGTGCTGCAGCCCGATGGAGACGAAGCGCTATGCCGAGCAGGTGAGCGGCCTGGCCAGGTACCGCGAGATCGCGATGATCCCAAGCGATCCGTACGATATTCCGGCCGGCATCGCACAGAAGATGATGCCCTACTACGATGTGAAACTCTCCGGCGAAGAGCAGCAGGCCTACGACTATGCGATGGCCAATTCCAACGAGAAAGGCCCATGCTGCTGCCAATGCTGGCGCTGGAAAGTGTATGGCGGGCTGGCGAAGTTCCTGATCCGCGAGCACGGTTTCACCGGCAAGCAGGTCGTCGACGTCTGGGATCTCTCAGACGGCTGCGGCGGAGGAGAGTAGAGCCGGGCGACAACTCGGCTGCGGTTCAACAAGCGCTCTCAACCTGTTCTACCTTCTTGAAAGGAGCGCTTGACCTTCCGGTGGCTGGAACCGTCAGGCTTATTGCTAACTTCCGGAGGTCGTCCTCCGGAGGTCGTCCAATGGCGGACCGAACCATGAATGTCGAAAGGCAGCTACTGGCCCTGTTACAGAGGCATATCGGCAAGGCAGATCAGATGTCGCGGAACACTTGCTGCGGGCGCTGGAGGCGCTGGATTAAAGCCTTGCCCTTCCGGAGTTACCGCGCGGTCAGCATGTTCTGGCAGAAGCCTATTATGAACTCGTTCGTCGATAGCATTGAACGTGCCTTGATTGATCGGCAAGCCACCGCCTTCGTGGGCTGATCGAGTTCGCCTTGACGGGCGTACATGGCGAACTAGTTCCCCTCGCAATCGCCGGTGGCAGCGGCGGCGGGAGGGATGATTGTGATGATGATGGACGGTTCAATGTGGATGATGGGCGGCATGGCGCTCATTTGGGTCCTGGTGCTTGTCACCCTCGTGCTCGCGATCGCGGCGCTGGTCAAATATTTGCGAACCTGACGGCATAGGCAGTCGGGGTCAAAAGAGCAAAAAGGGCGGAAAGTTGTAGTCGTCATCGGAAGCAGCAGCGTCATCGGGTCGGCGTCGGAACTGGTCCGGCCCCTCGGCTCTTAACGTCTGTCGCCTTCGGCCCTCTCAGGAGTGGCAAATCGCCGGCTATGAGGTCTGGATGGCGAAGCGCAAAGACACGGTTATTGTTACCGGCAGCACCGGCTTCATCGGCTCGGCTCTGGTCAACAGCTTCGCCGACCGGTTTGCTCTCGTCGGCCTCGACCGGGCGGCGACGCGTCAGCCGCCGCCGGCCGCGGAGTGCGTCTGCATCGACCTGACATCGGAGGACGCCGTGGCAGCCGGCTTGGCGCGCGTGCGGACGGCCTATGGCGCCCGCCTCGCCTCGGTGATCCATCTTGCGGCCTATTTCGATCTCACAGGCGAACGGAACCCGCTCTACGAAAAGATTACGGTTGGCGGCACCGAGAAGCTCCTGCGCGCCCTGAAACAATTTGAGGTCGAGCAGTTTGTCTTCATGAGTTCGATGCTGGCGCACAAGGGTGGCCGACCAGGCGACATCATCGATGAGGATTGGCCGCTCGAATCGAACCTACCCTACCGCACCTCGAAGATCGAGACCGAGCGCCTGATCCATGAGCAGCACGGGGCGATCCCTGTCGTCTATGCCAGGCCGGCCGGCGTCTATGATGATCTCGGCCGTAACGCATTCCTCGCCAATCAGATTGCGCGTATCTACGAAGAGGATCCGACGGGGCATGTATATCCGGGTGACCTGCACACCGGGCAGTCGTTCCTGCATCTGGAAGACCTCACCGATGCGGTGGCGCGCCTTATAGATCGGCGGAAGAAACTTCCCACGGAGCTGGCGCTGCTTCTCGGCGAGCCTGAGGTCATGGGCTACGGCGAACTTCAAGCCGAGATTGGTCGGTTGATCCGTGGCGAGAACTGGGAGACACGGGAGGTGCCGAAGGCGCTCGCCAAGGCGGGTGCCTGGGTCCAACAGGACGTGCTGGGCGAAGAATCATTCGTTCGTCCCTGGATGGTCGATATCGCCGACGACCACTACGCGATCGATATCAGCCGTGCCCGCAATGTCCTCGGCTGGCAGCCCCGGCATTCCCTGCGCGAGACGTTGCCGCGGATCGTCGACGCGCTCAAGGCAGATCCCGCCGGCTGGTATCGGGCCAACAAGCTCAACGCGGCCAAGGTGGCCGGCAGCGGAACAAAAGCGCGAGAGAAAGACAAGGCGTTCGAGGCCAAACACGACAAGATGAAACCCGGACACATGGCCGAGATGGCGGGGATGGGCCAGCAGATGCTGTGGGCTCATTTCCTGGTCATCACGCTTGGCGTGTGGCTCCTCACCAGCCCGCTTCAGTTCGCGCTGTTCGATCCGGCGGCGGCCGGCACTGTGCGTGACGTCACGCAAGAGCGTGGACTGTGGGAACCGGTGCTGCGCAACGCGCTCACCGGCTGGAGCGACATTGTCTCGGGCTTGCTGCTGATGCTGTTTGGCGGGCTCGCACTGTCGCCGCGTTTTTCCTGGGCGCAATGGGGCACGACGATCGCCGGCCTGTGGCTGCTGTTCGCGCCGCTGTTCTTCTGGACGCCGAGCGCCGCCGCCACCATGAACGACACGATCGTCGGCGCGCTGGCCATCGCTTTCTCGGTGCTCGTCCCGATGATGCCGGGCATGAGCCACGAAGGGATGATGGACGAGAGCACCGTTTCGCCTGGCTGGACCTACTCGCCGTCATCCTGGCTGCAGCGCCTGCCGATCATCGCGCTCGGTTTCTTCGGTTTCCTCATCGCCCGCTATCTCACTGCCTACCAGCTCGGCCATGTGGGTGCCGTCTGGGAGCCGTTCTTCCCCGGCGGAGACGGCAGGAACGGCACGGAATTCATCATCACATCCGACGTTTCTCGAGCCTGGCCAGTCGCTGATGCCGGGCTTGGCGCCGTGGCCTATATGATCGAAACCCTGATGGGCGCGATGGGCACGGCGACCCGCTGGCGCACCATGCCCTGGATGGTGACCTTCTTCTTCATCCTGGTGGTGCCGCTCGGCGGCGTCTCGATCTTCTTCATCATCATCCAGCCGATCATGATCGGCACCTATTGCACACTGTGCCTCATCGCGGCGGCGGCCATGCTGGTCATGATCCCGCTGACGCTGGACGAGGTGGTCGCCATGGGCCAGTACATGCTGCGCAGCGTGCGGGCAGACCGTCCGTTCTGGCGCACCTTTTTCCAAGGCGGGCCGGAGCCGAACGGCGAGGCGGACAAGAACGATCCCGGCTTTTCCGCCGCGCTTGCCGCACAGTCCGCCGCAGCCATTCGCGGTGTCACGTTTCCATGGACGCTGGTCGCATGCTGTATCGTCGGCGGTTGGCTGATGGTCTCGCGGCTGGTCTTCGGCACGGCCGGCGCCATTGCAAACAGCGATCACCTCTCGGGCGCCATGATCATCACGATCGCGGTCTGCGCCATGGCCGAGGTGGCACGGCCGTTGCGTTTCCTCAACCTGCCGTTCGGGTTATGGCTGATCGCAGCGCCCTGGCTGCTCGACGGCGCGACCAGAGGTTCGACATTGAACAATGCCGTTGCAGGGCTAGTTGTGATCGGCCTCAGCCTGCCTCGGGGGCGCCGAAGCAAGGAGCACTACGGCTCATGGGACCGCTATGTCGCCTAGACGAAGCCTGGAACCGGCCTGGTCTTGCCGCTCAGTTGCGCGCCCAGCGTCAGTGCCTGCGGGAAATTCCGGACGATCGCCGCCATCAAGGTGGCGCTGCCGGGGCGAAGGGCAATTCCGGCAACGGCCGCGGCGGCGTAGACCCGTGTCGAAAACAGTCTTTTCCAGGCCGCCTCGTAGCGTCTGGCGGCAGCCTCGCGCCCCGCTCGGCCACTTGGCGAGCATGCGAGTTCGCAAGCCAGCAGCCAGCCGGACTGAAGCGCCATCGAGATGCCCTCGGCGATGACAGGATGAGACTCTCCGGCTGCATTGCCGACGCGGAAGATGTCCCCTTCGTAGCACGAGCGAATTCCCGGCCGGATCGGACCTGCGGCAAGCCACGGACCGTCGAGGAGAGCCGGTTCCAGGGCGTCCCGCACGCCCCGGCATGAATTCAGGAGATGCCGGGAGACCGCATCGGCGGCCGACACGTGGCTCCGTTGTTTGGGGCCATATTGTTTACGCAGCCGCGCGAGCATATCGCGCCGGATGCAGCACGAGATCGACAACCGGCCATGATCCGCCGAAACCATTCCGCCATAGCCGCCGGGGAAGGCCAGCAGAGGCATCAAATCCGGCGCCAGGGACGACCCGGTGAAATGCGCCTTGAAGCCGAGCAGGTCCGACGGGCGATTGGCCTTTCCGAGCTGGCTGGGCAATGGTCCCGGTTCCCAAGAGCCGTGAGCGGCGACAATCACCGGCGCACGCAACATCGCCGCTTCATCCCCGGCCTGAATTCGCACCCTTTGCATCTCACCGTCCGGCTCGATGGCGACGGCGCGGCAGGGCTGGAAGATTTCGACACCCGCCGATCGCGCCGCCTGTAGAAGCAGAGAGTCGAGAATGTCCCGGCCGAGCGCCCGGCCGAAGCTGTCTTTCCCACGAGGCCCAGCTCCTGTACGTGGCATTGCCGCCTCGACGCAGGTCTCGCCGGAAAACAAGCCGACGCGGCGGATTTCGGGGCCGGCATTGGTACGCCAGGCATCGCCGATCTCGAGCCGGTCGAGAAGCGCAAGATTGCTTGCCGAGATGTATTCGCCGCAGACCTTGCGGCGTGGAAACGCGGTCTTTTCCACAATGGCCACGACCCACCCGCGCCGGGCCAGCGTGAGCGCGACGGAGGTGCCCGCCGGGCCGGCACCAATGACGATCGCGTCATGAGTCGACAATCGCGTCATGGCTCGACACTGGCACTGGCGCCGACGAAGATGTGGGAAAACAGGCCGGCGCGCCGCTCCTCGACCGGTTTGCCGTTGGCCGCAAGCCAGAGACGGGAAAGCTCGCTGCCGCGAAAGCCGGCACGCACGCTTTGCGCCGCATCGTTTCGTGTGACGTCATTGGCGCCGATTGCCGGCAGAAGACGGGTCGCGGCCAGCGGCAGTTTCGCCCGCAGCGGCTCTGTCGCAATGAGCAACGGGGCTTTCGGCCCGATCAGCGAAAACAGACGCACGAGCTGTGCATCATCGAGGTGATGCAGGAACAGATTGACGGTGACGGCGTCGAAACGCGCACCCTCGATCTTTCCTGCCCAGTCGAAGACATCGGCGGTGACGCCTTCCGCCCTCCATCCCAGCCGGTCAAAATCGCCGCGCAATTGCGCGGTGAGGAGGCCGACGCGGTCGAGCATCACCAGTTCGACCCCGGGCCAATGCCTGGCCATGCGCCGCGCCACCGCCAGCATGAAGGAGCCATCGCCGGCGCCGATCTCCAGGATGCGGCGTGGCGGCGTTGGCACGAACCTCCTGAGCAACGACGTCATGATCGGCGCCTGAAACATCAGCATATTGATGCGCCGAAGGTCGCGGCGCGCGGTCAGCGCTCGCGGATCTTCGGCCGCAAGTTCGTCGAGGATTTCCGGCGCAAGCTGCCGGTGCTCCAGGCCGCTCATGACACCGTTCGAAAGAGCATGGTTTCGGCCGTCAGCCCGGGTCCGAACGACATGCCGCAACCGAGCAGGCCGGGTGGCGCCTTCAGCATCTCCTTCATCACGAACATGACGGTCGCCGACGACATGTTCCCATACTGGCGCAACACCTCGCGCGATGGTTCCAGTGCGGTGGGCTCCAGTTCCAGGGCCCTTTCGACGGCGTCGAGCACCGAACGTCCACCCGGATGCACGGCCCAAAGGTCGATTGCCTCGGTCGGCCGGCCGCCGAGCATGGCGGCCTGGCTGTTCCGCAACGCCTCATGAATCGCTGCCGGCACCTGGCCGGAAAGAACCATTTCGAAGCCGTGGTCGCGAATATTCCAGCGCATCAGATCCCGCCGCTCCCTCGCCACCAGACAGTGAAAGCTATCGAGCTCGATGCCGGCCGGCTCGGCGGTGACGAGCGCAGCCGCGCAGCCGTCGCCCCAGAGGCAGAACGACAGCAGTTTTTCCAGTTCGGTGGTTTCGCGCAGATGCATCGTGCAGAGCTCGATATTGACCAGCAGGACCTTGGCCTGCTGGTCGGAGCGGACGATGTGGCGGGCCAGCTTGAGCCCGTTGATCGCCGCGTAGCAACCCATGAAACCGATCATCGTGCGTTCGACACTATCGGGAAGCCCGCAACGCGCGATCAGCTCCAGATCGACGCCCGGCGCCGAAAAGCCAGTGCAGGTGGTGACGATAAGATGGGTGATGCGGGAAGCGTCGTCGCCAAGCTGCAATCCGTCGATGCCCTTTTGCGCCAGAACAGGTGCGGCATCGTCGAACATCGCCATTCTCATGGCCGTTCCGGGAAACGCGCCCCGGATGAAGGTCCCGGCCAGGTCGGCAGTTGGTCCTTCGGGGTCGGACGCCGGCGCAAAGCAGGAATAGCGGTGCTCGATGCCGGCAAGATCGGCCATGCGTTCGAAGAGTCTCCGGCGATCGGCCGCGAGCATGGAGGCCGCGAAACGCAGGTAGAATTGATGAACCTCGTGCTCCGGCACCGCCGTCGCGATCCGGTTGATATAGGCGTTGACGGGCATATTCTGTCTCCTCGGCGTGTGCACGGTGTAACGTGCCGCCGGAGGGTCCTTGCTCATCGTTACCCGGTGTCGAACACCGGGTTTTGAGCGCTGTTCGATAAACGTTTCCGAAAACTGATTTCTTCCCGAAGGTTCAGTGTGCGCTGTTGGCAGGCAAACGGTTGGAGCGGGCGGGCGGTTGCGTCGGGCATCCAAAATCGCCACATCATGTTGACCTTCCATCTACTGGAAGGTCTATTTCCTCCGACAAAGGAGATTTTCCACCATGAACATCGGCGTCGCATCCGAAAAATCCGGCCTGCCGTCCAAGACGATCCGTTATTACGAGGACATCGGGCTCTTGCATCCGGCACGGACAGACAATGGCTATCGCGATTACTCGACGGCCGATATTCACCGGCTACGCTTCCTGCAGCGCTCGCGAAGCCTGGGGTTTTCGGTCGACGAATGCCGCCAGCTGCTGTCGCTGTACCAGGACAGGGAACGTGATAGCGCCGACGTGAAGGCGATCGCGAAAGCCAAGCTGGTGGAGATCGACAGGAAGATCGCCGAACTGGTCGGATTGCGCGGCTTGCTCCACCATCTGGTCAGTCACTGCCACGGCGACGAGCGGCCGGATTGCCCGATCATCGACGAGCTGGCAGGACAAGGCGTGGCCCAGTGAGGCTGGTGGCGCTGGTAACGGTGCTATCGCTTGGCTGCGCCTCTGTCGTGCTCGCTGCTGCCCATTCGGACCGGGATGCGATCATCGAGGCTCGCCAGGCCTCGATGAAGGACATGGCCGCGGCGGCAAAGGCGATCGCTGGGATGTTCGACGGCAAGCAGGCGTACGACGCCGCAGCCTTCAAGGCGGCGGCCGAGACCATCCGCGCCCGCACCGGCCCTGCCCTGATTGCCGAATTCCCCAGCGCGACATTGGGAGCGCCTTCAGGCGCCAGGCCGGATATCAACCCCGCCCGCGCGGAGTTCGAAGGGCTGGCACGCCACATCGGAACGCTGGCCAGCGCCCTGGCCTCCGACGCCGAGCGGGCGCCGCCGCGCATCACCGACGACATGAGAATGGGTTCCGGCCTGGCAATGGGCGGCGGCAGCCTGCTTGGCAAGCGGCCGGGGCCGCCGGAAGCCGATCCCACTAAATTGCCGGCGGAGCACCTCCTGCACCTCATCTTGCAGGATTGCTCGAGCTGTCACTCGAAGTTCCGGCAAAGGGTCGAGTGATGGCGTCAGCTCCGCTGCAGCTGATCCGCCATGAAGTTGCGCCAGCCGCCGAAATGCGAGATCTCCTTTGCATCGGTGAGGCCGGCACTTTCGACGAGAAAGCCCTTCGGCGACGTTCCGTCATCGAGCAGAAGCGTGCCGATGCCGAGCGGCGGCGGGATCGCCGCGACGAAGCGGCCGAAGGCCTGCGGCGACAGCCGCCAGACTTCGACCTCGATCGCTGTCCCCTTGCCATTGCAGCTGCGCTCGAGCCCCGGTCGCGACACCGACTGGCCGGCGAGCGCATAAAGCCGGTAGAGCGGCGCCGTTCTTGCCGCCCGGGCGAAAATCGCGCCGAGCTGCTGCAACTGGCCGTTCAGCGCCATCCCCGATAGATGCGCGCCGACCACGGCCAGCTCGATCGTGCCCTCGTCCACGTCCACGCGAACATCGCCACGCGGCGGCAGCGGCCAGCCTGTAGCGCCCAGCGAAAGGCCGCTTGCCGCATGCACGTCGCGCGCAAGCGACGCCGTCAGATGGTCCTTGCCCGCCGCGGCAAGCAAGGTGACGCTCATCGGCAAACCGTCGCTACGGGTTCCGGTCGGCACGGCTATGGCACACATGTCGAGCAGATTGACGAAGTTGGTGTAAGTGCCAAGCCGACTGTTGGTGACGATGGGGTCTGCCAACACCGCTTCGACTGTGTAGTGCGTCGGCGCGGTCGGCACGCAGAAAACGTCGACCGAGGCGATGACCGGCGCAAGCTTGGCCTTATAGCCTTGCAGGGCATAGAGCCCCTTGAAAGCGTCCGCGGCGGAAAGTTTTCGCGCACCGCCGATGATCTGCCGCGTCACCGGATGCATGGCGGCCTCGTTGGCATCCATGAAGTCCCTGATCGCGGCGTAACGCTCGGCTACCCAGGCGCCTTCGTAGAGCAGGTTGGCGGCGGCGTAGAAATCGCCGAACGGGATTTCGACCAGCCTGCAGCCCAGCGTCTCCAACGAGGCAAGGGCGGCCTCGAAGCCCGCCTGCATCGCCTGGTCGCCGAAGAAGGTCCAGTCGGCCCTGGCCGGCACGCCAACCGTCAGCACCGGCGGGCGCGCGGCAAGAGCCTGAATGCAGAGGTCACGCGAATAGGGATCGGCGTGGTCCTTTGCCGCCGCCGCCTCGAACACGTGATAGCCGTCATCGACGGTGAGCGCGAAAACCGAGACGCAGTCAAGCGTCCGGCAGGCCGGCACGACGCCGGCGGCTGATAGCGCGCCGACACTCGGCTTCAGCCCGACGATGTTGTTGAGGCCGGCGGGTATGCGCCCCGAACCGGCGGTATCGGTGCCGAGCGCGAAGGAGACGATGCCGCGCGCCGTCGCCACGGCCGAGCCGCACGAGGAACCGCCCGGCACCAGTTTCGGGTCGATCGCATTCCTCGGGATTGGATAGGGCGTGCGAACGCCGACCAGGCCGGTGGCGAACTGGTCGAGATTGGTCTTGCCGACGACCAGCGCGCCGGCGGCCTTGAGCCGCGCGACGACGGTGGAGTCTTTCGTCGGCAAGTAGGCATATTCGGCGCAAGCCGCCGTGGTCGGCATGCCGGCAACATCGATGTTGTCCTTGACCGCGAACGGTATGCCCCACAGCGGCTTTGCCACGGGATCGAACGGGCCGAGCTTTTCCGCCTCGGCCAACATCTCCGCCCTGCTCGCCAGATGGATGAAGATGCCGGGGTCATCGGCCGCCGCGAGCCGCGCATCGACCGCATCGATCATCTCGCCGATGCTGACGCCGGCCTGATAGGCGGCGTGCAGGCTCGCTATGTCGAAGCGGATGTCGCTCATTTGGCCTCGCCCAGAATGACTACCGGCAGGTTCCACTGGATGAGCACCACGCAGCCATCCTTCGTCCACACCGAATGCTCGGTTCCGACCGGGTTCAGGATCACGCTGCCCGCGGCATGATCGCCGTTCTCGTCGCTCTGTGTGCCTTCCAGCACGATGATCGTTTCCAGCCCGGCATGGCGATGGCGCGGCACGCCGGCGCCGGGCCGGTAGTTCAGGATGGCGACCGACGGTTCCATCGGTCCACCCTTGAGCAGCCAATGCGCCGTAATGCCATCGCGGAAAGGCTCGAACGGCAGATCGCGCCAGCCACCATTGAGGAGGCCGGCAAAGGCAAGGTTAGGCATTGGCAATCCCCTCGAGCACCTGGTCTGTCGTCGCCGTCCAGCCGACGATGGCGCCCTGTGCCCTGATCATGGCAAGGGCTGCCGCCTTGAACTCGGCAAAATAGCTCTCGGTAGCATCCTCGGCCAGCAGGCATTCATAGCCGCGGTCGTTGGCCTCGCGCATCGTCGTCTGCACGCAGACCTCCGTCGTCACTCCGGCAAAGACCAGTTGCTGTGCGCCGAGCCGCTTCAGGTCATCGCCGAAGCTGGTGGCATAGAACGCGCCCTTGCCCGGCTTTTCGATGACGATTTCGCCAGGCAGTGGCGCAAGTTCATCGAGGATCGCCGTTCCCGGCTCGCCGACGATCAGCACACGACCCATCGGCCCGACATCGCCGATCCGGATCGATGGGTTGCCGCGGTTGCGCTTGGCCGGCGGCAGATCCGAAAGGTCTGCCTTGTGGCACTCCATCGTGTGGATCACCGGCAGGCCAGCGGTGCGGAACCCCTCGATCAATCTCTTCACCGTCGGCACAATCGCCGCCACCCGGCTGACGTCGTTGCCGAGGCTGGCGCCGAAGCCGCCGGGTTCAGCGAAATCGCGCTGCATGTCGATGACGACCAGCGCCATCGCCTCAGGCTTGAAGGAGAACGGAAACGGCAGCGCCTCGATCTCCGCCATCAGTGATGTCCCGCCATGTGCTCGCCGATCGTCTGCACGCTCGCCTGCGCAATCGGCGTCTCGTAGACCAGCGCGCCGTCCGACATGACGAAGATGCGGTCCGAGAGCTCGAGCAGCTCATCAAGGTCCTCCGACATAAGGAGCACCGCGGCGCCGGCATTGCGCGCCTTCATGATGCGGGCGCGTATTTCGGCGACGGCGGAGAAGTCGAGGCCGAAGCAGGGGTTCGACACGATGAGCAAATCGACCTCGCCGGTCAGTTCCCGCGCCAGCACCGCGCGCTGCACATTGCCGCCCGAGAGCGACGAAATCGGCGAAGCGAGGGATGCCGTCTTGACCTTGAACTGTTGGACCAGACGGGCCGCGTAGTCCCTGATCGCGCTCATCCTGATCCAGTTGACCGGCTTGCCGGCCTCGTTGAGGTCGAAGGTCCGGAAGGCCATGTTTTCCGCCACCGTCATCTTCGGTGCGCAGGCATTGCGCAAGGGCTCCTCCGGAATGAAGCGGACATTGAGAGTGCGCGCCTCGCTGCGGCTGGCGCCATAGGGCGAGCCTTTCACCAGAACGTCGCCGCCATTGCGCGCCCGCTGTCCGGCAAGGACTTCGAGAAACTCCTTCTGGCCGTTGCCGGAGATGCCGGCAATGCCGACGATCTCACCCGACTTCACATCGAGTTCGCCGATGTCGATGGTTTTCAAGCCGGTGCGGTCGGGCGCCTTCAGCGACTTTACCGTCAGCACCTGCCTGGCGCCGGCCGGCACCGGGGCGCGGCTGTCGAGCGCGGCGATCGGTTGGTCGCCGATCATCATCGCCGCCATCTGCTTGTGGGAAAGTTCGGAGACCTTTCCGGTTCCGGTCAGCCTGCCCTTGCGCAGCACGGTGATATCGTCGGCAAAGGCCGTCACCTCGTGGAATTTATGCGAGATCATCAGCACGGTGAGGTCGCCGGTCCTGGTCATGTCGCGCACCAGGCCAAGCACTTCGTGTGCCTCGCCGGGAGTGAGCACCGAAGTCGGCTCGTCGAGCACCAGGAAACTGCGGCCGAGATAGAGCTGCTTGATGATTTCGAGCTTCTGCTTCTCGCCGGCCGCAAGTTCCGCCACCTTGACGTCGAGCGGCAGCTTGAACGGCATACGCTGCATGAATTGCGCAAGTGCGGCGCGCTCCTTGCGCCAGTCGATGACGCCGGGCACCTTCTCGCGCGAAATGACCAGGTTCTCCGCGCCGGTCAGCGACGGGACGAGCGTGAAATGCTGGTAGACCATGCCGAGCCCGAGCGCCGAGGCATCCTTCGGACTGGCGATCGCGACCTCGCGGCTATCAACCAGCATGTCGCCGGCGGTCGGATGGTAAAAACCCATCATGCATTTGACCAGCGTCGACTTGCCGGCGCCGTTTTCGCCGAGCAGCGCATGGAACGATCCCGCCGGCACCTTGATCGAGACGTCGTCCAGCGCGGTGAAGGCGCCGAAGCGCATGGTCATGCCGATGGTCTCGACGCCGACGGCTTTCTTGCCGATGCTTCCGCTCAAGATCGTGTCCTCACGGCAGCTGCGCGACGAAGGATGCCGAATTCGACACCGCGCCGAACACGCCGCCCTGCATCTTGATCATCTTGATCGCGGCGAGATGGTTGCCGTAATCGGTCGCGCCGCAGCAATCCTCCAGCATCACGCATTCAAAGCCGCGATCATTGGCCTCGCGCATCGTCGTGTGGACGCAGACATCGGTGGTGATGCCGGTCAGCACGATGTTTTCGATTCCGCGCTGGTGCAGGATCAGTTCGAGGTCGGTGGCGCAGAACGAGCCCTTGCCCGGCTTGTCGATGATCGGTTCGCCCGCCGCCGGATAGAGGTCGGGGATGATGTCCCAGCCGGGTTCGCCGCGCACCAGGATGCGCCCGCAAGGTCCGGGGTCGCCGATGCCGGCATTGATGCGGCGCGAGCGCCAGCGCTTGTTGGCCGGCAGGTCGGCGAGATCGGGCCGGTGGCCCTCGCGCGTGTGGATGATGGTGTAGCCCTTGGCACGCATGGCTGCGAGCACCGACTTGATTGGCTCGATCGGCGCCCGTACCAGCGAAAGATCGTAGCCCATATGATCGACATAACCGCCCGGCCCGCAGAAATCGGTCTGCATGTCGATGATGATCAACGCCGTATTGTCCGGCCGCAGCTCGCCATTATAGGGCCATGGATAAGGGTCGGCGTCGATGTAGCGCTGGGTGATCTCGGCTCTGGCGTTCATCGGAAAAAATCCAGTCATTTGGTGATCGACAACTCGCCCGGCGCGCCGGCAAGCGAGCGGTTCGGCGACGATGTGGCGATCATGATAATGAGCGTGAGGATGTAAGGTGCGGCGTAGAAGAGATAGTAGCCCTGCGTCACCCCGACCGACTGCAACGCCGGGCCTAGCGCGCCGGCGCCGCCGAACAACAGTGCCGCGGCAAAGCAGCCGAGCGGATTCCAGCGCGCGAAGATAACCAGCGCCACCGCCATCAGGCCCTGCCCCGACGAGATGCGTTCGGTCCAGCTGCCGGGGTAATAAAGCGACAGATAGGCGCCGCCGATGCCGGCGAGCGCACCGCCGACGCCTGTCGCAAGCAGGCGCACGGTGTTGGGATTGAGCCCCATGGCGCGCGCCGCATCGGAGCTGTCGCCGACGACGCGCACGATCAGGCCGGCGCGGGTGTTGCGGAAGGCCCACCATAGGAACACGGCAAGTGCGGCACCAATCAGGAACAGGATGTTGACGTTGAGCGCCGCCTGCACCTGCGGGATATCCGACCAGCCACCGAAGGCGATGGCCGGCAGGTCTGGTGCCGAGGGCTGGATGAACGGCTTGCCGAAGAAGAAGGCGAGACCGGAGCCGAACAGCATCAGCGCGATGCCGATGGCGATGTCGTTCACCCCGCGGAATTTGCAGATCCAGCCGTGGAACAGGCCGAAGCAAAGACCGGCACCGGCGGCAGCCAGCACGCCGAGCCATGGCGAGCTGGTCACCACTGCGACCGCATAGGCGGTCATTGCGCCGAAGACCAGCGTGCCTTCGAGGCCAAGATTGATGCGACCGGAGCGCTCGGTGATGGCTTCGCCGAGCGAGACGAAGATGAAGGGCGTCGAAACGCGGATGGCGCCGCCGAGAATGGCGAGCGGCACGCCCCACAGGCCGATCTCGGTCGCGTTCATCAGGAGCCTCTCTTCCACAGATCGGGATTGAAGACCTTGAAGCGGCCGTAAAAAGTTTCGCTGAACAGGATGACCACGAAGAGCATGCCTTGCAGCACCAGCACGGTGGCGTCGGGCAGGTCCATGCGGCGCTGGATCAGCCCGCCCGAAGCGCCGATGCCACCGAGCAGGAAAGCGACCGGGATGATGGCGAGCGGATTGTGGCGGGCGAGGAAGGCGACGAGGATGCCGGTATAGCCGTAGCCGGCGGCGAGCGAGGCGTTGGCGCTGCCTTGCACGGCGCCGACCTCCAGCATGCCGGCCAGCCCGGCACAGCCGCCGGCGAGCCCGGTGAAGCCGACGATCAGCGGCCCGACGGCAAGCCCTTGCACCTGGGCCGCCCTGACATTGCCGCCGGCGATGCGAGCGGCAAACCCCCAGCGCGTCTTTTCGATCAGCAGCCAGGACAGGACGCAGGCGAGAATGCCGACGACGAGGCCCCAGTGCACGTCCATGCCTGGAATGTTGCCGATGCGGTAGGCATCCGCCAGCGGCTCGGTCGAGGGTTTGTTGAGCGAAGCCGGATCGCGCAGAGGCCCTTCGACCAGATGGTTCATCAGCGCGATGGCGATATAGGCCATCAGCAGACTGGAGATGGTTTCGTCGACGGCGCGGTAGTGGCGGAGTGCGCCGACGGCACCGATCCAGATGCCGCCGGCGACCACGCCCGCCACGCCCATCAGCAGGATGACCAGAAAAGCCGGCGCGCCATTCGCCGCGACGCCGATGGCGGCGGCGGCAACGCCGCCCAGCACGATCGCGCCTTCGCCGCCGATGACGACGAGGCCTAGTCGTGCCGGCAGCGCCACGCAGAGCGCTGCCAGTAAAAGCGGTGCTGCCCGCGACAGCGAGTTCTGGATCGAGAACCACGAGCCGAAGCCGCCGCGCCACATCGTCTCGTAGAGTTGCACCGGCGATTTGCCGACCAGCGCGATGAACACGCTGAACAGCGCCATGCCGACGATCAGCGCCGCGAGCGGTATGACGAACGCTTCCGCCCGCCGCGCCGTCCATTCGATCGCCGCCGGATAATTCCTGGCGCCAAACAGCGCTGGTGCGCCCGCAGTGCTGACAGTGTCTGCCATGGCCCCGTCTCCGATCCGGTTCAGGCGGTCGAACCGACGACGCCCTCGACCAGGTAGTCCATGCTTTCGAGTTCGAGCGCGGTCTCGGCGAAGGCCTGGCCTTCGGTCGCGACGACGACGCCCTTGTTGCTCTTCAGCGGACCCTTGATGACGGAAAAGCCGCCTTTCATCATTTCGGCCAGCGTGCCGTCGAACTGCTTGCGGGCGGCGTCGCCGACGGCGGGGCCGAGCGGGCTCATCTTGACGAAGCCGTCGGCCAGGCCGCCGCGCGTGAAGTTGGGCAGCGGCGTGCCGGCCACCAGATCGTCGACGAACATCTTGTAGACCTTGGCCCAGTTCCATTCCGCGCCGGTCAGGTATTTTTCCGGCGCTAGCGGGCTCTGGTTGGCATGATAGCCGCAGACGAAGGCGCCACGCCCGGCCGCCGTCTCGACCACCACCTTGGGACTGTCGACATGGCAGGTGATGACGTCGGCACCCTGGTCGACCAGCGCATTGGTGGCCTCCGCCTCCTTGACCGCCAGCGACCACTCGCCGGTGAAGATCACCTGGCAGGTGATGGTCGGGTCGACCGAGCGCGCGCCGAGCAGGAAGGAATTGATGTTGAGCAACACCTGCGGGATCGGCTTTGCCGCGACGAAGCCGAGCTTCTTGGCTTTGCTGGTGTGACCGGCGACGACGCCGTTCAGATACTGGCCCATGCCGATATAGCCGAAATAGGAACCGGCATTCATCGGATGCTTGTCCTTGTTCCACATGCCGCCGCAATGGCGGAACTGCACGTCGGGGAATTTCGCGCACATGGCGAGCATGTGCGGATCGAAATAGCCGAACGAGGTCGGGAAGATCAGCGACGCACCGTCGAGATTGATCATCGATTCCATCGTCTTCTGCACGTCGACCGTCTCCGGCACGTTCTCCTCCTCGACGACGGAAATTCCTTCGATCCCCTTCAGCGTGGCGGCGCCTTCGGCATGCGCCTGGTTGTAGCCGTAATCGTCCTTTGGCCCGACATAGATGAAGCCGACAGTGGCCGTCGCGGCGAAGGCCCTGCTGATCGGAAACGATGCGGACGCAAGGCCGAGCGCCGCTCCGGCGGCGGAGGTCTTGAGCAGGTCGCGGCGGCTAAGCATGAATCTCTCGGACATTGAATGCTCCCTCTGTGGGGCCTTTGGGGCCGGTTAACACCTCAATGAAAGAAGTGTATGCAATCAGCATGCCAGTTTCAGAAATGAGATTTATTCAGCAATATCAATGAGTGTGCCGATGTGGACTGCACAAAGCCGGAGCAATTGCATACACTTTTTGCCTCCAAAATCGCCAATTTGACATGAAGGCTAAAACATAGGCATACAGAGATGCGGAGGAATCGAAGCCGGTGAGTGGCTTACGGCTCTAGCGAAAAGACTGGACGGAGGAGACGTGTCGGGAAAGCGCAATTTGATCAGGTCGGGCACGACCGTCGATCAGATGGTGAGGGCGATCAGCGACCGGATCGTCACCGGTTTCCTGCGCCCGGGCGAAAAGCTCGACGAGGCCTCGCTCGCGGCCCGCTTCGACGTCTCACGCACGCCGATCAGGGAAGCGCTCAGCCGGCTCAGCGCCATGGGGCTGGTCGAAAGGCGGCCGAACCGCGGCGCCACCGTCGCCGTGGTGACGCAGGAGCACCTCGCCTCGATGTTCGAAAGCATGGCCGAGCTTGAAGCGATCTGCGCGCGGTTCTCGGCCGAGCGCATGACCGCTGGCGAGCGCCGCACGCTGGAGGCTGAGCACCAGGCCTCGGCGCGCTTCGTGCAGCTCGGTGCTGAAGAACAGTATGAGCTTTTCAACACCGAATTCCACACCCGGCTCTATCGCGGCGCCCACAGCAAGCACATTTATGAACTGACCGTCATGACCCGCGGCCGGCTGGCGCCGTTCCGGCGCGCGCAATTCATGCTGCCCGGGCGGCTGGCCCAGTCCTGGCAGGAGCATGACGCCATCGTCACCGCAATCATGCGCGGCGACAGTACGGCCGCCGGAACAGCCGCCAAGGATCATGTCTCGATCGTCAGCGAGGCGAGCGCCGTCTTTGCGATCGGCGATCGCCCCAAAGGCAGGACCGAGCCGTTCCCGACATCGGCTTCCTAGAGCATTTTGCAGCCAAGTGAATCACTTGGCGTCGCAGAAATGCGGCTAAACAAACAGATAGAGCGGGATGGGCGTTGAACGCATCCCGCTCTAGCCCTCAATCGACCAGCACGGCGACCACGGCAGCGCAGTCGCCGGCCTTGACCAGCCCCGGAAAATGCCGCGCCGCCAACAGACCGGACATTTTGGCCCGGATCTCCTGCGGAGCGCCGCCGGTGCGGCCTATGGAATGGATACGTGCCAGCACCTGGTTCTCTGCCACCGGCTCGCCGAGATCGATCATCGTTTCGATCATCCCGTCGTCCTCGGCGAACGAGAAGCAATCGCCGGACGGCATGTCGAGCCAGCGGGTCGGCTGCATCTCGACCGCGCCGGCGACGATGCCGGCATGGCGCAGCACATTGAGCACGCCGCGACGTGCGATCCGCACCGTTTCCGCGCGCGAAGTCCCGCCGCCGCCAAGCTCTGTGGTGATGAACAGCTTGCCCATCTCTTCGGCGGCAGTGTCGAACATGCCGACCGCGTCGATCTCCAGCATTTTCATCGACCATGGTGCGGAGAAGGCTTCAACCGCAGCGAAACCCTTCGCTTCCAGCACCTTGTCGGGCCGGATGTGGGCGGCGCAGAACGGCACGAAGTCGAGCGTCTTGCCGCCGGAGTGGAAGTCGAGCGCGATGTCTGTGCGGGGCAGAAGCTCGCGCTGGAAATAATCGGCGATCTTCTCGGTCACCGTGCCGTCGGGCCGGCCGGGAAAGCTGCGGTTGAGATTGCCCTTGTCGATCGGCGAGGTGCGTGTGCCGGCGCGGAACGCCGGATAGTTCATCGCCGGCACGATGATGATCGTGCCGCTGACGTCTTTCGGGTCGAGCGTACGGGCGAGGTCATAGAGCGCCAGCGGCCCCTCGTACTCGTCGCCATGATTGCCGCCGGTGAGCAACGCGCTCGGCCCCTTGCCGTTGCGGATGACGCAGATCGGGATCATCACCGATCCCCAGGCGGAATCATCGCGGCTGTAAGGCAGGCGCAGGAAACCGTGCTGCACGCCGTCGCGCTCGAAATCGACGGTCGGCGTGATCGGTGACGGGCGAAGGCTGGACATCGGGCTCAATTCTTCACCACCAGTTTGCGCGGCACATTCGCCAGGCACTCGACGCCCGTCTCGGTGATCAGGATGGATTCGGTGATTTCAAGCCCCATCGTCTCAAGCCACAAGCCGGTCATGAAATGGAAGGTCATACCGGGCTTCAACTCGGTGCGGTCGCCTGGACGCAGGCTCATCGTGCGCTCGCCCCAGTCAGGCGGATAGGAAAGCCCGATCGGGTACCCGGTGCGATTGTCCTTGACGATGCCGTACCGCTTCAGCACCGCGAAGAAGGCGTTGGCGATGTCCTCGCATGTGTTGCCGGGCTTGGCGGCGGCAAGTCCCGCCTCCATGCCTTCCAGCGTCGCCTTTTCGGCATCGAGGAATTCCTGCGTCGGTTTGCCAAGGAACACGGTCCGCGACAGCGGGCAGTGATAGCGGTTGTAGCAGCCGGCGATCTCGAAGAAGGTGCCCTCGCCCGATTTCATCGGCCGGTCGTCCCAGGTCAGATGCGGCGCCGATGCGTCGGCGCCCGACGGCAGCAGCGGCACGATCGCCGGATAGTCGCCGCCGATGCCGTCGACGCCGCGCGTGCCGGCATCGTAGATCTCGGCGACCAGGTCGCATTTGCGCATGCCGACCTCGATCTTGTCGACGATGCGCTGGTGCATCGCTTCCACGATGCGGGCGGCCTTGCGCATGTAGTCGATTTCGGTCGGGCTCTTCACCGCGCGCTGCCAGTTGACGAGTGCCGTGGCGTCGACGAAGCGGGCATTGGGTAAGTGCTTCTGCAGCGCTGCGAAGGCAGCGGCCGAGAACCAGTAATTATCCATCTCGACACCGATGCTGAGCTTGCCCCAGCCGCGATCGGAGAGCACGCTGGACAGAAACTCCATCGGATGGCGCTCGGTCGACTGCACATAGTGGTCGGCATAGCCGACGATGTTGTCGTGCGCGAGATAGGCGGTGCGCTTGGCGCCGTTGGCGTCCTGGCCGCGGCCGTACCACACCGGCTCGCCCGACGGCGGCACGATGACGGCCTGGTGCACATAGAACGACCAGCCGTCGTAGCCGGTCAGCCAGGCCATGTTGGACGGGTCGCTGACGATCAATAGATCGACGCCCTTGACCTGCATGGCCTTCCGCGTCTTGGCGAGGCGCTCCGCATATTCGCCGCGCGAGAATTTCAAATTAGGCTGCATTGTTCTTGGTCCTCTTTTGTTGGGCCTTGCGGCCAGCATCAGCTTTCGAAAATCGTACCGGTCTTGGCCGCACGCGCACGGTCGCGGGCGAGCGTGGCGATTGCCGTGTCCTGCACGCCGGTGCCGGTCAGGTCGGCGATTGTGATGTCGCTGTCCGAACGCCGGCCATGCCTTTCGCCGGCGATGATGTGGCCAAGCTCGGTAATGTCGGTATCGGCCGCCATCACGCCCGCCGCGATGGCATGGTGCAGTTCGCCCAGTCGCCGCGTCTGCTTGGCGCTGTCGGCGACGTAGAGATCGGCCATGCGCAGGATCGCCGGCGCGATCTCGTTCTTGTGCTCGGCATCCGAGCCCATGGCAGTGATATGCTGGCCGGCGGAGACGAAGCCGGCCTTGATCAGCGGCTCGGTCGACGGCGTCGTGGTGACGATGATGTCGGCATCGGCCGCAGCCTTTGCCGCGTCGGGCTCGGCGTGAACGGCGATGCCCAGTCTTTCGGACAATGCGTCGGCCGCGGCCTCGGCCTTGGCGGCATCCCTTGCCCAGATGCGAGCCTCGGTGATCGGCCGCACCAGCATCAGCGCTTCGAGCTGCAGTCCGGCCTGAACACCGGCGCCGAAGATCGCGGCAACGGAGGAACCCGGCCGCGACAGATGCTTGGCGGCAACCGCGCCGGCCGCCGCCGTGCGGATGTCGGTGAGATAGCCATTGTCGAGCAGCAGCGCCTCGACCAGACCGGTTTTCGCCGACAGCAGCACCATCATGCCGTTGACGCTGGGCAAGCCGAGCTTCGGATTGTCGAAAAAGCCGGGGCTGATCTTGATCGCAAAACCGTCGATACCCGGTACATAGGCGGTCTTGACGTCGACCTCGCCGCGATGCTCGGGAATGTCGAGCCGCAGGATCGGCGGCATCGCCACCGGCAAGGTGGCGAGCGCCCGGAACGCGTTCTCGACGCAGGCGACGGCATCGAGATCGAGCTTCACGATCTTGCGCAATTCACCTTCGGTGAGGATCGTCATACGGCTCATGCTGCGCTCTCCGCAATTGCTTCGCCGCAGATGATCTTGCGGTGCAGTGTCATATCGATGTTGCGGCCGGACAGCACGAGCACCGTCGGGCCGCTCGCCCTGACCTTGCCGGCAAGCACGGCTGCGATGCCGACCGCGCCGGCGCCTTCGACGATCTCGCGCTCCTGCTCATAGGCATGGCGGATGCCGGCGGCGATCTCGTCCTCGCTGAGCAGGATCACATCGTCGAGCAGGTCGCGGCACATGGAAAAGGTCAGCCGGTTGTCGAGGCCTATGCCGCCGCCGAGGGAATCGGCCAGCGTCGGCAGTTCCTCGACCAAAACCGGATGTCCGGCGTCGAGGCTCGCCTTCATCGCCGCACCGCGCGCCATTGAAACGCCCATCACCTTCGTCGCCGGGCTGACGCCCTTCACGGCAGCAGCGACGCCAGCCGCCAGCCCACCGCCGGAAAGCGGCACCAGCACCAAGGCGGCGTCCGGAACCTGTTCGATGATCTCCAGCCCGAGGGTGCCTTGCCCGGCGACAATGGCAGGATGGTCGAAGGGCGGCAGCATGATCAGCCCCTCTTCCGCGACCAGCCGTTCGACCTCCCGCTGCGCATCGTCCTGGCTGTTGCCGACGATGCGGATCTCGGCGCCGAGCCGGCGGATCTCGTCCAGCTTGTTCTGCGGCACCAGCCGCGACATGCAGATCGTCGCGTGGATGCCTTGCAGTCGAGCAGCATAGGCAAGCGCCCGGCCGTGGTTGCCAGTCGAGGCAGCGACGACGCCACGCGCCCTCTCCTCGTCTGTCAGCGAAGCGATAGCGTTCGAGGCACCGCGCAGCTTGAAGGCGCCGGTGGTCTGCCGATGTTCGAGCTTGAGATAAACAGGAGCGTCCAAGTGCTGGGAAAGACTCCGGGAAGGAACGGTCGGCGTACGCTCGATCTTGCCTGCGATGCGCTCGCGCGCGGCGCGGATATCGGAGAGGCTTATCCTGGACGTGGTCATGGCTCTGCAATCAGTTCAACGGCAGCGTCATCAGGCGGCCGAATTCGGCGCGCGGCTCGTCGTCGTCGCAAAGCCGCAGGCAATTCCAAGCCGTCGCCTGGTTGCTGGTGACGACAGGACGGCCGATGGCTTCTTCCATGCCGACCACTGCCAGCGCCGACCGCAGCGCCGTGCAGGACACGAACAGCGCGTCGGCTTGCATATCGGTCGCTTCGCGGGCCAGATCGACCAAGGATTTCGGCGCAATCCGTGCCATCTCGCGGTCGTCCTCGAAGCCGAGGCAAGTGAAGCCGGCGATCTCGAATCCATGTTCGATGAAATAGGCCTCCATCGGCCGGCTGGTCTCGACCGTATAGGGAGTGAGAATGCTGATCGTCTTGGCGCCCAGCGCCTTGAGGCCGCGCACCCCGGCCATCGGCGGCGTGACCACCGGCACGCCGGGCTTGGCGGCCTGCACCGCCGCCTCGATTTCGGCATCGCCGATCACGACGGAAGCCGAGGTGCAGGAATAGCAGATCGCATCGAGCGGCTCGTCGGGCAGGATCAGGGCCGCGGCCGCCGTCAGCGACGGCTGCATCTTGCGCAAATTGTCCGGCGTCGTCGGGTTGGCGTAGGGGATGCGCGCGACATAGACGCCGATGCGGTCGCTTGCCACCATGCGGTGAAAATCCGGTTCGCTCGTATGGTCGGTGGCAAGGATGATCAGGCCGACCCGCTTTTCCAGCGGACGCGCATCGAGCGGCGGCCGGGCCGAGTGCAGGCGGATATCGGGTGCAGCGCTCATCGTTCGATCCGCCCATAACGGTGTTCCAGCCAGCGCAGCAGCACCACCGAGAACAGGCTGATGGCGAGGAAGAAGGCGCCGACCAAGGTGATCGGTTCGATATACCGATAATAGGTATTGGCGACGCTCTTGGCCTGGTTCATCAGTTCCAGCACGGTGATCGCCGACAGCAGCGGCGTCTCTTTGAACATGGCGATGAAATAATTGGCAAGCGCCGGGATCATCGGCGGGATCGCCTGCGGAATGATGATGTGCGTCCAGGTCTGGGTGGCGTTCAGATTGCAGGCCTTGGCCGCTTCCCACTGGCCGCGCGGAACATTATCGATGCCGGCGCGGTAGACCTCGGCCGTGTAAGTGCCGTAATGCAGCCCGAGACCGATGACGCCCGCGACCAGCGGCGGCAACAGGACGCCAAAATCCGGCAGCACGTAGAAGATGAAATAGAGCTGCACCAACAGCGGCGTGCCACGGATGAACTCGGCAAGGAAACCGACGGTGCGCGACAGAGCCCTGTTCGGCGACCGGCGCGCCAACGCGATGCCCAGCCCAACGATGGCCGCCAGCACCGAGCCGAGCAGCGTCGCCAGGATGGTGATCTTCACCCCCTCGATCAGCGTCGGCAGGATCTGCCGGACAAAATCCCAATCCCATTCCATTAGCAGGCCCGATCCATCATACGCGCACCCCGTCGAGGCCACGAGCCATGCGGCGTTCCAGCGACCGCACGCCCCATGAGATGAGCAGCGCCAGGACGAAATAGATGACGAGGATGGTGCTGAACGGCACTAGAGTATTGCCGGTCTGCGAGCGCACCACCTGCGCCTGGAAGGTCAGGTCGGCGAGCGAGATTAGCGAAACGACGGCGGTGGCCTTGAGCAATTCAATGGCGTTGTTGCCGAAGGTTGGCAGCATCACCAGAAGCGCCTGCGGCAGGATGATATGGCGCATGGCTTGCCAGCGGCCGAGATTGAGGGCGGTGCAGGCCTCATATTGTTCGCGGCCGATAGACTTGATGGCGCCACGCACCACTTCCGCCGCATAGGCGCCGACATTGAGACCCAGCGCCAGCACCCCGGCCTGCAGCGGCGTCAACGAAATGCCGGCAAAAGGCAGCACGAAATAAGCCCAGAACAGCTGCACGAAAATCGAGGTGCCGCGGAAGAACTCGATATAGGCGGTGGCCAGCGCGCGTAGCACGAAAAACCGCGACAGCCGCCCCAGCCCGGCAAGAAAGGCCATGACCAAGGCCAGCACCGACCCCATCAGCGTCAGCTCGATGGTGACAAGCGCTCCTTGCAATATCAGGCCGAAATAGCCGGACCATTGGGTCATTGGGGCTAAGCGTTTCCTCGCTTGGTGATCATTGCAGAACGCCGGGGCCGCCCCTCATCCGCCTGCCGGCACCTTCTCCCCGTTATAGGGACGGGGAGAAGGGTGAAGCTCCAGCGTTGGCGCCCCCCTCTCCCCGTTTTTGACGGGGAGAGGCTAGGGTGAGCGGCACTTTTTACTTCGCCGAGCAGAGCTTGTCGCGGCTCGTCGACATTGCCGCCGCCGCCGAGAAGCCGTAAGGCTCGATGATCTTGGCGAACTCGCCGGACTTCTTCAGTTTCGCCAGCTCGACATCATAGGCGTCGCGCAGCGCTTCGTCGCCCTTCTTGAAGGCCGCGCCGTCGCAATAGACCGGCGCACCGACCACCGGCGCGATGACTTCGAGGTTCGGATCATTGGCTTTCTTGACCAGGTCATTGATCGACAGCACGGGCAGCGAATAAGCATCGATGCGGCCGTCCTGCAGCATCTTCAGGCCGCTCTGGCCGTCCGGCACGACGATGACGCGCTCGCGCGGCACACCTGCGGTGAGCGCCAGCTTCTCTTCGGTGCCGCCACCCGGCGCGCCGATCGTGGCGCTCGCGTCCTTCGCGACGTCCTCGTAGCTCTTGAAGCCCTTCGGGTTGCCCTTCTTCACCAGCATCGCCTCGGCGTCGCACAGCACCGGTTCCGAATAGGCGACCGCAGCACAACGTTCCGGCTTCATGAACAGGCCGGCGGTGACGACGTCGAAACGGCCGGCCTGCAGGCCGGGAATCATGGCGCCATATTCCGAGATCGAGGCGACGATATCGTTGACGCCAAGGCGCTTGAAGATTTCACGGGCAACGTCAGGCGCCGCACCCGAAACCTTGCCGTCGGCAGCGACCGCCGTATAGGGCGGCTCGTTGGCGATGGCGACGCGGGCAAAGCCTTGCGCCTTGAGCTCTTCGAGCTTGCTGTCGTCGGCCGAGCCGGCCGTCGAGGCGGCCAGCACCGCCGTCAGCGCAATACCGGCGACGCCGGCCAAAATGGCAAATTTCTTCATTGTTCCCAACTCCTTGTTTGTCTGTCTTCTTGGCTTGCTTGAGGCGTCGCCGCCTCGCATGGCAGTCAGACCCGATGTCCGGCCGCAATGATCTTCTTCAGGAAACCTTGCGTACGCTCCTGTTTGGGATGGCGGAAAATCTCGTCGGGCTTGCCCTCCTCGACTATTCTGCCGCGATCGAAGAACAGCACCCGGTCGGCGAAGTCATGGGCGAAACCCATCTCGTGGGTGACCAGCAGCATGGTCATGTCGGTCTCGGCGGCGAGCTTGCGCATGACGTTGAGCACCTCGTCGACGAGCTCAGGGTCGAGCGCCGAGGTGACCTCGTCGAACAGCATGATTTTCGGCGACAGCGCCAGCGCCCGCGCAATCGCGACGCGCTGCTTCTGGCCGCCTGAAAGCTGCGCCGGCATCGCTTTGGCCTTGTCGACCATGCCGACCATGTCGAGCAGTTCCATCGCCCGCTTTTCTGCGGCGGCCCGCGGCACGCCTTTGGTCAGCATCGGTGCCAGCGTCACATTGTCGATGACGCATTTGTGCGGAAACAGATTGAACAGTTGGAAGACCATGCCGATCTTCTGGCGCATCTTTGCCAAATGCCGTTCATCGGCCGTCAGCAGCCGGCCGTTACGCTCCATGTGGTACAACTGTTCGCCGTCGACTTGGATGTGGCCGCTGTCGATACGCTCTAGCGTCATCAGGATGCGCAGGATCGTCGTCTTGCCCGAACCCGATGGACCGATCAGTGCCAGCTTCTCGCCGGGCATGACTTGCATCGAGAGGCCGTCCAGCACCTTGAAGGTGCCGAAGCTTTTTGAAATGCCGTCGATCTTGATGATGGGAGCCGACAATGAATTTCCCGTGCTGGAGAAGCTTGCCTTTAACGATGCGGATCGCAGCAAATCATGTCAATCAAGAAAATAATATCATGACAATATTTCGGATTCCGCACAATTTCGCGCCATTCGCCGTCTAGATCGCAAGCAGGAGATGCTCGGGATCGCCGAGCAGAAGCTTGGTGACAACGCCGAGACCGGCACGCAGTTCCCCCTCCGTGGTCGAGCCAAGCGAAATCCGCACAGCTGGATGCCAAGGCGTCTGCGAAATGCGAAACGACGTACCGGGCGCGATCGCCACGCCCTGCAGGCGGGCCTGGGAAACAAAGCTTTCCTCGCCGCGATCATCGGGCAGTTGCAGCCAGACATGCAGCCCGTCGCGATGAGCGCGATAGTCCACTCCGGCAAGCACCTCGGCGGCTATGTCCAGACGCCGCCGCAAAGCCAGGCGCTGCCATCGCACGAGTTCCATCGCGGTGCCGTCGGTCACCCATTTGGTGGCGATCTCGGCCACCAACGGCGTCGCCATCCAGTTCGAGACGAGATGGCGATTGGCGACCGCGGCGACATAACGATCGGGCGCCGCGAGATAGCCGATGCGCAGGCCCGGCACCACGATCTTGGTGAAGGAGGTGACGTAGAGCGTGCGCTCGGGCGCGAAGGCGGCTACCGGCGGCGGCCGGTCCTCGACCAACGGGCCGAGGACGTCGTTTTCGATAATGGCGATGTCATGCCTGCGCGCAACGGCGGCAATCTGTTCGCGCCGGCCGGCATCCATCAGGGTGGCCGTAGGGTTAATCACCGACGGCTGCACGAACACGGCGCGGATGTCCGACAGCCGGCAGGCCTCGTCCAGCGCTTCCGGGATCAGCCCATTGTCGTCGATCGGCAAACCCTCAAGGTTGAAGCCGAGATAACGCGCCAGCGGGATCAGCGTGTGGTGACCGATCGCCTCGGTGGCGACGGTCGAGCCGGGCGGCGCCACGCTCATCAGCGCCACTGTCATCCCTGCGGTGGCACCGTTGGTCAGGCTGATGTTCTGCGGCGACGCGTCGAGGCCACAGAGGCGTAGCCACTCGACACCCACCGCGCGGTGGCGCGGGAACACCATGTTCGGCCTGAACGACAGTGCCGAGCTCGACGGCAGGTTTTCGGCGAGCCAGCCCAGCGCCTGCCTCAGCCGCTCCAGATGCATCGGTTCGCAGACCGGCTTCAGGATGGAGAGATCGATGACCTCGCCCAGCCGCTCCGGCAGATAGGGCGGCTCCGGCTCGCGGCGCTGTGTCTGCACGAAGCTGCCGCGGCCGACCTCGCCGGACACCAGCCCGCGGCGGATCAGCTCCTCATAGGCGCGGCTGACCGTCTGCACGGAAAGTTGCAGATCGTCAGCCAACTGCCGGTGCGTCGGCAACCGAGCGCCATTGGCCAGGCGCCCGTCATGGATGGCGCGCGCGAACTGGTCGGCGAGCGATTGATAGGCCGGCCGCCGGATAAGAGCGGGATCTGGTCGCCAAAATGTCATGACTTATTAGAGATCGAAATCAGTGCAATTGACAATCGAAATAATGCGCCGTCATGGTGTCCGGCACTAGAAGTGGACGATCATGGCTGCAGCGAAACTCGATCCGATCGACCTGAAAATCCTCGACGCCATTCAGCGCGACGGCCGCATCACCAAGCTGGCGTTGGCCGAGAAGGTCGGCCTGTCGCCGACGCCTTGCTGGATGCGGCTGCGCAAGCTGGAAAAAGCCGGCATCGTCTGCGGCTATCATGCCAGGATCGCCATGCGCGCCATCGCACCGGTCGCCACCGTGCTGATGGAGGTGACGCTGGCTAGCCACCGCCAGGCCGATTTCGACCGTTTCGAGCGCGTCATCCGCGACATCCCCGAGATCGTCGCCTGCTGGTCTGTCGGCGGCGGCGTCGATTACCTGCTGAAGGTGATGGCGCGCGACATCGACGCCTATCAGCGGCTGGTCGACACTCTGCTCGAGCGCGAGATCGGCATCGACCGCTATTTCACCTACATCGTCACCAAGACGGTGAAGGAGGAGAGTGTGCTGCCGGTGGCGGACCTGTTGCCGGCATCTTCCTGATACCGGAGAGATCGTCTGGCCGGGCAGGGCAATAGAGACAATTTCTCTACGTGCAGGCACGCAAACAGCCTCTCTGTTTGTGCGGCGGAGATAGTCTTGCGGCATCACCCGAACCGGGAGCCCGATGATGTCCGCACATTTTGCCCGCTCGCACCGCCATGAAGCACTTGATCGCCTCGCCGACCGGCGGCTGCTGCGCGAACTCGCCTATGTCGCTGGCCACTGGACGGCGAGCGAGACCGCGGAGAGTTTCGAGGTGACCGATCCGGCCACCGGATCCACCGTCGCTTTCGTTGCCGCGCTCGATGCCCGGCAGACCACATTGGCGATCGATGCGGCATCGCGCGCCTTTCCTGCCTGGCGCGCATTGCTGCCGCAGGAACGGTCGAAAATCTTGCGAAAATGGTTCGATCTGATCGTCGCCGCCAAAAATGACCTGGCCCTTCTGATGACGCTAGAACAAGGCAAGCCGCTGAAGGAATCGGGCGGCGAGATCGACTATGCCGCCTCTTTTGTCGAATGGTATGCTGAGGAGGCCAAACGTCTCAACGCCGAAAGCGTCACCAGCCATCTGCCAAATGCCGAGATGGTGGTGCGACGCGAACCGCTTGGTGTCGTCGGCGTCGTCACGCCGTGGAATTTTCCCGCGGCCATGCTGACCCGCAAGGCGGCGGCCGCCCTCGCCGCCGGCTGCACCATCGTCGCGCATCCTTCCTCGGAAACGCCGCTGTCGGCACTGGCGTTGGCCGAGCTTGGCGAACGTGCCGGCCTGCCGGCTGGCGTGTTCAACGTCCTCACCGGCAGGGCTTCGATCATCGTCGGGCGGATGTGCGAAGACCCGCGCGTTCGCGCCATGAGCTTCACCGGCTCGACCGAGATCGGCAGGTTGATCGCCGCTCAGAGTGCGCCGACGATGAAGCGTCTGGTGATGGAACTCGGCGGTCATGCGCCGCTGATCGTCTTTGCCGACGCCGACCTCGACAAGGCTGTGGCCATTGCGGTCGACGCCAAATTCGCCACCTCCGGCCAGGACTGCCTCGCCGCCAACCGCATCTATGTTCAGCGTCCGATTTACGATCGTTTCTGCGCTGCTTTCGCTAAACGCGTCGAGGCATTGCGGGCCGGCAATGGCCTCGCCGACGACACCGAAATCGGACCCTTGATGCACGAACGCGCCGTCAAGAAGGTCGAGGAGCAGGTGGCCGATGCGCTCGCCAAAGGCGCGCGTTGCCTGACCGGCGGCAAGCGCCATCCGGCCGGTCCGCTGTTCTACCAGCCGACCCTGCTGGCCGATGTTGACGACGACGCCCTGATCATGCGCGAGGAGACCTTCGGTCCGGTTGCGGCCGTGACGCCTTTCGATAGCGAGGACGAAGTCGTCGCCCGCGCCAACGCCACCGAATACGGGCTCGTCGCCTATGTCGTCACCGAGAACGGCGGCCGGCAATTGCGCATGGGCCGCGCGCTCGACTATGGCATGGTCGCCATCAACCGCGTGAAGATCACCGGCGCGCCGATCCCCTTCGGCGGCGTCAAACAGTCCGGCATTGGCCGCGAGGGCTCGCGCCACGGGCTCGAAGCCTTTACCGATCTTAAATACCTCTGTCTGGACGTGGCGTAAGCCGCGCCCGACCCTTTTCCTCAGGAGTAAAAAGATGCTCGACCAGTCCAACGAACTCGCCGCCTGGGATCGCGATCATTTCTTCCATCCCTCGACCCATATGGGCACGCACGCACGCGGTGAATCTCCGACGCGGGTGATCGCCGGTGGCGAAGGCGTCACCATCTGGGACAATAACGGTCGCAAGAGCATCGATGCCTTCGCCGGGCTCTACTGCGTCAATGTCGGCTATGGCCGCCAGAAGATAGCCGACGCCATCGCCGCGCAGGCCAAGAACCTCGCCTATTACCACGCCTATGTCGGGCACGGCACCGAGGCATCGATCACCCTTTCCAAGATGATCATCGACCGCGCGCCGCAAGGCATGTCGAGGGTCTATTTCGGCCTCTCCGGTTCCGATGCCAACGAAACCAACATTAAGCTGATCTGGTACTACAACAACGTGCTCGGCCGGCCGGAGAAGAAGAAGATCATCTCGCGCTGGCGCGGCTATCACGGCTCCGGCATCATGACCGGATCGCTGACCGGCCTCGACCTGTTCCACAACGCCTTCGACCTGCCGCGTGCGCCGGTCCTGCACACAGAGGCGCCCTATTACTTCCGCCGCGCCGACCGCTCGCTGAGCGAGGAGCAGTTCTCGCAACATTGCGCCGACAAGCTCGAAGAGATGATCCTCGCCGAAGGCCCGGAAACGGTTGCCGCCTTTATCGGCGAGCCGATCCTCGGCACCGGCGGCATCGTGCCGCCGCCGGCCGGCTACTGGGTAAAGATCCAGGCGGTGCTGAAGAAGTACGACGTGCTGCTGGTTGCTGACGAGGTCGTCACCGGCTTTGGCCGGCTGGGCACCATGTTCGGCTCCGACCATTACGGCATCAAGCCCGACCTGATCACGATCGCCAAGGGCCTGACCTCGGCCTATGCGCCGCTGTCGGGCGTCATCGTCTCAGACAAGGTCTGGCAGGTGCTGGTGCAGGGTTCAGACAAGCTCGGCTCGCTCGGTCATGGCTGGACCTATTCGGCGCATCCGATCTGCGTGGCCGCCGGCGTCGCCAACCTGGAACTGATCGACGAGATGGACCTGGTGCGGAACGCCGGCGAGACCGGCGCCTATCTCCGCGCCGAGCTGACGAAAGCCGTCGGTGGCCACAAAAATGTCGGCGAGGTACGCGGCGACGGCATGCTGGCGGCAATCGAGTTCGTCGCCGACCGGGACGACCGCGTGTTCTTCGACGCCTCGCAAAAAATCGGGCCGCAGGTCGCGACCACCCTTGCGGAAAGCGGCGTCATCGGCCGCGCCATGCCGCAGGGCGACATTCTCGGTTTCGCGCCGCCGCTCTGCCTCACCCGCGAAGAGGCCGACATCATCGTGTCGAAGACGGCCGATGCGGTGAAAAGCGTGTTTGCCAACATCTGAAGAACCGACATGAATGCCATGACCAAGACCCTCCCCGCCACCATGGCCGCCGTGCAGCTGATCGGTCACGGCGGACCGGAAAAGCTCGTCTACCGCACCGATGTGAAAGTGCCCTCGCCCGCCCGGGGCGAGGTGCTGGTCAAGGTCACCGCTTGCGGCATGAACAACACCGACGTCTGGGTGCGCCAGGGCGCCTATGGAACGGAGGAGGATGCCGCCGCTGTGTCGACCTGGCGTCGTCAGGGCAATACGCTGAGCTTCCCGCGCATCCAGGGCACCGACACGGTCGGCAACATCATTGCCATCGGCGACGGCGTGTCGCCAACCCGCATCGGCGAGCGGGTGATGGTCGATTTCTCCATCTACAATCGCGACGACGATTCACTCGCCGACATCGACTATATGGGCCACGGCCGCGACGGCGGCTATGCCGAATACCAGGCAGTACCGTCCGAAAACGCCCATGTCGTCGACACCGATCTGAGCGACGTCGAGCTTGCCACTTTCTGCTGCGCCTATCTCACCGGCGAGCAGATGCTGGAACGCGCCGCATTGAAGGCCGGCGAGCGTGTGCTGGTCACCGGCGCCTCGGGCGGCGTCGGCTCGGGCATCGTGCAGCTGGCGCGGGCGCGCGGCGCCATTCCCTATGCGGTTGCCGGCAAGGGCAAGGAACAGGCCGTGCGTGACATCGGCGCCGAGGCCGTGATCACCCGTGGCGTTGCCGATCTGCCGGCCGCCGTCAGCGCGGCGACCGGGGGCCAGCCGATCGACGTGGTGGCCGATCTGGTCGGCGGCGCGATCTTCAACGACCTCCTGCGCATCCTAAGGCCGGAAGGCCGCTATACCACGGCTGGTGCAATTGCCGGCCCGGTCGTGCAGCTGGATCTGCGCACCATGTATCTGAAACAGCTGCAACTGCATGGCTCGAGCCAGGGCACGCGGGCGGATTTCCGCCGCATCGTGCGTTACATCGAGGACAAGAAAATCCGGCCGCTGGTCGGCGGCGTCTACAAGCTGTCCGATTTCCATCGCGCCCAGGCGGATTTCATCGGCAAGGATTTCGTCGGCAAGCTGGTGGTCGTTCCGGATGCGGCCGCCAAAATAGCGCGTCGACAACAAACGCCTATGACAGGCTCGGGCCGTTCGCGGACGCGGTGAGGTCGAGCGCCACATCCAAGCAGCGTTTTCGTGATGGCTTTGTTTATCTGAATGAGCAAAACCCATTCTGATTTGGCTGCACGCCGGCAACAAGGATTCCTGACCCTCTCCTGCGGCGTTATAAGGTTTTCGCGATTTTCTTATAACCCCCGCTTGCGTCCCTTGAGGTCATGCCGCTATAAGAGAACCGCATTTTTCTTATAACCGGAGCCGCCCGACATGAAGACGGTCGACCTCGTTTACCGCACGATGTATGCGGAACTCGTCCAGCGATCCTTGGACGCAGCCTTCGAAACGGATTTCCCTACGACGGGCAATCTCGTCAAGGTGCCCGTCAAGGGCAAGGTATACTGGTATTTCGAGGAAACGCAGCCGACGAAGACGCGACGGTATGTCGGGCCTGACAGCGATCCCGAGATTGCAAAACGCGTCGAATCCTTCCGTCAGATCAAGGACGACCTCCGCGCCCGCAGGAAGCTGGTATCCACGCTCGTGCGCGAGGCAGGGCTGACGGAACCCGAAAGGTTCACCGGGGATGTCGTTGAGGCGCTGGGGAAGGCTGGCATCTTCCGCTTGCGCGGCGTCCTGGTCGGCACAGTCGCCTTTCAGTCCTACGCGGGCTATCTGGGCGTGAAGCTGCCCGGTGCAGCGTTGCAGACGGGCGATGCAGACTTCGCCCTATTCCATTCCGTGTCGGCCGCGGTCGAGGACAGCCTGCCGCCCATCCTCGAAATCTTGAGGGAGATCGACCCAACCTTCAGGGAAATCCCTCACAGATCAGATCCCGGACACGCGACGCAATTCGAGAACGCAGTCCGATACAAGGTCGAGTTCCTTACACCGAACACGGGCAGCGATGACTACGCCGATCATGCAACCTCGATGCCGTCTTTGGGCGGTGCATCCGCGCAGCCTCTTCGGTTTCTCGATTTCCTGATCCACGAACCAATCAGAACTGTGCTGCTGCATCGATCGGGAGTGCCTGTCGTGGTACCGTCGCCCGGACGATATGCGGTTCACAAGCTGATCGTTGCCTCGCGCCGACAGAACAACGCAAACGGCGTGGGCAAGCGGGAAAAGGATGTCCACCAGGCAGCACTTCTGGTCGAGGCACTGGAAGCTACCCGTCGCCAGGACGATCTCGCCATCGCGTTTTCGGAAGCGTGGGACAGGGGGAAACATTGGCGTGAAGCGATACAAAAAGGACTTGGCTTGATTCCCCAGAAACAGCGTGGCGACGTCGAGGCGACGATCGTCAACGCACTTTCAGGAATCGGCGAGGAACTGGAAGGATTCAGCGGCTCATCTGCGAAAACAAAGCACGGAGACTAAACGGCAGCAACGGGTGTGGAGGGTAACCTTCTGCCAGCCGTCGCCGAGGCGTTTTTGTTTTCAGGTTTCAAAATCGACTTTGCCTATTCAGCTCTGCGATCGGACCTGCTTGGCGGCAGCCTCGAGCGACCGTTCAAACGCGTCGATCAACTGGTCGACCTGCGGCTCGGTGATGATCAGCGGCGGGCAGAAAGCCAGCGCATCGCCCATATTGCGCGAGATGACGCCGTTCTGCTGCATGAAGCCGTTGACGAGTCCGCCCAAGGCACCAACCGTGCCCCACGGCGCCTTGTTCGCCTTGTCGCCGACCAGTTCGACCGCCGAAATCAGGCCGATGCCGCGCGCCTCGCCGACAAGCGGGTGCGAAGCGAGATCGCGCAGCCGCTTCTGCAAACGCGCGCCGACGGTGCGCGCGTTGCCGACAAGGTCGCGCTCCTCAATCAGCTTCAGGTTCTCGAGCGCGACCGCCGCCGCAACGGGATGGCCGCCGCCGGTGAAGCCGTGGCCGAAGGTGCCGATACGATTGCTTTCGTTGGCGATCGGCTCGAATACCTTGTCATTGATCAGCAGGGCCGAGATCGGCAGGTAGGACGAAGAGATCTGTTTCGACAACACCATGATGTCCGGCCTGATGCCGAAGGTCTGCGAACCGAACATCTCGCCGGTTCGGCCAAAGCCGCAGATGACCTCGTCGGCGACGAGCAGGATGTCGTATCTCGACAGGACCGCCTGTATCTTTTCCCAGTAGCCGGCCGGCGGAACGATGACGCCGCCGGCGCCCATGATCGGTTCGCCGAAAAAGGCGGCGATGGTTTCCGGTCCTTCGGCGAGGATCAGCTTTTCCAGCTCGTCGGCAAGCCGCGTCGAAAACAGCTCTTCGCTTTCACCCGGCAGCGCCTCGCGCCAATGGTGCGGCGTCGAGGTATGCAGCACATTGGCAATCGGCAGGTCAAAGGAAGTGTGGTTGTTGGGCAGTCCGGTCAGGCTCGCCGAGGCGATGGTGACGCCGTGATAACCCTTCTTGCGGCTGATGATCTTCTTGCGCGCCGGCTGGCCGAGCGCATTCGACCGGTACCAGATCATCTTCATGGCCGTATCGTTGGCCTCGGAGCCGGAATTGGTGAAATACGCCTTGCTCATCGGCACCGGCGCCATCTGCACCAGTCTCTCGGCAAGATCGATCAGCGGCGAATGCGATTTGGAGCCGAAATCGTGATAGTAAGGCAGCTTCGACATTTGCCGTACTGCCGCATCGATCAGCCGCTTCTCCGAAAAACCGACCGCGACGCTCCAAAGCCCGGCCATCGCCTCGATATAACGGTTGCCGGCGAGGTCCTCGACATAGATGCCGTCGCCCTTCTCGATAATGAGCGGCCCCGATTCCTGATGCTTGCGCGCATTCGTATAGCCATGCATGTGAAAGCTTATGTCGCGGGCTTCGGGAGAATTCGGTCGTGCGTCCATGATGGCTCCTGTGCTGCACGCGGAAACAGTCCTGCCGCCGGTCCGGCTCGGCAGGTCCCCGTGCATTATGCCGTTTGATGCATCTTTCTCGAACGGTATAGTGTCAAGCGCTTTCGACAGGGCCAGCGGATGGATGGACGCATGCAGAACTTCGGCTTGACCTGACCGTGGACCATGTCGACTGCATTGTCGCCGGCGCCGGCGTTGTTGGCCTGGCGATCGCGCGAGAGATGGCGCAGCGCGGCATCGATACGCTGGTCCTGGAAGCCGAGAGCGCTATCGGCACCGGGACAAGTTCGCGCAATTCCGAGGTCATCCATGCCGGCCTCCATTATCCGGTTGGATCGCTGAAAGCCCGGTTCTGCGTGGCCGGCCGGGAAAGACTCTATCGCTATTGCGAGGAGCGGGCGATCCCGCACGCGCGCTGCGGCAAGCTCATCGTTGCCACAAATGCCGAACAGGAGCCGGTGCTCGCCTCAATCCGGGCCAATGCACGCGCTTGCGGCGCCGGCGACCTGTTGCGCTTGAGCGAAGCCGAGGCGCATACGCTGGAGCCCAGCCTTAAGTGCACGGCGGCGCTGCTGTCGCCCGCCACCGGCATCATCGACAGCCATGCCCTGATGCTCGCCCTGTTGGGCGACGCCGAGGAGCACGGGGCGGCACTTAGTCTCAACACGCGCATCGCCTCCGGCCGCATCGAAGCAGGCCGCGTCGTGCTCGAGACGGTGGACGCTGCCGGCGGCGAGCGCTTCGAGATCGCCACTCCGCGTTTCGTCAATGCCGCCGGGCTTGGCGCCGCAGCACTTGCCGGTTCGCTTGAAGGGCTCAATCAGCAATTCGTGCCAAAGCTCCATTATGCCAAGGGCAATTATTTTTCGGTGGCCGGCCGGGCGCCGTTCTCGCGATTGGTCTATCCGGTGCCCGAACCCGGCGGGCTCGGTGTTCATCTGACACTCGACTTTGATGGCGTCGCCCGCTTCGGGCCGGACGTCGAATGGACCGATCAACTCGACTATCGCGTCGACCCGGCTCGTGGCGAGCGCTTCTACAGCGAGATCCGCAAATACTGGCCGGACCTGGCCGATGGCAGCCTGCAACCCGCTTACAGCGGCATCCGGCCAAAACTGTCCGGTCCCGGTGAGGCCAATGCCGACTTCGTCGTCCAGGACGTGGCGGTGCACGGCGTGGATAGCCTGGTCAACCTGTTCGGCATCGAAAGCCCCGGCCTGACCTCCTGCCTGACGATTGCCGACCATGTCGCGCAGTGCCTCGCGCCGAAGTTGTAGCGTGCGGCGCCCCGCGCCGCGATCTGCACTGTATCAAGGCGCATTGCGTGAACTTTCAGACGCAAGTCCCCTATGAGGCACATCGCGCACTTGCAGCCCGCTCCGCGCTCTGATTCCCTGCATTCTGGGGCTGTCCTGATTCGCACTGCCCGGTTCAGAGTTTTCGCAGTGCGCCCGGGACAAGCTTCCAGCGACCACTCGGCGTATCCAGGGAGAACGGCAATGAACACCGCGACGAGGCCGGTAATCTCGGAGATGAGGCCCAAGATCACCGTCGTCGGGGTCGGCGGCGGCGGCGGCAACGCCGTCAACAACATGATCGCCGAAGGCCTGCAGGGCGCGGAATTCATCGTCGCCAACACCGATGCCCAGGCCCTTGCCATGTCGAAGGCAACGAGGCTGATCCAGTTGGGCGCTCATATCACCGAAGGTCTCGGCGCCGGGTCCCTGCCCGAGGTCGGCCGTGCTGCGGCCGTGGAATCCATCGACGAGATCACGGATCACCTTGCTGGAACGCACATGTGCTTCGTGACCGCCGGCATGGGAGGCGGAACCGGCACTGGTGCCGCGCCTGTGATAGCGCAGGCAGCGCGGGCAGCCGGAATACTGACCGTTGCCGTCGTCACCAAGCCATTCGTCTTCGAAGGCAGGCGCCGCATGTACGCTGCCGATGAGGGCATCGAGCGCCTGCGCGAAAGCGCCGATACCGTCATCGTCATTCCCAACCAGAACCTGTTCAGGATCGCCGACGCCAGAACCACGTTCGCCGACGCCTTCGCCATGGCCGACCGGGTCCTCTATGCGGGTGTCGGCTGCATCACCGATCTGATCGTCAAGGAAGGCCTGATCAATCTCGACTTCGCCGATGTGAAGTCGGTGATGCGCGACATGGGCCGCGCCATGATGGGAACCGGCGAAGCCGCCGGAGAAGGCCGCGCCAAGAAGGCAGCGGAAGCGGCAATCGCCAACCCGCTGCTCGACGAAGCTTCGATGATGGGCGCCAAGGGCGTCCTTGTCTCGATATCGGGCGGCATGGACATGACGCTGTTCGAGGTCGACGAAGCCGCTACCCGCATCCGCGAGGAGGTCGACAACGATGCCGACATCATCGTCGGCGCCATCTTCGACAAGGCACTCGCCGGAAAATTCAGGGTGTCGGTCGTGGCGACCGGCTTGCGGCGTGGCTTGGAGATTCCACTGCTTGCCGAACCGGAAGTTCGCATGAACTGAACGCGTATCGCTGCAACTCGCTCAGCCGACTGCCAGCCTCGCGTCACCAGGGCCGCGCGCCGTCGATGACTTCCATGGCGCGTGCAGCAAAACGGCCGGCCAGCGGGACTACATCCGCCGCATCGGCCGCAACCGCGCTGCCGGCCAGCACGCGGTCGGCGATGCCGACGAAGATCACGGCAAAGCGGAACATGGCAAACACCAGATGGAACCGCTGCAGCGGCGCCGTCGGCACGGCGTGGGCGAAGTAATGATCGAGGAATTCGCGCTGTGTCGGAATCCCGAGGGCTGCCTGATCAAGGCCGAGGATGCCGCCATATTCGTCCGATGAGGAATGCCAGGGCATCGAGCAGAAGCCGACATCGGCAAGCGGATGACCAAGCGTCGACAATTCCCAGTCGAGAATGCCGATCACCTCGGGCCGCTCGGGATGGAAGATGAGATTGCCGAGACGGAAATCGCCATGCGCGATCGAGACGCGGCCGTCATCTGGCGGAAGATGTCGCGGCAGCCATTCGGCGACGGCTTCGAGCGCGGCAATGCGCTCGCTCGGCGATTCCCGCAACTGTCTGGTCCAGCGCGCGATCTGTCGCTCAAAATAGTTCCCGGTACGGCCATAGTCGCCGAGCCCGACCTCTTCCGGCCGGACTGCGTGCAGCTTTGCCAGCGCCTCGGCCGTGCCGAAATAGATGCCGCGCCGCTCGTCCGGCGCCAGTCCCGGCAAGGAGCCATCGTGGAACACCCGGCCGTCGAGCCGCTGCATCAGATAGAACGGCGTGCCGAGCGGCTCGTCGCCGTCGTGATAGAGCACCGGCCGCGGCACCGGCACCTTTGTCGATGCTAGCGCCTCGATCACCCGGTACTCGCGATCGACGGCATGAGCGCCGCGCAGGATCGGTCCCGGGGGTTTCTTGCGCAGCACCATGCGGCGGCCGCCATAGTCGACGAAATAGGTCGGGTTGGATTGGCCGCCGACGATCCGCTCAAGCGACATTTGGCCATCGCCAAAATGCGCTCTCAGAAAATCCTCCAGGCGTACTGCATCGAAATCCATCCTCATTGCCGGCTCAGCGGTTCCCGCCGCGACCTGTTTCGTCTTGTCTGCCGGCTTCGACATGCCAGCGCCAGAAGCCCGCACCTTCCTCGTTGAGAAAGCGGTTGAGCACCATCTTGTGGACCTCGTCGGCGCCGTCGACCAGGCGAGCCTGGCGGGCGTAGCGGTAGATCCATTCGAGTACAGTGTCTTTCGAATAGCCGCGGGCGCCGTTGATCTGGATCGCCACGTCGGCGGCGTCGTGCAGCACGTTGGCGACCTGGATCTTGGCCATGGAGACCTCCTTGCGGGCAAAGCCGCCGCGATCGAGCTCCCAGGCCGCCTTCATCACCAGCAGCCGCCCGATCTCGATGCGCATGGCAAGGTCGCCGAGCATCAGCTGGATACTCTCACGGTCGGCCAAAAGCTGCCCGAAACCGCTACGCTCGGCGGCATAGGCGCGCGCGATCTCGATGCAGCGCTTGGCAAGCCCGAGCCAACGCATGCAATGGGTGAGCCGCGCCGGACCGAGCCGGACCTGGGTAACCCGGAGGCCGCTGCCTTCGCCGGCAAGCACGTCCTCGACCGGGACTTCCAGGCCGTCGAACTCCAGCTCGCAATGGCCGCCATGTTCTTCCGGTCCCATGATCTCGATGCGGCGCACGATCCGCCAGCCCGGCTGGTCCTTGTGGAACAGCAAGGCCGAAAGGCCGTGACGCGGATCGTCCGAAGTGCGCGCAATGAGAATGAAGTGGCTCGCCTCTTGCGCGCCGGTGATGAACCATTTGCGGCCTTTGACGACATATCTGTCGCCACGCCGTTCGGCTCTGGTCATGATCATCGACGGGTCGGAGCCGCCGCCCGGGTGCGGTTCCGTCATTGCAAAGGCCGAGCGCACCTTGCCCTCGACGATCGGTTTCAGCCATCTTTGCTTCTGCTCCGGCGTCCCCAGTCGCTCCAGCACCATCATGTTGCCGTCGTCGGGGGCCGCGGAATTGAACACGACCGGACCGAAGATCGAGCGGTTCATCTCTTCATAGCAGACGGCCATATCCACCTTGGAAAGGCCGGCCCCGCCGGTCTCGGGTTTCAGTTGCAGGCACCACAGGCCGGCTGCTTTCGCCTTGCCCCGCAGCGTTTCAAGCAGCGGCAGCGCAATATTGCCATGGCCGTCATAGCAAGCCTTGTCAGCCTCGAGCGGCAGGATTTCGCGCTCGACGAAATCGGCGATCCGGCTGCGGAAGGCCTCGGTTCGGACGGAAATGTCGAAATTCATGGCGCTCACAAGGATGAAACGAGATGCCGCCATCGGCTCCGATGGTCGCGGCCGGTAGTGTAACTGCCGTCGTTGAATGGGAGCAACAGCAGTTCGCCGGCCGTTCCTTGCGCACGTCAAAGCGCCGGTTCGATATGGATCGATGCCGGCGTGCTGCCGATGGCGGTCGAATTCCAGGATCAAAGAGTACTCAGGTTTCGTATGGCTAACGTCCGCGACAATGCTCAGATCAATTCGAGGACAGCGCAGCCATAGCCGTCCAGCGTCAACACTCCGGAGACAGGTCCTTCGCTATCGAGCAGGTTGCTGCCGAAGGGAACGCCGGTTACCGCAACGGGCGTGTCTTTGATGTTTTGCACGAACAGCAGCCGGCGTTCGTCATTCTCGCGCATCGTGACCTCGACGCCGTCCGGCAGATCCGGAACCAGAGGCTCCACATTCGCATCCACGAAAGTGCGCGTAGCGAGTTGAGCTGTCAGCTCCGGGGTTAGATAAGTGCCGACATAGAGCACACGGCCCTTGCCGACGGCGCGGGAGGTAATTGCGGGCGTTCCCGCCGCATAGCGGTTCGACCAAACCCCTACAATTTCGACTTCCGGTTCGACTGCGAGGTTCTCATAGAAATAACCGGCATCGAACTCGTGGTTTCCGACGGTGAAACGACGGATACGGCGGCTGGATTCGGCCGGTCTGTCGGGAGGAATGACGAGCCCGCCGGAGCGCGACATGGTATTGAACAGGCCATTGGCCCCGGGTGCCGCCAGCCGCCCGAAATCCTCGACGCGAACGCCGGTCAGCTTCGACAGCGACTGGCCCGGCGCTGTCTCGCGGATGACGTGGTTGTTTTCGTCGCGGATTCCCGTGCGCGCGCCGATGATGACGGTACCGCCATTTTCGGCAAAGACTTGCAGCCGCTCGGTCCAGCTGTCCTTCCAGATCACCCAATGCGGCACGTAGAACACCTTGAGCTTCGACAGATCGTCTTCCGGGTGGATGAAGCCGCAGGCGATGCCGCGGTCATAGCAATACTGATGCAGCAAGATTGCATCATCCTGCGGACTTGGCAGGCCGATGGGGAAGGTCTTGTGGGCTTCCTGATTGTCGAAGTCCGAGCCGGCGATGCCGACATCCATCCGCACATGGGTGCCCAGGATCTTGTCTTTAAGCGCCGTCATCTCGGTGGCGAACTGCCTGGCTTCGTCATAGCGGCGGCGAGCGACATCATCGTGATCGATGATGCCCATCCAGTATATCTCGGCGCCGAAATGTGCGGGACGCCAGCGGAAGAACATGATCCCATCGGCGCCACGCGCAACCGACGACATCGCCATGCGTCGCATTTCGCCCGGCTCCGGCGTCAGCGTGCAGAAGCCCGGCTGGGCGCCAAAACCCGACTGTTGTTCCGGCACTATGTAGTTGCCGGAAAATCCCCTGCAGATGTCGAGATGCAGCGCCTGGATCTTGGCGTGGTTGCCTAGGCGAAAGAACTCGTCATAGAGGAACGGATAGATGTCGTAGCCGACGAAGTCGAGATCGGTAGAGAATTGGCCGCGAAAGTCGATGTCACGCAATCCGCCGAGATTGTGGAAAATGAACCAACTGGCATTCGCTTTTCTCAGGATCTCGACCTGGTCGTGCTGGAACCGTGCTGTCGAAAAGGCGAGAAAACGGTGGTAGTCCTGGAGGTGACCGGGACCGGGAAAGGACGGGGAAAAATCCAGCGGGAAGACAATTTCGCTGAAATCGCCGTAAGCCGTCGCCCAGAAATCGCCACCCCAGGCGAAGTTCAGCCTGTCTATCGTCTTGTAGGTTTCCTGGAGATAAGCCTGGAATTCCTTCAATGCCGACGGCGAATAGGATTCCGGCATGCTGGTGTTGAGTTCGTTGTCGGTCTGCCAACCTATGACATTTGCATTGTCGCGGTAGTGGTCCGCCATCGCGTTGGTGATCTTGCGGCTATAGTCGCGAAACACCGGGCTGCTGGTGTCGGCATACTGGCGTGAGCCGTGGCTCATCGACCGGCCATTTCCATCACGCCGCAGGATTTCCGGATGTTTTGCCGTCAGCCAGCGCGGCGGAGTGGCGGTCGGCGTGCACAAGATCGTGTTGACGCCGTGACGCGCCAGCCCCTCGATTGCCCGGTCGAACAGGTCGAAATCGAAGGTGCCTTCACGCGGTTCGAAAATGTGCCAGGCGAATTCGCCGAGGCGGGCGACGTTGAAGCCGGCCTCGGCCATGCGCCTGGCGTCATTGTCCCAGTAACTCTCGTCCACATGCTCGGGGTAATGCGGCGCGCCGACCAGAAAGCGGTCGGTCTGGATCGTGCGCCAGACCGACAGGGCGCGGCCGTTTGAAGTCTTGTTCACGAAGGATACTCCTGCAGGTCAATCGGTGATGGTGGGTTTACGGGCACTGATGGTCCGCTCATCGACAGAGGAAAAGAGATAGACGTCACGCGGCTCGACCTTTAAGCCGACGGTCGCGTCGGCAGAGACAGCGCTCGCATGGCCGATCTGGACGGTGACGTTGCCGCTGCCGCTTTCAGAACTGACGCATTGCAGCGGGCCGGCGTCGGCATAGAGGATGGTCTCGCGGCCGAGATGCTCGACCAGCCGTACCCGTCCTGCAAAACTCGCTGTCCCTTCCGCGGCCAAGCTGATGCTCTCCGGCCGAATCCCCATCGTCACCCTATCGCCGACCTGTACGGATGCCGCTTCCGTCAGTTCGACAGTCAAAGGAGAAAGACCGGCGGTCGACAGCGTGGCGGCGCCGCCGGAGACGGCGGCGACGGTCACTTCGAAAAAATTCATCCGGGGTGCGCCGAGGAAGCCCGCGACGAAAAGGTTGGCCGGATTGCGATAAAGTTCGAGCGGAGCGCCCACCTGCTCGACCGAGCCGCGATTGAGCACGACGATACGGCTCGCCATTGTCATCGCCTCGGTCTGGTCGTGCGTGACATAGACCATGGTGGCGCCGAGCCTGGCGTGCAGATCGGAAAGCTCGACGCGCATCTGCGTGCGCAGCGCTGCGTCAAGGTTGGATAGCGGTTCGTCGAACAGGAACACGTCGGGCGAGCGGGTTATGGCACGGCCGATCGCCACACGCTGACGCTGGCCGCCGGAAAGCTGTTTCGGCCGCTTGTCGAGCTGGTCGGTAATGCGAAGGATCTTGGCGGCTCGCAGCACGGCGGCATCGATCTCGGCCTTGGGGCGATGCGCCATGCGCAGGCCGAAACCCATGTTCTCGGCGACCGTCATATGCGGGTAAAGCGCATAGGACTGGAAGACCATGGCAATGCCGCGCTCACCCGGCTCGGTGGTGGTGACATCACGGCCGTTGATGAGAATTTCACCGGTCGAGACGGTTTCAAGCCCGGCGATGATCTTCAACAGCGTTGACTTGCCACAGCCGGACGGCCCGACGGTGACAATGAACTCGCCCTGTTCGACGCTGAGATCGATGCCGCGCAGCGCGTGGTAGCTGCCATAATTCTTTTGTATCTGCCGGAGTTCAAGACTGGTCATGGAGCCCTGCTTGCGAAATGAGTTTCGGATCGGGGCGACGCCTTGAAGCCATGGTCGCTCATCCCTTGACCGCTCCCATGGTGAGGCCGGTGATGAAGTGCTTCTGCATTAGGAAGAACATGGCAACCGGCGGCAAAGCCACAACGATGGTTCCGGCCGAGATCAAGTTCCAGGCCGAAACCCATTCGCCGCGCAGGTTGGCCAGGCCGGCGGTTACCGGTTTGACGGTATCGCTGATGGTGAGCACGACCGCCCAGAAATAATCGTTCCAGATGAAGGTGAAGAGCAGGATCGCCAGCGCCGCAAGAGCCGGCCGCACCAGCGGCACCACGACATGTACCAATGTCTGAAACGGTGTCGCGCCCTCGGCCCTGGCGGCCTGAAACAGTTCTCCCGGCAACGCGGCGATGAAGTTGCGCATGAACAGTGTCGCAAACCCGGTCTGGAAGGCGATGTGGAAGATGATCAGGGCGGCCATCGTGTCGTAGAGGTTGAGCCGCACCATGAGATCGCGCACCGGGATCATCATGATCTGGTGCGGCAGGAAGTTTCCGCCGACGAACAGGGCGAAGACGAGCATGTTGCCGCGAAAACGGTAACGGGCGAGCACGAACCCGGCGAGCGTGCTCAAGATGAGAACGCCGATCACCGAGGGGATGGTGATCGTCAGGCTGTTGAGGAAGTAGCGGGCCATCGGCGTCTGGGTGAAGACCGCCGTGTAGTTGTCGACCAGGCCGAATTGGGTCGGCCAGCCCCACAGATTGCCGCCCATGACATCCTGCGTAGAGCGGAACGAGGTAAGGATGATGGCAAAGAGCGGCGCCAGCCAGACAATCAGGATGCCGACCACCAGCACGACATAGAGGCCACGCTGCCAAATAGCAATCTCGGGAATCGGGCGGGGAAACATCAGCCGCCTCTTTCATCGGCGCGGATCATCCGCGTCAGGTACCAGGCGATGAAGACCGCCATGATCACGAACAGCACCGAGGCAATGGCCGCGCCATAGCCGAAGCGGTAGGAAAATATGGACTGCTCGAACATCTGATAGGCAAGCACCTCGGACGAACCGAAGGGGCCGCCGCTGGTCATCACCGAGACCATGTCGAAGGAACGCAGTGCGCCGACGACAGTGACGGCGATGGCGATAAAGGTGACCTGCGTCAGCTGCGGCAACACGATGTGGCGCAGCATGTTCCAGCCCCTGGCGCCGTCGACCCGCCCGGCGCCGATCAGGTCCTCGCTGAGATTGTTGAGGCCGGCGAGATAGAGCACCATGCAGAAGGCGATCTGCGGCCACAACGCTGCGATCACGACGGCGAAGGTGACGAAATTTTCATCCGACAGCACTGCCGGGGCGGTCGCGCCGAAGGTGCGGAAGATCAGGGCGAGAAGTCCGAATTCCGGCGTATAGACCCAGGTGAAGACCACGCCGACGGCAACCGAAGCCAGCACCAGCGGAATGAAGAACAGCGATTTGAGCAGGCGCATGCCGCGGATTTTCTGGTTGACGAGCAGCGCGATGGCGAGGCCGAGCGGCGGCGCCAGCATGAACATCACCAACCAGATCAGATTGTTCTTCAGCGAAACATAGAACTGCGGGTCGGCGAACAGTTCGCGGTAGTTGCCGAGGCCGATCCAGACCATCGGGCTGAAGCCGTCCCATTCGTGCAGGCTGATCCATAGGCTCTCGACCGCAGATGCCAGAATGACGACGGAAAACAGCACAGCGGCGGGCAGAATCAGAAGTGTCGGTGTCAGCCACCAGCGATGGCGGCGCCAAAGCTTCGTCATTTTGGGAGACCTCATTCACGGAAAGCATCGGGGAGCAGAGCACGAACCCCGCTCCCCTCCGCTGGGAGGCGCTAGATCTTGAAGATCCGGCGACGGGTTCCCTCGAGACGCTGAAGAATGGCGTCCCGGCGCTCCGGCTTGGCCATGAATTCCTGGAAGCCGACCAGGCCGGCCTGGGCCATGTCGGGATCGGTATCGCGGTCGTAATATTGCGATGTGCCGGCCACCGTCTTCAGGCTTTCCACGGCTGCGTTGACCAGCGGATCCTTGCTGGCCGGAAGGTCGTTGCGCGGCGGAACGTTGCCGCCAGGTTCCAGATAAGGGCCGAAATTTTCCGGCTGGTAGAAGAAGGCGAGGAACTCGCGGGCACCCGCCTTGTTCTTGGCGTTGGCCGGGATGTGGACCGAATTGACCGAGAATTCTTCGTAGCGGTCGAGGGCGCCGTCAATCTTCGGGAAAGGAGCGAATGTCAGCTGCTCGAGATCCTGCTCAGGGAAAGTAGCCTTCACGAAGGCACCGAGGTTCATCATGCCGGCCTTCTTCTGGGCGAGGAAGGCGCCGGCCTCCTGCCAGCCGAACGACGTCTGATCCGGTGTGAAGAAACCCTGCTTGATCAGCTCTTCCCAGTGGTCGAAAACAGGCGTCAGCGCCGGGTCGGTGTAAGCCATCTTGCCGTTCATCAAGGCAAAGTGCTTGTCGAGACCGTTGATCCGCAGGTTCATCTGGTCGAACCATCCGGCCGCCGGCCAGAGTTCCTTGGTGCCGATGCTGACGGGAATAAGGCCGGCAGCCTTGGACTTCTGGCCGTAAGCCAGGAATTCGTCCCAGGTCGCCGGCACCGTCAGTCCGTGCTCGGCAAAGACGTCCTTGCGATAGAACATGCCCCACATCGTGCCGCCAGTCGGCAGGCCATACTGCTTGCCGTCGACAGTGACGGCACCGGTCATGGCACCCAGCACGTCCTTGTACTTTTCCTTCTCGAACAGATCCGAAATGTCGTCGAACAGGCCGCGGGTGACGAAGGCGCGCATGCGGTTTCCGGAGAACCAGAAGCAGACATCCGGCGCCCCGGCGACAAGGTAGTTGCGGATCGCGGTCTTGTGGGCCTCGTGATCCATATTGTTGATCACAACCTTGGTGCCGGACTGCTTCTCGAAGTCGGCCGCAATGCGCCGCAAGATCCGCAGGGCATCGGCATTGTTTTCGTCTGAAATGATGGTGACTTCGCTCGACTGGCTGAGTGCCGGCATCGGGAAGCCCGCGAGGGCTCCAGCGGAAATGCCCCCAGCTCCCTTCAGGAAATTGCGCCGCGTCGACGGCTTTTCAATCCACTTGAACGTCATTGTTACTCCTCCCGTGTTGTCAATTTCTCTACTGGCACACCGGCCGGCGCGGTTGTTCTTCTCACCGGCACCGCTCACCTCCCGGGCAAGGGAATATGCTTGCCCGCTCCTTCAGAGCGCGGTGATATTGCTAACCGGATTAATTTCGCTGACCCCCGGTTCGGGTGTTGAACAGTCGGGCAAACTTATGCATACGTTTTCTCGAGAGGCAATAATTAATTTACAAAATTAAGAAAGCGGATCCGTGAAGCTCAAGGGTGACCCGAGCACGACTCGGGCGATGAACCGCAGACTGATCCTCAATCTCTTGCGGCAGGAAGGAGCGCGCAGCCGGGCCGACATAGCGTCAGTTACCGGCCTTAGTCCGGCAGCGGTCACCTTCGTCGTGGCCGACCTCATCGAGGATGGCCTGCTGATCGAAGGCAAGACAGTCGTGGGCTCGGCTGGGCGCCGCCCTATCCCGGTGGATATCAACTATGCCAACGGCCTTGCCATAGGTTTCAAGCTGATGGTCGGATCGGTCGAATGCGTGGTCACCGATCTTGCGACCAATCCGCTGGGCTCTCTGCGCGTCAAGCTCTCGGACAGCGATCCCGACCATATCATAGCGACCTTGGCCAAGGCGGTGCCGGAGCTGATTTCGATTGTCGATCGGCCCGCTGCCAAGCTTGCCGGGATCGGCATTTCAATGCCTGGCGTCATAGACAACCAGAAGGCTGTGTGTATCCGCAGCAATCGCTACAACTGGGACAACGTTCCCCTTGGCCCGATGCTGGCCGAACTGGTAGACGTCCCCGTGTGGCTTGAGGACGACACCAATGCCTATGCCATTGCCCAGCAACTCTTCGGCCTCGGACGCCAGCACCGCAATATGGCCGTGCTGGCGATCGGCGTCGGAATCGGCTGCGCGCTCGTCTTCGATGGCAAACTCTATCGCGGCGCGAACGGTGCCGCCGGCAAGTTCGGCCACAGCTCTTATGAGGAGAACGGCCGCCTTTGCGAGTGCGGAAAACGCGGCTGCTTGATGGCCTATTACGCCGAGCCGGCGATCCTGCGCACCTGGCGCGAAGCCACCGGGCACAACGAAACGGATAGCAAAGTCAGCCTTATGGCAGCCTTGGCAGACCGCGAACCGCGAGCCGTCGCCATTCTCGAAGAAGCCGGACATGGCATCGGCCGGCATCTCGCCAATCTTGTCAACATCACCGACCCGGAGGTCATTGTCGTCGGCGGTGAAGCCGTGTCGTTTGGCGATGCGCTGTTTGGCCCAATGCGGCTGACGCTTGGGAAAAATACCTTTCGCGCGGCACCACCAATGCTGCTGGACTGGGAGGACAATTCCTGGGCAAGGGGAGCGGCTGCTCTCGTAACGCAGAAACTCTTTGATTTCGAAACATCTGCCGGCAACGCCGCTCCGCTTTCAAAGCCGGCCCTATGGTCGGCATAGGTGAGTGAAACAGACAGCCCTGCGCCTCAGGCCGCCCGAACGCTGCGCGCTCCACGCGCCCAGGCCGGCAGCCAATCGCCATGCGCAACCAGCAAATCATCGACCAGCGACCATATCTGGTCGAGGTCGAGCTCGGCCGCCGTGTGCGGGTCCATCATCGCCGCGTGATAGATGTGCTCGCGGTTCTCGGTCATCAGCGCTTGGACCGTCAGCTCCTGGACGTTGATATTGGTGCGGATCAGCGCGGTGAGCTGCACCGGCAGGTCGCCAATGAACGTGGGTTGAATGCCGGAGGCGTCGACGAGGCATGGCACCTCGGCCGCGCAATTATACGGCAATGTCGTGATGCAGCCATTGTTGCGGACGTTGCCGTAGATCACCGACGGCTCGCCGGTCCAGACCGAGTTCATGATCGAGGACGCATATTCCTTCGACTGCTCCACTTCGATCTTGTCAGCCGAGCGATAGGCTTCCGCTTGCCCCTTCCAGCGTTCGATCTGCTCGATGCAGCGCTTCGGGTATTCGTCGAGCGGGATACCGAATTTCTCGATCAGATCCTCGCGCCCGTCCTTGATGAAATAGGGCGTGTATTCCGCGAAATGTTCGGAGCTCTCGGTGACGAAGTAACCGAGGCGCTTCAGCATCTCGTAGCGCACCTTGTTCGGGCAGCGCGGATTCCATCCAGGCTTCGGCGCCCGCCCTTCGCTGTAGGCGCGCAGCAGATCCGGATAGAGATTGCGGTAGGAGCCGTCCGGCTGGCGATGCTCGAACTTCAGGTAGAAGGCCATGTGATTGATGCCGGCCGAGCGGTAGCGAATCTCCTCGCAGGGAATGTCGAGATCATGCGCCAGCTCCATTGCCGTGCCTTGCACCGAATGGCAGAGGCCGACCTGCTTGATGTCGGGGTATTTCTCCGCGATCGCCCAGGTGTTGATCGCCATCGGGTTGACATATTGCAGCATGATCGCCTGCGGGCAGACCGCGAGCATGTCCTCGCAGATCTTCCAGAGATGCGGCACGGTTCTCAACCCTCGCATGATACCGCCGACACCGAGCGTATCGGCGATGGTCTGGCGCAGCCCGTATTTCTTCGGAATTTCGAAATCGGTCACCGTGCAGGGCTCGTAGCCGCCGATCTGGAAGGCGACGACGACGAAATCGGCGCCCGCCAGCGCCTTGCGCTGGTCCGAATAGGTTTCGGCTTTGGCCTTTACGCCAAGCGTCGAGATCAGCTTGCCGACGACGATTGCGCTTTCCTCGAGCCGTTGCGGATTGATGTCCATCAGCGCGATCGTCGCGCCGGATAAAGCCGGACGCTGCAATATGTCGCCGACGATGTTCCTCATGAACACCGTCGAGCCAGCTCCGATGAAAGCGACCTTGGGATTTCTTGCCACAACAACCTCCGGCATAAGCAATTAGGCTACCTCGAAAGCGGCTTTGACCAGCCGTTCGGTGTAAGCGGTCTTGGGATGGGACAGGACTTCGTCGACCGGCCCCTCTTCGACGATCTTGCCGTGCTGCATGACGATGACGCGGTGGCACAGCGCCCGCACGACCTTGAGGTCGTGCGAGATGAAGATGTAGCTCAGGCCCCGTTCGCGCTGCAGCTTGCGCAGCAATTCGATGATCTGCGCCTGGACCGAGAGATCCAGCGCCGATGTTGGCTCGTCGAGTACGATGAATTCCGGTTCGAGCGCGACGGCGCGGGCAATCGCAATACGCTGGCGCTGGCCGCCGGAAAACTCGTGCGGGAAGCGCGAGAGGATATCGCCGGGCATGCCGGCGCTGATCAGCGCCTCGCGCACCCGCTCGATCCGATCGTTCCTGGTGGCGCCCATGCGGTTGACGACCAGCCCTTCCTCGATGATCTGGCCGATCGTCATGCGCGGGTTGAGCGACGAGAACGGATCCTGGAAGACGACCTGCATGCGCGACCGCAACGGCCGCATCTGCGCGCGCGAACAGCCATGGATCGGCTGGCCATCGAAATAGATCTCGCCGCTGTCCGTGGTGTTGAGCCTGAGCAACGCCTCGCCGAAGGTGGTCTTGCCCGATCCGGATTCGCCAACGAGACCCAGCGTCTCGTGCCGCCGAAGGGTCAGGCTGAGGCTGTCGACGGCGACGAGTTCGCGCAGGTCCGGCCTCATGAACGTGCCATGCCGCAGCATGAAGGAGACGCGCACATTCCTAGCCTCAAGAATAACGTCGGCGCCTTCCGGCAACGGATTTGCCTGGCCGCGCGGCTCGGAGGCAAGCAGGTGACAGGTGTAGGGATGCTGCGGATTGGCGAACAGCTTCTCCGTCACATTGTGCTCGCGCATCTCCCCATGCTGCATGACGTAGACATAGTCGGAGAACTGCCGCACCACGGTCAGGTCGTGCGTGATCAGGATCACCGCCATGCGCAGTTTCTTCTGCAGGTTTCGGATGAGATTGAGGATCTGCGCCTGAACCGTGACGTCGAGCGCCGTCGTCGGCTCATCGGCGATCAGCACATCGGGATCGTTGGCCAGCGCCATGGCGATCATTACACGCTGGCGCTGACCGCCGGAAAGCTGGTGCGGGTATTGTTTCAGCCGCGCTTGGGGTTCAGGGATTTGCACCTGCTGCAGCAGCTCGAGCGCCCTTGCTTCGGCCTGCCTGCGGCTCATCTTGCGATGCACCCGTATCGCCTCGACGATCTGGCTGCCGATCGTGTAGATCGGGTTGAGCGAACTCATCGGCTCCTGAAAGATCATCGAGATGCGGTCGCCGCGCAGTTTGCGCCGCGCACGCTCGGAAAATTTCAGGATGTTCGCCCCGTTGTATTCGACAGTCGATTTCGGCGACACGACTGCGCGCTTCGACAACAGTCCCATGACGGTGCGCGCCGTCACCGACTTGCCCGATCCCGACTCGCCGACAATGGCGATCGTCTCGCCGCGATAGAGCTGGAACGAGATGTCCTTGACGGCTACGATCATGCCGTGTTCGACCTTGAAATCGACGGCGATGTTGCGGGCATCAATGACCGGGTTTTCCGAACGGCCGTCATGGTCGAGCCGGACAGGCGGTGCGAAGGATTTGACGAGCGCGTGTTGCATCATGTCATGCTCAATAAGGATCGACCGCATCGCGCAGTCCATCCCCAAGCGCGTTGAACGCGAAGACGGTGACAAGCACGAAGCCGACCGGCGAAAGGATCCAGGGATAAGTGCCGATGACCGAATAGGTCGCGGTGTCTTGCAGCATCAGGCCCCAGGAGATCAGCGGCGGCTTCACCGCGAAGCCGAGAAAACCGAGGAAGGATTCGAGCAGGACCACGCTGGGGATTGCCAACGTGACCGCAACGATCACGTGGCTCATCACGTTCGGAAAAATGTGTTGCATGATGATGCGGCCATCTGTGGCGCCGACCGCCATCGCCGCACGAACGTAGTCGATCCGCGCCAGTGCCAGGGTCTTGCCGCGCACTTCGCGCGACATCTGCGCCCAGCCGAGTGCCGACATGACAACAATCACGAAGGCCAGGAAAACATTCGTCGGCGCCGTCACCGGAACCAGCGAGGTCAGCGCCAGATAAAGCGGCAATTGCGGAAACGCGAGCACCAGTTCGACGAAGCGCTGGACCCAGACGTCGAATGTGCCGCCGAAATAGCCCGACACCATGCCGACCGTCGTGCCGATCACGGTGACGATGAAGACCACGGTCAATGCGATCATCAACGAGATGCGCGAACCATAGATCGCACGAGCCAGCACATCGCGACCGAATTTGTCGGTGCCAAGGAAGTGCACCGGCTGGCCGTCGGTCGAGCCGAAGAAGTGCCGGTTCGCGGGAAGCAGGCCGAGCAGTTTGTACTCCGCTCCCTTGACGAAGAAGCCGAGCAGCCGCGGATGGTCGTAGTCCGGCCCGACGACGGGTTGGAAGGTGACCGGGTCGAGGTCTTCCGAATCCGCCAGGGCATAGACGCGTGGCTGGAAGACGAAGTTGCCGTCCTTGTCATGGAAGCTCATCATCTGCGGCGGGGCGAAGCCGACATCGGTCACCTTGGGATCCATCGGTGCGAAGAAGTCGGCAAACACCGCCAGCAGCACCAGAAACGCGACCAGGATGAGCCCGGCCATGCCGGTCCAGGACCGTTTCAGGCGGCGCCAGACGAGTGCGATGTAACTCTCATTGCCGCGCGGCTTGATCTTGGCCGGTTCCTCGGCAATTGGCGGCAGCGAGGGCTCGAAAGCAAGCATCTCAGGACCCTGCATATTGGCGCACGCGCGGATCGAGCATGACGAGCAGCATGTCGGCGATGATGTTGCCGACGATCAGCGTCGCCGACAGCACCATCATGAATGTCGCCGTGACATAGACGTCGCCCACCGCCATCGAGCCAACGATCGCCGGGCCGACGGTCGGCAGGGCAAAGATGATCGCGGTCTCGATCTCGCCGGTCAGCATATAGGGCAGCACCACGCCCTGATACATGACCAGCGGATGCAGCGCATTGGGCACCGCATGGCGCATCACGACCGCACCGCCGCTAAGGCCCTTGGCGCGAGCGGTTTCGACATATTGCGCATTCAGCGTGTCGAGCAGATTGCCGCGCATCACCCGCATGTTGTAGGCGAGCCCGCCGAAGGTGGCGATGGCGACAACCGGCCAGACATGCCGGACGAGATCGACGAACTTCGCCCAGGACCACGGCGCCCCGCCAAATTGCGGCGAGAAGAAGCTGCCGATCTCGGAGACGTTGAATTGGAAGACCAGCAAATAAACGATGATCAGCGCCATCAGGAAGCGCGGCACCGTCATGCCGAGGAAGGAAATCGCTGACAGCGTACTGTCGATCCAGCTGTACTGCCTGGTCGCCGCCCAGATGCCGAAGGTGATACCGAGGACCGATGCCAGCAGATGGCACACCAGCGCCAGGAGCAGCGTGCGCGGCAGGCGCTCGCCCACCACATCGGCCACCGGCTTATTGTAATAGAGGCTGTAGCCGAAATCGCCGCGGGTGATGATGCCGCCGATCCAGTTGAGATACTGGACGGGCAGCGGCTTATCGAGACCGTGTTCTATCCGATAGGCCTTGGCCTGCGCGTCGGCCTCGGCGAATGAGGCCCCGCCCTGATTGATCAACTGCGAGCGGATGTAGTCGGCATAGTCGCCCGGCGGCGCCTGGATGATGGCGAAGGTGACCAGGCTCAGAATGGCGAGGACCGGGATCGCCGACGCTATGCGCGTGAGCAGGAATCGCAACATCGGTCGGTCCGCTTCCTTGTCTAGCCGGTCGCTCTCTTTGAGCGTACGGAGGTTTGCTTTGTCCGGCCGCGCCAACTGGCGCGGCCGGAGTTCTCAGTCAGGGGAGGTAAACCTAGTTCATCGGGCCCTTGTCTCCGGGCTTGCCGGGAAGCTCTTCGGGGAACAGCTCGTATTTGGCCTGCTTGTCGGCAGCGACAAAGACCCGCTCGCGGACAATCGAATCCTCGGCCCAGTTGAACATGAAGATCGGCGTGCCCTGCGGGATGTTGGAGAAGCGTTTGTTGATGATCAGCGCGCCGGGATATTCCGTCAGGCCGACATTGTAGACGTGCTCGGTCGAGATCTTCTGGAACTCTCTCATCAGGCTGGCGCGCTCGTCATTGTCCGCGGACGAGACAAATTTGTTGACGATGTCGACGAGGTCCTTCTCGAAAGGCATCATATCGACCTCGCCGTTTTCCGGCGCACGATGGTCCCAACTGGTTCGTGGACCGACCGGGGCCAGTTGATCGGTATTCTGGACGACGGAAGTCAGCTCCTGATCGTTGCGCCGTACCAGCCAGTCGAAGCGGCCGGAGTATTGCGAGGCATCGCGCTGGGTGCCGTTGAGTCCGTTGAGCACGATCCGAAGCCCTAGCTTTTCCATCTGGGCGACTACACCTTCGGCAAGGCTCTTGTCGGTAGTGTAGTCGTTGTTGACGAGCATCACGATCTCGACATTCTTGCCGCCGGCGGTACCTGCAGGAAAATTGACGAAGCCGTCGCCGTCCGTGTCTTTCAGGCCTGCCTTGGCGAGTTCCGCCTTGGCGCCTTCGAGATCGAAGGGGTAGTAGACCGTCGACTTCCGGTCGTAGAAGCTCGTGCCCGAGGATAAGCCGCCCGGATAGATGGCAGTGAACGGACCCTTGACCAGCGAGTCGCCGAGCGCCTTGCGGTTCAGCGCCATGGTGACGCCCTTGCGGAAATCCTCGTTGCGGTTCAGCTCGCGTATCGCCTGTCCGCGCTCGTCGGGGTTGCCCCAGCCATTGGCTGAGAAATTCATGCGCAGATTATAGCCGATCAGCCGCGCGCCGAACGCAAGCCGTGCCGGTGCGTCCTTTTGCGCCGCGCGCTTCAGCGAGGCAACGAAGTTCTCCGGCTGCTCCAGATTGGAGAAGTCGCCGGCTCCCGCGACGGCCTGAACGTCGCGGTCGGCCCAGGTCGACAATTTGTAGTGCAGTTCATTGAGATACGGCAGTTGGTTGCCCTTCTCGTCGACCTTCCAATAGTACGGATTGCGACGCATGACGATGATGTCGTCGGGGCGGTATGCCACCGGCACCCAGGCACCCATCACCGGCATGTTCATATATTCCGGCGGGAACGCGTTCTTGAACTGCTCGTAGGTGTTCTTCGAATATTTCGGATGCTGCGGCTTGAGGATATGCGACGGGCCCGGACAGAAGGTGCCGTAAGCCATGGCGTAAAGGTATTGTTTCGGAAAGGCGTCCTTGAACGTCCACTCGACGGTGTAGTCGTCGATTTTCTTCAACGTCGTGCCGACGCCGAAGGTCTCCTGCGTCGCGCCGTTCAGCGGCGACACATTGGGGTCGATCACCTCGTCGTCCCAATAGAACATCACATCGTCGGCGTTGAATGGAACGCCGTCCGACCATTTCGCGCCCTCGACCAGATGCATCGTCAGCGTGTGGCCGTCCTTGGACCAGTCCCAACTCCTGGCGAGGTTCGGCAGCGGCTCCGTGTCCTTGGCCTCGACCTGGAAAAGCGGCGCGGTGCGCGTCAGGCATTCGGAAAGGCCGATGTCGATGCCGCCCCAGCCTTGCGTCTGGCCGGCGCCATAATTCCAGCCTTCCGGCCGGCCGCCGATGACATGGCGCATCGTATCGCCGTAAACGCCGATGCCATCCGGCATGTTGCCGGTCTTGAAGACCAGCGGCTCCTTAGGCAAACGGTCCTTGACCGGCGGCAGCTTGCCCGCCTTGACGTATTTCTCGGTGACCCAATCCGATTCGTGATATTCCGGCAGTGCCTTGAATTCCAGGATGGAGTCGCGCGCGACGTATTTGATCTTTCCCTCGGCGGGGAATTGCGCGGGCACCGGCGGCACGGTCGGCTCGGATGCATACGCGTTCAGCGCCGAGGCCGAGACGCTAAGCGCCAGCCCGGCGAGAATGCCAATGTTTCGAAAATTCCTCATCGTCTCTCCTCCCTGTTTGTTCAGGAGCGCGTTGACGCGCTCCATTTCTCCTCGAACGAATGTACAGACGGGTGCGGAAAATTCTCCCGAAAGCTCGCCGCGATCCACCCGGTGAAATTCACACGGCCTGCTTGAGAGCCGTTTTTTCCGCACGCAATTCCTCGATCGAACGGACGTCGCGCCTTGCCGCACCGGCCCATTCGCGGGTCTTGATCCTGGATTTCGAAAGCCGTTCCTTCGCGGCCGGCACCGCATCGGCATATTGCGGCAGCCAGCGAGCCTGGGCGACGACCATTTCGTCCACCATTTGCCAAACCTCTTCCGGCGTCGAAACCGCGCCGACCAGCGGGTCGTGCAGGACCGCGAGCTTCAGCAGGTCGATATCGCCGGAGATCGCCGCATGAACCGACATGCGCTGGACGTTGATGGAGGAAATGCAAGTGGCGGCGCAGGCCTCCGGCAGCGTGATGCCGGAGGCCATGTTGATACCGAAGCGGTCGACGAAGCCGGGCGACTCGACGATCGCGTCCTGCGGCAGGTTGGTGATGATGCCGTTGTTCTTGACGTTGAAATGGCCGCGATAAACGCGGTTCGTCTCCAGCGCCTCGAGAATGTGGCTGGCATGCTCGTTGGAGCGCTTGGCGGGGTCTATCGGCCTGGCGGCGGATTCCAGAAATTGCGGGAACTCCGTTTCGAACCAGTTGCGTGTTTCGGTCGAATAACGAAGGTAGCCGCCGGTCTCGCCGTGGATCCAGTCGGACATGTCGATCCAGCGGGTGATTTCGTCCGGCCGCTTGCGATACCAGGGCAGGTATTCGGAAAGATGGCCGTTGCTTTCGGTCGAATAGACGCCGAAGCGCTTCAGGACATCGATGCGCAGCTTTTCCTGCTGCGAATAGACCGGATGCGCCTCGAAGGCGGCAACCAGCTCGTCCTTACCGATCTTGCGGCCGTTGAGACGCAGGTCGATGAACCAGGTCTGGTGATTGATGCCGGAGCAGACGTAGTCGAGCTCGGTGCGCGACTTGGCGCCGAGCACTTCGGCGATCTGGTCGGCGCCATGCTGGACGCCGTGGCAGAGGCCGACGGTATCGACCCTGCCATATTCGATCGCCGCCCAGGTGTTCATAGCCATCGGATTGGCGTAGTTCAGGAATTTCGCCCCAGGCTCGGCGACTTCGAGGATATCCTTGCAGAAATCGAGGATTACCGGAATGTTGCGCTGGCCATAGAGGATGCCGCCGGCGCAGATCGTGTCGCCGACGCACTGGTCGATGCCATACTTCAAGGGAATGCGGATATCGTCCGCATAGGCTTCGAGACCGCCGACGCGAACGCAGCTGATAATGTAGCGGGCGCCCTCGAGGGCAGCACGGCGGTCTGTCGTTGCCGTAACCTTGGTCGGCAGCCTGTTGAATTCGACGACCCTGTCGAGGATCGACTTGATCATCTGGAGGTTGCGCTCGCTGAGATCGGTCAATGCGAATTCGACATCCCTGAATTCAGGAACGCACAAAATGTCGGTGAAGAGCTTCTTGGTGAACCCGACGCTTCCCGCACCGATGATAGCGATCTTGAAACTCATCAGCCTCACCTCGACCTGATCGAATGCTAGGGCAAAGGCGGAGAAAAGAGGCCTGGCCCGCCTGCCACGCTATGCAGGCTGGAATCCGGCACTTCCTCCCATCCGCTCTTTGACCGCGGTTTCTTTTGCTTTTCTCGAGGGATTATGCGCCTTATTCGGCACGCGACCAGAGAAGGATTATGCTTTTAGGGGTAATTTTGTGCTGCGGAACTTGATCGACATCGGGCCGGCGGGCAGGACGGTATCGCTGCCGCGCGGGCGCCAGCGCCTACACACCATGCCGACAAGCACCGGCTATGAAGTGCGCGAGAACGAGGTCTACGACTGGGATGGGCGCAAGCGCGGCCTGACGCCGTTTACCGTGCTCCAGCATACGATCAGCGGCACCGGCCGATTGCGCTACGAGAACCGGAACTACCGCCTGCAAAAGGGCGACACTTTGCTGGTTCTCGTGCCGCACAACCACCGTTACTGGCTGGCCAAGGGCGAACGCTGGGAGTTCTTCTGGATATCGATGAACGGCGAGGAGGCACTGCGCATCCACAAGTCGATCCTTGCCGCCGTCGGTCCGGTGCTGCGGCTGCAGCCCTCGACGATCGATCATCTGGCTGATTGCAGTGTGCGCCTGATCACGGGCGCGGTCTCGCCGGGAGCCGCCTCGGCCGTCGCCTATGAAGCAGCCATGGCGCTCTACGACGATGTCTTCGGCTCGCATGCCGTCACCGACGACAAGAGCGCCATGCAGCCGGTCATCGATCACATCAGGGCCAATCTCGACAGGCCGCTCCGCGTTGCCGATCTCGCTGAGATCAGCGGCCTGAGCCGCGCGCATTTCTCGCGCTGCTTCGCCGAGAGCGAGGGACTTCCGCCCGCCGAATTTGTGCTGCAGCAGCGACTGCAGCGCGCGGCGAAGTTGCTGACGAAGACCGATTTCCTGCCGGTCAAGGAAGTCGCCATCATGTGCGGCTTTGAGGATGCCAATTACTTTTCGAAGGTCTTCCGCCGCCTCTACGGCATCAACCCGACGCAATTCCGCACCAACGGAATGTATGCCAGCCTGGGAACCGCCCGATAGATTGGCACCGCGCGTGGCGTCGGAAGCGGGAACGCTTTTGCTTCCCCTTGGTTTAGGACAAGAGAGCCTGCTCGCCGCTGCGGCAACCCGCTCTTGGCGGAGATCAGGTCACAGTTGTCAGGGGAGTGATCGATGAACAATCCCGATCCGAATAACCCGAATCCACTGCCGGACAATCCCAATCCGGAGCCGGCCCGGCCGCCTGCCCCGCCGGAGACTCCGCCGGGAGAACCTCCAGGCGTACCCCCGCCCTCGCCGGATCCAATTCCGACGCCGGACCAGGAGCCGATCGGAGTTCCTCCCGGCACGCCTTCCGAAATTCCTTCGGAACCGACCTTTCCCGGGCCGACCGCCTGAAGGGCGGTCGGGTGGAGGATGGCAAGGGTGATTTCGGCGAAGCGCTCGAAACGGGTCTTGCCATGGAACGTTTTGCGCTGGCGCTCATTCACCCTTCCATCATGGAAACCCGCGGCGGGCCCTGCAACCAACGGAGGTTAAAATGAAAGTTAGCAACTGCATGACAAAGGACGTCGAGATCGCCAGTCCGCAGCAAACCCTGCGCGATGCGGCAGAAATGATGGGTCGCCTCGACGCCGGCGCAATGCCGGTGGGCGAGAACGATCGGCTTGTCGGCATGGTAACCGATCGCGACATCGCAATCCGCGGCGTCGCCCAAGGCAAGACACCTGACGCCAAGGTACGGGAAGTGATGAGCACCGAGGTCAGGTATTGCTTCGAAGACGAAGACGCGGAGGATGTTCTGCGTAACATGGCTGACCTGAAAGTGCGCCGCTTGCCGGTGCTAAACCGCGACAAGCGCCTGGTCGGCATCGTTTCGCTGGGCGACCTCGCCACCAACAGCGAGACGGCGACAGCAGGTGAAGCGCTGAGCGGCTTCTCGCAACCCGGCGGCGAGCATTCGCAAACGATACACTGACGGCGCACCACCGGCCGGCCTTTGCTACGACCGAACCGCCGGCTGGATAGACGCCGGCCTGCCGGCGAAACTGTTCAGAGCGAACTGGACTGCAAACCGACGAGGAGCAAGCCATGATTACGATGAAGGCCGTCCGTATCCACGATTTTGGTGGACCGGAGGTTCTTTCGCTGGACGCGGTTCCGTTGCCTCAGCCGCATGACGACGAGGTCACGCTCAAGGTCTACGCGGCAAGCGTCAATCCCGTCGACTACAAGGTTCGCGAGGGCTCTTCGGGCGCGGATCTGCCCGTCACGCTCGGCCGCGACGTATCCGGCGTGGTGGAACTGTGCGGCACGCGGGCCCATATGCTGAAGAAGGGCGATCCGCTATATGCCATGCTCGGCAACGACCGCGGCGGCAACGCCGAATATGTCGTCGTCAAGGCAACGGAGGCGGCGGCGAAGCCGCAACGCTTAAGCCACGCCGAAGCCGCCGCCGTGCCACTTGCGGGCCTTACCGCGTGGCAAGGCCTTTTCGATCACGGCGGCCTCAAATCCGGGCAGCGGGTCCTTATCCATGGCGGCGCCGGCGGCGTCGGTCATCTGGCGGTGCAGTTCGCAAAGGCCGCGGGCGCGTTTGTCGCGACGACCGTGTCCGCGCAGGATTTCGATTTCGTCCGCGCGCTTGGCGCCGACCAGGCGGTCGATTACAAGAACCAGCGCTTCGAGGAGCTTGTCGAGGACGTCGACCTCGTCTTCGACCTGGTAGCGGGTGAAACACAGGACCGCTCGTGGGACGTGCTCAAGCCCGGCGGGACGCTCGTCTCAACGCTTTCCGAGCCGTCGGCGGTGAAGGCCCGCCTGCATCGGGCTCGCGGCGTTTCCTATTTGACCAAGCCGAACGCGGCGCAGCTTGCCGAGATCAGCCGCCTCATCGACGCCGGGAAGGTCAGGCCATTCGTGCAGGCAATCTATCCTCTTGAGGAAGTCGCCAGGGCCGAGGAACAGCTCGAGAAGCAGCATACGCGCGGCAAGATTGTGCTTCAGGTAGCTGCCTGAGCACTCGCCGAACAACAGGCCGCAGGCCAGTTTGCGGAGTGCTCGGACACAGGCCGTTTTCTGCTGTCCAGAAGCCCGGCGGCCGAGAGTTTGACACAGGACGGCCCGCCGGGCCTGGCCGGCTTAGGCAGGTGCCGGCTGAAGCAGCATGCGCCGGGTTTGCCGGGATGCACAAATCAAACAAATCAAGGAGATGCAACGGATTGTGAGGCACGTCGCGACGACATCGTCGCACGGCCGCCGTCAGTTAACTGCGAAGCGAAGGACACAGCGTTTACCGACAGGCGGGCTAGGTTCCTACCGGCCGCAAGCCGCAAAAACCGCTTCAAACTGTCGGAAACCGGCGATAGGTTCGAACCATGTCTCAACCCGCCAATCCGATCTCCATTGCCCGTCGCGATCAGATGTTTCCAGTGCTGGCTGAGGCAGAACTGGACCGCATGGGCCGTTTCGGCGAAGCCGTGTCCTATGCTGCAGGCGAACAGATCGTCAAAGCCGGCGAGCTGGCGCCCGGTCTGATCGTGGTCCTGTCCGGCAAGGTGGATATCATCCAGGGCGGCAGCTTCGGCCGGCGCGAAACAATCGTCACGCACGGTGCAGGCAATTTCGTCGGCGAGTTGGCGCAGCTTTCAGCCCGACCCTCACTAGTGGATGTGGAGGCGGTCGAGCCGGTCGAGGCGCTCGTCATCCCCTCGCAAAGGCTGAGGGACCTGATGGTGCAGGAAGCAAACCTCGGCGAGCGCATCATGCGGGCGCTGATCCTGCGCCGTGTCGGCCTGCTCGAGAGCGGCACAGCCGGCCCGATCATTGTCGGACCGGTCGACAGCGGCGACGTTTTGAGGCTGCAAGGTTTTCTGGCTCGCAGCGGTCAGCCGCATCGCGTTCTCGATTCGGCTGCCGATCCCTGCGCCAGGACCCTGATCGAACGCTTCCATGTCGATATCCACCATTTGCCGATCGTGCTCTGTCCGAACGGCAAGCTGCTGCTCAATCCCGGAGAGAACGAGCTTGCCCGCTGCATCGGCCTGGTGAGGCCGATCGACGCCGGCAAGCTGTACGACGTGGCCATTGTCGGCGCCGGACCGGCCGGCCTCGCGGCGGCCGTCTACGCGGCTTCCGAAGGGTTGTCGACGATCGTGCTCGATTGCCGTGCCTTCGGCGGACAGGCGGGTGCCTCCTCGCGCATCGAGAACTACCTCGGTTTTCCGACCGGCATTTCGGGAATGGCGCTGATGGCGCGCGCTTACAACCAGGCGCAGAAATTCGGCGTCGAGATGGTGATACCGGACGAGGCGAAGCTGCTGGGCAGCGCAAGCGACACGTCCGGTGCCCACTACACGCTCGCCGTCGGCGGCGGGGAGACCGTGCGGGCACGGTCGGTGGTGATCGCCAGCGGAGCGCGCTATCGCCGCCTCGACATGGCAAACCTGGCGCAATTCGAGGGAACCTCCGTGCATTACTGGGCTTCGCCGATCGAAGCGCGGCTTTGCGCCGGGCAAGAGGTAGCCCTTGTCGGCGCCGGCAATTCGGCTGGTCAGGCTGCCGTCTACCTGGCGGCGCATGTGAAGAAGGTATGGCTGCTGGCGCGCGGCAGCAGCCTCGATGCGAGCATGTCGCGCTATCTGGTGGAGCGCGTCAGGGCACAGCCGAACATCGAAGTGCTGGCTGAGACGCAGATTGCGGCACTGGAAGGCGACGACGGCAATCTTGGCAAAGTGCGCTGGCGCAACCGCGACACCGAGACAGCACGTCCGATCCGCCACCTCTTCCTGTTCATCGGCGCCGATCCGAACACCGACTGGCTGGCGCAATGCGGCGTGGCGTTGGACGCGAAGGGCTTCGTTCGCACCGGGCCTGACATTGGCCAGGAACGTGGTGCACTGGAGACGAACCGCGGCGGGGTGTTCGCCATCGGCGACGTGCGCTCCGGCTCGATCAAGCGCGTCGCCGCTGCCGTCGGCGAAGGCGCCCAGGTGGTTGCAGCGCTGCATGCATATTTCGCGCGAAACGGCAGTCTCGCCGTGGCGCCACAACTGGTCAGGAGCGTATGATGGCAGACGAATGCAGGCACGCCGGGGACATTCGCGACGTGACACCGAGCGCGCTCGGCTGCGAGGAATGCCTGAAGAGCGGTTCGCAGTGGGTGCATCTGCGGCTCTGCCGCACATGCGGCCATGTCGGCTGCTGCGACGACTCGCCCAACCGTCATGCCACCAAGCATTTTCGGGCAACCGGCCATCCTGTCATCGAAGGCTACGATCCGCCGGAAGGTTGGGGATGGTGCTACATCGACGAAATCTTCCTCGACCTCGGCGACCGCACCACGCCGCAAAACGGTCCGATACCGCGCTTCATTTGAGCTTTTTGCGAGCGGGTCGCTACAGCAATTCCAGGAAAAGTGTGAACGGTTTTCATCCGGAATTGCGTCAAAACAAAAGATGGAGCTGTTCGGCGTTTCCGTGAAACGATGAACCATTCTAAAGCATGTCGCGCAAAAGTGCAGCGGTTTTGCGATAACGACATGTATGAAACAAGAATCTAAAGCGCGTCGCATGAGGCCGATCGAACGCGACGCGCTTTAGTCCAAGGCTGCTTCGGCTTGAGCGGGCGTATCGCGTCCCTCTGGTGGTGCCGATGACCGCTCGCGCATATGCCTGACGGTCTGGAGGACACGATCGGCAAGAAATGCAAGCGCGCCCTGTGCCGTGCGCGTCCCGATGACGGATTCCAGCGTAACCGCCTGCGTTGAGAATTTGTGTTTGAACGACTCTGCGCCACAGAGGAAATCGACCATGCTCAAGCCGTGATCGATCGACCACTGCACGTAATCCATCAACAGGATCACACCCGGCGACGCCCGGCCGAAATCCGGATCGAACGTCGTCACGAAGGCCATCATCACGTCGTGCTGGACGAAGTTGATCGACACCGCGACCATCACGCCATTGCATTCGAGGACGAAGATATGCAGCACGCCGGCGCGCGCCAACGCATCGACGAGCGCGGCGAGTACCGGCACGCCCTCTTCGAAGAGGTCTGATTCACGCATGCGCTCGGTCAGCCATTTCCGCTTCAAGGCCGCGAGGCGCTCCAGTACCGGTTGCAGCGGCTCGTCGGGCGCAAGCAGGCGAAATCTCACCTCTCCGGTTTCTTCCAGCGCCTTGATGCCGCGCCGATAGTTCTGGCGCGTCTTTTTCGACTGGTCCGCCAACCATGCCGCTCCGCTTTCCCATTGTCCGGCAACGCGATAGCTGACTTCCGTTCGGTGAAAGTGACGAAGCCTGATGCCGCCGGAAGCTCCCGGCGTGAAAATTTTGCGGGCCGCCGCATCCGGCGAGAGACGACTGATCAAGGCAAGATCGAAGCCACCTGCATCGCAGAGTTGCGTCCATAGCTCCTGCAGCGCCGATAACGAGCATTCCGGAGCAACGAGAATATCCCCATAGTCGGTATAGCTGCCGGCCGCCCATTCGAGAAACCGCAGCCCTCTGCGCCTGCCGATCGCCAGCGGAACGACAGCAACGAGTCTCTCGCCCTTCCAGACCAGGCCGATCCGCAACGCGCGCTGGTCACGGCGTTGTACGGTACTCCACCATGCCGAAATCCAGGCATGGCTTTGAAAGATCAGCCCGTCGGTACGATGCCAAAGCTCCATCCAAGCGGCTTCGACCGCAGCCAGGCGATCCGCCGAACGGACGATTTCCAGGCGCTCCGCGCCTAGGACGTCGATGGAAACAGCGGTGTTCATGAAGGAGAACTGTCCTGTGGCTGCGCGACCACATTGGGCCGTCTGTGAAACAGTCGCATGACATGCCTTGCCATCTTCTTGAGCGGCAGGATGTAGAGCCCAAAGAGCGACTGGTAATCGCGCACATCGCGATCGACCAGGCCAAATTTCAGGTCTTCATCCGGCTCCGGGACAAATTGCGTTCCGAACAGACGATCCCAGAACGAAAAAAGCAGGCCGAAATTCTTATCGTAGTGACGCGGGTCGATGCTGTGATGCACCTGGTGCCAGTGCGGACACAGGATGATGTTGTTCAACGGGCCGAACGATATCTTGAGATGCGTATGGCGAACAAAGTCCATCATCAGGATGTTGCGGATGACGTAGACGTTGATGCCGAAGATAGCGACCTCTACCGGATCGAGTGCGATCAGGCTCCAGACACCGAAGCAGATGCCCGGGATGACGCCATCCCACATACGGTTCATCAGATCGTCCAGCGGATGAACCCGGTCCTTGGTGATCCCCACCATCACTTCGGCCGAATGATGTACCTTGTGCAATTCCCACAGGAACGGGAAACGGTGCTGGGCGACGTGGTAGAGGTAGTATGAAATATCATAGGCGACCAGCATGGTTGCGGTGAAGATGACGATCGTCACCGGTCCCGCCGGGCCGCCGAGAAGCGGCGCGTGGATGTTAAGGAGCCAGCCAATTGCCTCACGTGTGCCATAGCCCACCGCGACGACGAAGGTGACGCCGGCAGGAATAAGCAGGAAAGGCATCATCGCCCGTTTCGTGATCCAGAACAGGGCGTCGGCTCGCGCCGACGGGTGCAGGATGACTTCCTGTGGGAAGGCGAAGTCGAAAAAGTCCCTGAGGGACTTATGTTCGGCAGTTCGCCAGTAGGCGATCACCGCGCTGCCCAGTGCGGTGAGGAGAAGCAGGCCGAGCGTGGTCAGATTGACGTTCGAAAGCTTTTCCACAATCGCTCTGGCAAATTCGGAAAACATTGATGCAGCGGCTCCTGGTCGTAAGTCGTAAGAAGGCGATCTGGCGAATAGCAAAGCACAAAATTCCCGCCAAACTCGCTACGCCGCCTGCAACCAGTGGCTGTTGCGGGCGCAGCGGGCAAAGCAGGCTGGATGGTGCGAGACTAGCAGATCAACGGTAACGAAACCGCTAAATGTCCAAACGTAATTAATGTCGAATACGGCTGGAACTCGCCCGGCAACTCTACGTTGGCACCGGTTTTTGCTGTTGCGGCGGGTGAATTGGGGCAAGATGGATATCGATCCCGGCTTCGCCCACTTCACCGTGCCAGGCGAGGCGTTCGGCTTGCTGCCTAGTGCCAAAACGCAGTGAAACCCAACCGCCTTGGCCCGGCATGTCACCGCCCGCGCCGATATCGAGCGCAGCATCAGGAAAGCGGATGGCCAACAGTACCTCGTCGCCGCGCAATACCGTGACCGTATCTTCGTGCCGGTCGGCATGGAGGCCGGCGGCCAGTTGGAAGACGATCTCGGACTGGCGCCTGCCGCCGAGCAGTTGGTCGGTGATGAGGATGCCATCGGCCTGGCGCGCCAAAGTGCGCTGATGCACGACGCCGAAGCGGCTTCTATAGCCGTCATGCCGGGCGCTCAGCCTCCAGTGCGGTCCCGGCTCGCTCTCCACCAGCGCTGCGACTGCCTTGTGCGACCAGTTGAAATTTCCAGCGATGGTGCTTTGGCTCTCGCCCTCGATGTTGAGCGTGTTGTGCGCCGGTGTGGAGCGGAACCAGTCGCGCCATGCGCCTCCCGAACCGTAGAGCCAGGTGCCGGGATCGACCAGCACCGGCTCATCGTCGATGCACAGGGTGAGCGACAGCGCGTCGGCATGGCCGTGCGCCGCTATCGAGAGATAGCCGAGCGGTCCATGGTCGAACGTCAGTTCGACATTGCGGCCATTCATTGCTCCGCGCCAGACGGAGAGCCCGCCTTGCGTGAATGTCTGCAAGCCATGCACCGCGGGCGCCGGGCCTGACGGCGCACCAAAGAAAAGCGAACGAAAATCGTCAGGCTCCGGCGCGTTGCCCGGCGTCCCCAGTAAGCCGTGGATGGCGGCCGCGACGGATCGGATATAGTTCGGCTCGTCGCCCAGCTTCAGCACATGGCCCTCATCGTCGTCGCCGAAGCGGGCGGCTTTCTGTGGCAGCCAGCCGACGAAATTGGCGAAGGCGCCCAGACGCGCTTCGACGGCCGAGGGAAACGGCGTTCCCGCCTGGCGTGCCGCGGCGGCGCACAGCAAGATGAGTTCGGCGCTGAAGGCTGCATAGGTCGGCGTTTGCTCGGCACCGGCGCCGTCGGCAAGAATCTGCTTGTGCGTCTCATTTAAGAGGGCGCTGCGGGCAATTTCGGATTCGGCCCCGAGCGCCAGGCAAACCAGATATTCGCCAGCCAACTCTGCGACGAGATGGTTGTTGGCGGAGGAATATCGCGACGGAAACCGCGGCAGCCAATAGGCGCTTGCCGCGAGTATCTCACCAGCTTTCCGCAGCGTCGCCGGGTCAAGCCGGTCACCGATAAGGTCCAGGGTGACGATCAGGCTGATGGCTCGCAGCGCTACTTCGATGCCGGAAGCCCAGCCAATGCCTCGGAACGGCGGATTGGCGGAATGCCAACTGCCGATTGCCGCCTCAATGGCACTCCGGGATCGATTGTCCTCGCTGAGGAGCAGGTGTGCAGCCAGTACTGGCAATTGCTGCAGCCGGTTGACCTCCCAGACATATTTTATATCGCCAAGGTCGCCGCCATCGCGAAAATCGATATCGAAAGTATGAGCCTCGGCGCCAGGCCAAAGCCTGCCGGTTACCGGATCAAGACGCCAAAGCTCAGCAGGAAACAAAAGATCGGGCTCACGCTTTGGCCATGTCCGCCCGAGTGCCGAAAACCGGCCATGAAGCATCTCTTGCGCGGCCGCCGCTATGGCCTGCCGTTGAGCGTCGGTCGCTGCCAGCGCAGCATGGCGAAATCCGGGCAGCACTGGGTGCAACTGCGGCGATGGATAGCGCTCCCACCCATCATCGCGGCGGCGCGACACGATCCTTCGACGTTGCTCGCCCAGCCGGTGCAACACCTCGGCCGGTCCCATGCTGCGCAATCGGTTGATGTACCAGCCGATTCTCATGCACGCCCCGTCAACGTTTCGGTCCTTGTATACCATGCCGTCGAAAAGCTGCGGGCCGGCAATCTTCTTTCCCGTTCGTTGCGGTTAATATCTCCCGCGAGCATGCGGAGGGAGCGATGCGAAAAGCGGTGTATGTTGTTGCCTGGGTGCTCGCCTTGCTTGTGGCGGCCGCGGCAGAGCCCATCCCTCTCAAGCGCGGCGTTGGCGTGCATCAGTGGCTCAACTGGTCGCCGGTGGAGAAAGACGGAACCTACGTTTGGCCGCCCTATCGCAGCGAAAAGGAGTGGCTTGCGGAAAGCAGGCCGCTCACCGACTGGCCGGCCGGGGAGGTGTTTGCCCACATCCGATCGATGGGCTTCGACTTCGTCCGGCTGAGCGTCGATCCCGGCCCGCTGCTTGCCAGCGGGGACGCCAAGCGGCAGCAGGCGCTGGACATACTTGCCGCCGCCGTTGAGCGGATCACGTCGACCGGCCTCAAGGTGGTTTTCGACCTGCATGGCGTCACTCAGGTTCCCGACTACAGCATGGAGATGATCTATGGCGGCGCCGACAGCGAGGGCGTTGCCCGCTATCGTCAAATGGTTGTGGCGGTCGCTGCCATGCTGGTCAAGATAGGCACCGACAAAGTCGCCCTCGAACCTTACAACGAGCCCGCATACTACCCTTGCGATGCGAGCGGCAGCGATCACTGGCAGCGGATCATGGCAGGGACCGTCCACGACATTCGAGCGGTCAGCAGCGAACTTACCATCGTTGCAACCGGCGCCTGCGGCGGCAGCATTGCCGGATTGGTTAACCTCAGCCCCGGCTTTGATGACCCAAACCTCTATTACAGCTTCCATATGTATGAGCCGCACAGCTTCACCCACCAGCGGCCCGATGACACGATCAGCTTTGCTTCGGGACTTCCCTGGCCGGCCGACAGTAGTACACCCGAAGTGGTGACCGAAACCCTTAGAGCGCGGATGGAAGCTGCCGGCTTGAGCAGGGTCGAGCAGGTCATGAACATGGCCACCGCGCGCCAAGCAATCGCGAACTATTTCGAGCAGAACTGGGGCCAGAGCCAACTGGAGGCGAGCTTTCGCCAGGCTGTCGACTGGGCTGAAGGCCATGGCATTCCCAGCCGGCGGCTCTTCATGGGCGAATTCGGCGCTATCCTCATGTCCGCGGACGGCCGCATGGGCGCCTTTGAGGCCGACCGTTCGCGCTATCTCAAGGCAGTGCGCCGAGAGGCCGAACGCTTCGCGATCCCATGGTCTGTCTGGGAGTTCTCCAATGCTTATGGGATGAGCCTCATCCCGCCCGATGGTCCCCCGGTTCCCGACCCGGAGATGCTGCAGGCATTGGGCCTGCCATAGGTGCCGTCACTCGCCCTCACCAGCGAACAACCGGTGCAATCCCTGACCGCCAGGCTCGATCGAGGAACGGCCCGTGGCAGCTTTCTCCCGGTTGGGTTGTATTGGCACGAAGTGTTTAACACATTTGTTGTACTGAATTGAGGAATGTGCGCGCCTAGGGGGAACAATGTGTGGAATTGCCGGATGGATCGGTCGAAGGGCTAAAAATCCACAAGAGCGGGCCGCCAGAATGTCAAACGCATTGCGGCATCGCGGTCCCGATGCCGAAGGCGCCGAGATATTGGACCTGAACACCGGCGAGCAACAATTGGCATTGGTCCATCGCCGCCTGGCGATCATTGACTTGGCGCCTGAGTCAAATCAGCCGATGCAGATTGAGGACGGCCGTCTCAAAATAATTTTCAACGGAGAGATATATAACTACATCGAGTTGCGGCAGGAACTGATCGGCCTTGGCCATCATTTTCGAACGCGCTCCGATACCGAGGTGCTGCTCCGAGCCTACGATCAGTGGCACTTGTCCATGTTCGACCGGCTGAGCGGCATGTTCGCCTTTGCACTCTGGGATGCTCAGAGGCAGGAATTGATCCTCGGCCGGGATCCCTTCGGGGAAAAGCCGCTTTACCTCATGCAAAGCGAAAGCTTGCTGCTGTTTGCCTCGGAGATCAACGCATTGTTGTCGGCGCAGCAAGATGCGCAGCAACTCGATCTGGATGCGGTGGACGAGTATCTGAACTGGCGTTATGTGCCGGGACCACGCACGCTTTTTAAACAGATCCGCAAGCTCAATCCCGGAAGCTATGCTGTCTGGTCGCAAGGGGTGGTCAAGGAAACGCGCTACTATACGCCTCCGGATCAGGCGGCCCTGGCCGAGCGGATCGACGGAAAAACCGCCAAGAAGCGATTTCTGGAACTGCTCGACCATTCCGTCGAGATCAGGATGCGCAGCGATGCACCTTTTGGGGCCTTTCTCTCCGGAGGACTCGACTCCTCGGCTATCGTCGCCCTGATGGCCAGGCATAGCGCCACGCCCATTCGCACGTTTTCCGTCGGGTTCGACGACGCAGCCTATAGCGAACTTGCATTCGCCCGGCGCGTTGCCGATCATTTCAAGACCGATCATTGCGAACTTGTCATCCAGCCAGGCGATCTGATGGATCAGCTGCCCGCGATGGTTCGCCAACGCGGGGGACCTGTTTCGCAAAGCAGCGATATTCCAATTTACCTGATGTCGGAGCGCGCCGCCCAGGACGTCAAGATGGTGCTCACCGGAGAAGGAGCCGACGAGATTCTCGGCGGCTATCCCAAGCATCGCGCGGAATCACTGGCCGGGATCTACCAGTCGCTTGTTCCAGCCTCGCTGCACGATAACGTCCTTTCCCCTTTGGTACGCGCCATGCCGGGCGCGTCGGCCAAGGTCGATACGTTTGCCCGCACCGCGGGCGAAAGGGACTTTGCCGCCCGGATGGTCTCCTGGTTTGGAGCCGTTTCGGCGCAGCAGCGCGCCTGCCTGATCGGCGCGTCCGCAAATCGCCGTTATGAGCGCAACGACTTTCCGTTCTCGTCAAGCGCTGCGGCTTCCCATCTTCGCCGCGTGCTGTTTTTCGATCAGACATCGTGGCTGCCTGACAATCTCCTGGAACGAGGCGACCACATGATGATGGCCGGTTCAATCGAAGGAAGAATGCCGTTCCTCGATCGAGACCTGGTTTCATTCGTCAGCAAATTGCCCGATCGCTACAGGCTGGGTTGGTTGCACAGCAAGCAGATCCTGCGCGACAGCATGGCCAATATCCTCCCGGAGGAAATTCTCAGCCGCCGCAAGGTCGGGTTCAAGGTACCGGTCGCCGAATGGTTTCGCGGATCGATGAGGAACTACGTGCATGACCATCTTTGCTCGCCTCACTCCGTCATTCGCAGCTATCTGAGTCCGAAACAGCTAGATCAAATCGTCTCGGAACACACCACGCGTGCTGCAGACCACGAAAAGCTGATATGGGCGCTGTTGAATTTGGAGATATTCCACCGCGAATTCAGGCTCGACGCGCCGCCGCGATCGTCGGCCTCAGCGCTTGACCGGTTGACGGCTTGACACGGCCGACCGCCAGACATCGCAGATTGCGCCAACAAACGGGGCGAGCTCAAGCCGTTCCCGATGCACGGCCATGGCACCGGCACCAAGCTTTGCCCGCAGTGCCGGGTTCTCCACGAGGCGGCTCAGCGCCTCGGTCAACGCTGTAACATCGCCTGGCGGCACCAGCAGCCCGGATTGCCCGTCGGTGATTATGTCTTCGACGGCGCCAACCGGGGTCGCCACCACCGCCAAACCGGCTGCCATGCCTTCGATCACCGACATCGGCAGATTTTCGGCGAAGGATGGAAGAACCAGAATATCGGCCGAAGAAATCAGCGATGCGACATCGTCCGGTCCCACCCAACCCGGAAAGGCGATCCGGTCTGCAATCCGCAGCGCGGCTGACTTTGCCCGTGCCGCCTCGACTTCGCCATCGCCGGCAATCGTGGCGCGCCAATTCTTGACAGGGCTCATGCGGTGCAGTGCCTCGAGCAATTGCGGTACGCCCTTGCGGTCGCCGATGCGGCCCAGGAACAGGATATGCACATGGTCGCCGCCGCCGACATGCGCCAGCGACGGGACTTCGGTCGCATTGGGCACGATCACGATATTGCCGGCTGCGCCCGGCGCCCGGCTGGCGACGAAATCGCGCCAAAGTCTGCCCAAAACGATCACCCGATCGGCATGCTCGAACAGAGCTTTGATACGGCGGCTTATGAAACCGCGGTCGGCTTTCCAGAATGTCTGATACTGCGCCCCGTGCAAATGCAGGACATAGGGTATCGACAGCAGCCGTGCGCAGGCGGCGATCACCATCTTGCGGTAGGTGCTGCCGGAAACTGAGATGTTGATATGAATGACATCGGCGCGTCCAGCCAGACGCGCTTTAAGCATCCGTAAGCAAAAACCGAGCATATAGAAGATCGAAAGTCCGACATGCCCCGGGCCACGACTGGCAAGAAAGCGCACATCGATGTCGGTGATTTCTTGCCGTTCGAACTCCTGCTTCAGCGCCCCCATGATGCGGTCGATGCCGCCCTGCCCCGAAACGCCCGAGGGCGTCGCGACCAGGACATGTATTTTTCGATCGGATATGAGGCGCTGCAACATGATGGTACTCTAAATAACACAGACCGGGTAACTGCAAAGCAAACGTTCCCGATAAGGTTTACGGCAAATCTTTTAGTTCAAACTGAATCTGTTCACCCTTCGGCATCATCGGGCTGGATTTTCCGCCAGTCGGCGGCTAGTCGAAGGTGAGTTTTCCAGGGACACGCCCTTGCTGCTCCGTTCCACGCTCATTTATGCTCCGGCGATCCTGCTGACGCGAATTTCGGCGCTGCTCCTGCTGGTCGTCGTGACGCGTTTGATCGACCAGACCGAGTATGGCCTGCTCACCCTGGTGGTGACCGTCGGGGAAATGACCGACATTGCCGTCACCAACTGGCTGCGCATCGCCTTGCTCAGGCTTGGCGGCAAGGGCGAAGTCAGCCGCGGCAGCCTGATGCTGGCCGGGCAGGTGTTGCTTGCCACCACGGCACTGGCGCTGGTCATATCGGTAGGCGCGTCGGCGGTGATCGTGCCTGAACGCTGGGTCGAGTTCGCGATCGCAGTCTGCGGCTATCTGGTCGCCGGGTCCATCAGCCGCTTCGCGTTGACGGTGCTGCAGATGCAGCAGCGCCATTCGGTCTATTCGATGCTAGAAGCCCTGCGTGCCCTGCTGCAACTCGCGTTACCGATCGGCGCTATCCTCGTCTTTCAGGATAGCTTTCTGACGGTGTCGCTCGGCTCGAGCCTCGGCGCCTTGATTGCCGGCATCGTGGCGGGCATCATGGCATCGCGACGGCTCGTTGCCGGTCCGCCGCGCTTCACCCACAGGGACTTCTTTGCGCTCGGTGTGCCGCTGATCATCATGGCGCTGGTAGGCTTCGGGCTCAACAGCGCGGAGCGTCTGTTCCTCAAGATCTATTACGATGCCAGCGCTGTGGCGATCTTCGCCGCAGCCTATGCGCTGGCCCGCCAGCCGATCGACATGGTCGCCAACGCCATCAACATGGGCGCCTTTCCCGAGGTGGTCAGCCGGTTCGACGAGGATGGGCCCGCGGCGTCGGGCCGGCTGCTGTCGCAACTGATGGCGCTGATGATGCGGCTTTGCCTGCCTATTGCAGCGATGCTGGTCGCGCTCAGCAGCGATATCACCGAGCTCATGCTGCCCTCGCAATATCACGGCCGCTTCGGCCTGCTGTTTCCGATCATTGCCTTCAGCGTGCTGTGCGCCAACCTCACCAGCTTCGTCTATGGCGTCGTAGTGCACGCGCACAAGCGGCCGTGGCTGCTGATCATCGCCAATCTCTTCGGCTCGGTGGCAACAATCGCATTGTCCCTGCTGTTGATCCCCCCGATGGCGGAGATCGGCGCCGCTTTGGCGCTGGCGGGCGGCTCGGTGGTGGGCTCCATAACCTGCATCATCATCAGCGAGCGGCTCACACCGGTGCCGGTGCCATGGCGCGACATCGGTGTCTCGGTGGTCATCTCGCTCAGCACGGGGGTGGCCGCCAAGCTTGCCAGCATGGTGCCCGGCGACGTGCCGGCAATCTTCTCGCTTGTCGCCGGCGGCACTGCCGGTGCTGCGGTTTTCTTCGGGCTGACCTCGTTGTTCCACCCTGTGGCAGCGACGCAATTCGTCGCCCAGCTGCGAGCGCGGCTACGGATCGCGTAAAGCGAAGTCCAGGGTCAACGCCTGTTTTGTGGGGGAACGCGAAACTATAAACCGGCGTTTCGGCGCCAGCGACGCTCCCAGAACTCTCGGCACAGCAGCCCTGCATAGGCAGTGTTGGTATCGTAGTAGCGGCGCCACAAGCGTCGCGGCTCCTGGACGACGCGGAACAGCCACTCCAGGCCGGCCGCTTGTATCAGCTTCGGCGCACGGGCAACCTTGCCCCCATAGACGTCGAAACTGCCGCCCACGCCCATCACGAAGCTTGAGGCGAGTTCATCGCGGTAGCGTTTGAGAAAGCGTTCCTTGCGCGGTGTCGGCATGGCCACCAGCAGGCAGTCGGCGCCCGAGGCGTTGATCGCCGCGACGATCCCGGCCTCGTCCTCCGGCTTGAAATAGCCGTTGCGCATTCCCGCTATGACGAGGCTCGGATGGTCCTTGGCAAGTCTCACTACAACCGCGTCGAGAACGTGCTGTTCGGCCCCCAGCAGATACGGCCTGAATCCACGCTTCGCGCAGAGGCTCAGCAGATTGATCATGATGTCGACGCCCGCCACCCGCTCGGGCAGCGCGACGCCGCACAGACGTGCACCCCAAAGCACGCCGATGCCGTCGACATTGACCACGTCCGCCCCAGCCACGTCCTCGCGCAGCTCGGCATTCTGGCGCATGGTCACCAGCTTGGCGACGTTCACGACCACATGATGCAGCGGCCGCCCCAGGGTCATCGCCTCGTCGGCGATGGCCAGTGTCTCGGCCATGGTCAGCGCATGGATCGGTGCGCCAAGGAACTCCCGGCGCCGTGATGCCAACAGGGAATGCTGCGCCCATGCCGGGGCGTGCGCGTTCATGCGGCCTGCTCCCTTGCAAGCGTCACTTGTGCGACCTCTGGTTTCTTGCCTTCGATGCGGGCGTCGGGCTTGCGTGCCTTGCGCCACGTCCACAGACCCCTCGTATCGACGAGCTTCTTGTCCTTGAGCGCTTCGGGGTCGACCAGATTGAACTGCCGATGGTCGACCAGGAGGACGACGATATCGGACTTGTCGATGGCCGAAAGTGCGTCGGTGAACACGATGCCCCTGCCCTCGAGCTCATGCGGCAGCGCATTTGTGTTGGGTTCAGCCGCAATGATCTTCACATTGGGGATATCGGACAGAAGTTTCACCACCTCGACGGCCGGGCTCTCGCGCAAATCGTCGATGTTGGCTTTGAAGCTGAGGCCAAGACAGGCGATCGTCTGTTTGCGGGAGGGGTCGAGCAAGGCCTCAATATCCCTGACCACCGACATGGGCCGTTCGGAATTGATCCGGCGTGCCGAAGCCATAAGCCGCGTGCTGTTGGGTGCGGCGTCGATGATAAAATATGGATCGACCGCAATGCAGTGACCGCCAACGCCCGGGCTCGGCTGGAGGATGTTCACGCGAGGGTGTCGATTGGCGAGATCGATCACTTCCCATACATTGAGCGACAGATCCTGACACACGGCGGCAAGCTCGTTGGCAAAGGCGATGTTGACGTCGCGGAACGCGTTCTCCGTCAGTTTCACCAGCTCAGCACTTTCGGCCGTTGTCATGAACAGGTCGCCGGTGACGAAGGTCGAATAGAGTGCCGCGGTCCGCTCCGACGATTTGCGGGACAATCCGCCGATCGAGCGATCGTTGTTGATCAGCTCGGTCAGCACCTTTCCCGGCAGCACACGCTCGGGCGAATAGGCGACCAGCACATCGGCGTCTTCGCCATGCTGGACAGGAAATTTGAGATCAGGCCGCAACTCGGCAAGCAGCCCGGTCATGATACGCGTGGTTCCAACCGGCGATGTCGATTCCAATACCACAAGGTCTCCCCGCTTCAGCACGGGGGCGATGCTTCGTGCCGCCGCGAGCACGTAGGTCACGTCCGGCTTATGATCGTGGGTCATCGGGGTCGGCACGGCGATGATATAGGCGTCCGCCGGCTGCGGCGTGCTGTAGGCCATGAGCTTGCCGTTCGCCACGACCTTCTGGATCAGACCGTCAAGGTCCGGCTCGACGATGTGGATTTCGCCGCGGTTGACCTTCTCGACCACCGCTCGGTTGACATCGACGCCAATGACGTTGAGCCCGCGGCTGGCGAAAATGGCGCAGGTCGGCAGGCCGATATAGCCCATGCCGATTACGGAAACGGTTTTGATTTCAGCCATGATGCAGCAGTTCCTCAACAATCCGGTTACTGGCCCGGCCATCGCCATATGGGTTGTGTCGTTCCGCCATGCCGCAATAGGCAGCCTGATCGTCGAGCAGGCGATTGGCGTTGAACAGGATTTTCTCGACGTCGGTGCCGACAAGACGGGCGGTGCCGGCCACGATCCCCTCGGGTCGCTCGGTATTTTCGCGCATTACCAGCACCGGCTTGCCGAGTGAAGGCGCTTCTTCCTGCACGCCACCGCTATCGGTAAGCACCAGATAGCTCTGCTTCTGCAGGTACAGGAACGGCAGATAGTCCTGCGGCTCGACCAGGTGGATGTTCGGCACGCCTTCCAGCTCTGCGTTGACCACTGAGCGCACATTGGGGTTTGGATGGACAGGGTAGACGATCTGCACATCTCCGCGCGCCGCCAATCCCTTCAATGCCGTACAGATGCGCTGGATGCCGCCGTCGAAATTCTCGCGGCGATGACCGGTGACGAGGATCATCTTCTTGGAAGGGTCGAGGAAAGGGAAGCGGGCAGCGAGCTTCGCGTTCATCAGCCTGTCAGCATCGATCGCGCTTGAAAAATGCAACAGCGTGTCGATCACCGTGTTGCCGGTCACGAAGATGGTGCTTTCGGCCTTTCCTTCGGCGATGAGATTGTCGCGCGCTTGAACGGTCGGCGCAAAATGCCAGGTAGCAATGTCGCCGGCAATCTTGCGGTTCAGTTCTTCAGGAAACGGCGAGTTGATGTTGTGGCTGCGCAATCCTGCTTCGACATGAGCGACGGGGACACGCTTGTAGAAGGCAGCCAGCGCCGCGGCCATTGCCGTGGTGGTGTCGCCCTGTACCATGACGATATCGGGCTGCGACTTTTCCAGCACCTCGGCCATGCCCAGGAGCACGCGCGAGGTCACGTCGAACAGCGACTGGCCGGGTTGCATGATGTTGAGATCGTGATGCACCGGCAGGCCGGTCAGCTCGACAACCTGGTCGACCATTTCACGATGCTGGGCGGTGATGCATATTTCGGTGATGAAGCCTGGATGAGCAAGGGCGGCACGCGCCACTGGAAAGCATTTGAGTGCCTCCGGCCTAGTGCCGAACACGATCAGCAGTTTCTGCCTGGATGGCAGTTTTGGACGTGAAAGGACGTTCATCGCTGATCCTGGTCGCCTGCAGCCTTCGGGACATGCCGACTATTGCCCGCAAGAGCCATAATAGCGCCGGAAAGCGCCTTCGTGATCTCAATTCTTAATATATGATTAACAACCAAGGCCGCGTTCTCCCGGTTTAACTCTTGTGAAAGGTTGGGCTGACAAGTAGTCTATGACAGTAGTCTTGAAAAAGAATATATTGGATTGACTAATATTTTAATCATCGGCCACGCCGACACATCCCGGCGCTGGGAAAATGAGCTTCTGGCGCGGTTGAGTGCAGCTGGACATGCGGTTTCGAGTTGCCGCGCGCCGACGCCTGAACCCAATGCGCGCACGATGGATAACGTGCTGGCGCTCGAGGGCCGGCGCTTCGGCCCCTCACTGGCAAGCCGTTCCCGGCCGTTGCCGTCCGGCGACACCGGCCCAGTCGATCTTATGGTCGATCTCACCGCTACCGCCGCACGACGGGGCACGCCTGTCCTGACGCTCGAATTTTGCGGCCAAAGCAGCTTTGCCGCGGGCATGACCGAGATGCTGGCGAGCGGGCGGCTGCCCGAACTCACCGCTCGGCTCGACGGCGTTGCCGTCGCCAGAGCGCGGCCGATGATCAGCGACCGGTTGTGGCTGTCTCGAACCAGCAACGACCTGCTCGCCGGCGCCATCTCCCTGATTGCCCAATGTGTCGCCCGCTTTTCCGCGGGCAAACTTGCGCCGATTGCCGAGAGCCCGGCGCCGCCCCTGCAGAAAGGCGGATTTATCGGGCACTATCTGCCCTTTTTCGGCAGGGGGTTGGTCGACCGCGCCGTGCAAAAACTGCGACGTGGTCGGCGCCCCTTCTATTGGCAGGTTGCTTATCGGCTGATCGACGGTCCAGGCGTCGCCGAAACCGGACAGCTGGATGGTAAGCCGTTCACCGTGCTTGCCGATGACGGGCAGCGCTTCTACGCCGATCCGTTCGTTCTCGAGCGCGACGGCCGTCATTTTCTGTTTGTCGAGGAGTTTCCCTACTCCACCGGCCGCGGGGTGATTTCTGTCGCTGAACTTGGCACCGACGGCACTTTCGGCGTGCCGAAAGTGGTGCTGGAGGAAGCGCATCACCTGTCATATCCGCAGGTGTTTGCTCACTCCGGCGAGATTTTCATGATCCCTGAAAGCGCTACGGCGCGAGAACTGGTGCTCTACCGTGCCGAGCAGTTTCCGGATCGCTGGGTACGCGATACGGTGCTGATGACGGACAGGGATTTCAACGACGCCACGCTGCTCGAATCCGACGGTCGCTTCTGGCTGTTGGGGACTGAGCGGTTCGGTCACGGCAGCGCGTCCGACACGATGGCCGTCTATTCCGCCCCGGCGCTGCGTGGGCCGTGGGCTGCGCACGCGCTCAATCCCGTCGCAGTCGACCACTCCGCCACTCGGCCGGGCGGCGCCTTTATCCGCCAGGGCGACGCTTTGCTGCTGCCGGTGCAAAACGGGTCTAGAGCCTATGGCGGCGGCCTGGGATTGATGCGGCTGGATCGGCTTGATGATTTCGACGTCCGTTTTGAACTGCCCCGCTCAATCGATCCCGGGCCGGCATGGGCTCGGTCCGGCATTCACACGCTCAATCGCGCGGGCGGTGTCGAGGTCGTGGACAGCGCCGGCTGACCGGATCCGAGGTCCGTGCTTAACGAGATCCAGCCGGGTTTGGGCTGGATGCAGCAGCCGAAGGCATGCTCTCGAGCGAGCCTCCATGGGGCTGCTTCCTGTAGGCAAGCAGCAACACCACGATGATCGTCATGTCCGGCGTTTTTGACGAAAGCGCGTTGTTTGACAGCGCGGCAAGCAAGAACGTTATGGTGCCGATCCATGCCGGCAGCGGCGCCCCGCGCAGCAGCCGGAAGACGAACCAGAATATCAGCGCTGTAAACAGCAGGGCTATGGGCAGGCCGAAGAGCAAGATAATTACCACCGGCGCGCTTTCGATGTAGGGCAGATGCAGCTTCTGCCGGACGATCGCCAGCAGGTCGTCAACGTTCATGCCGAACAGGATGTCGTTCCAGCTGACCAGTCCGAACACCTGATAAATGGTCACCCGGGCCATGAAGTTTTCGTCGAAGATGGTGTTGCTGAACCGATTCAGCAGACCGCCCGCAAACAGTACCGCTACGAGCACCGCGCCACCCGTCACGGTGAACATCAGCACGACAAATTTGGCCTGCCGCTCATATTTGAGCGACAGGCCCGGCCAAGGCACGAACAGCAGCAGAATGAGGATTTCGCCGGTGGCGAGCATCAGCGCGGCGCGAGCGCCCGATGCAGCGCAACCGATGAACAACAGGAAGATCGCCATCACCCGCGCCCATATGCGCCAGTGCGTCAGCGGCACGAATCCGATGGTTGTGGCGCAGAGCGCGCCCAGTGCCAGCGGATGGGCCGACAGGCCAGTTGGCCTGAATTGCAGTTCGTTCAACCCATAGGGCAACAGCCGATGTTGAGTCACCGCCTCGATGGTGCCGATGACAGCGCTCAGGATCGCCATTCCAAGCACGACGTCCCCCAGCGCCCGCCGCACCTCTGCATTCAATGCCAGCATCAACAGGCCTGTGGCGCCGGCCACCAGATAGGTATCGATGATGAACCCGGAGGAGCCCGCACGGCCGGTAACGAACAGATAGGGCACCAGCGCGAACATCAGCACCGAATAGCGGATCAACGCCTTGAATATTCCAATTTCGTCGCCGTGCAGCAGAAACGGCCGGCTGAAAAGAACGATAGGAAGCAGCAGGATGATCGCATAGGTGCCGAAATGCAGCTTCTCGTAGAACGAGCCTCCCTGGGCCGTATAGTCGACGACCATGTTCATCACCTGCGGTGATACCGTAAAGCGAAGCAGGAGCGCGAACGCTGCGCATAGGAAAAACAGCAGCGACAGCGCGTTCTGACGGCGCGCTCGGCTGGACGATAATCGTTCCGAAGCGGCAGCGGGATAGCTCATGGCCCATCCAAATGGCGATATTCGAACGGCATTCTGGGCAACGAAATCCCTTCAACGTCCGCCGGACGGACAGCGTGAGCGGTAAAATGGGCCAACTTGGAAAATAAGATGTTAACGATGTTTCTGTAGAGCAGGCCAAGCGTAATGATTTAACAAGGGTTGTCACCATGTCTGCCGGTTCCGGCACACCCCCCATCTCCGCGACGGCTTCCAATAACAGTGCATTCGAGCGTATCGCCAATGCACGGCGCAGGGCATTGCTGCAACAGCATGGCCCAGTCGCGGCGCTAAGCTCCGCGCCGGTGACGCCGCAACCTCCAGAGCCTGTCGCAACGGTGACCCTGGACAAGATCGGCGATTTCCTCGAGCTCGATTTTCGACGCCTGTTCGTCTGGCTGCGGGCCGGCCTCGCCCTGGCCTTCATGCTGGCGGTAATCGGCGGCATTGTCGGCGGCGCCTATGCATTGCTGAGCAAGCAGCGTTACACCGTCACGACCGAGGTCCTCATCAACCCATCCAATTTGCAGGTTGTGGAAAACGACCTCTACTCGCAACCGGGCCAGATCGATAGCCAACTGCTCAGCACGCGCAGCAAGCAGCGCATCCTGACCTCGGGCAACGTGCTTTCCCGTGTGGTGGACGAACTGAATCTGACTCACGATCCGGAGTTTTTCGATCCGGACCGGAGCACATCCTCGTCCGGCGCTGTGGCGAAGCCCGACCCGAGGCTCATCGCCTTGAAGAACCTGGCGGACCGGGTAGACGCCATCGCGGATCCGACCTCGTTTGTCACAACCCTCTCGGTATCTGCGGAAACCACCGCCAAGGCGATCCTGATCTCGCAGGCCATAGTCAAAAACTTCCAGGAAGAACTGGCTAAGGCGGAAGCTGCCGGCGCCAGCCGTGCCGCGGCTGCCCTTGACAGCCGGCTTGGCCAACTCAAGAGCGACGTGCAGGCAGCCGAAGAGAAGGTCGAGAGCTACAGGCGCAGCCACAACCTGTCGTCCAGCAATGGCCAGCTCGTCAGTTCGCAGACGCTGACGCAGCTCAATGGCGAAATCGTCGATGCGCAATCGCGTGTCATCGCCGCGCAGGCAAGCTACGACGCCCTGGTTGCCTCCGGTATCAACGGGGCCAATCCCGACCCCACGGTTTCGGAAGCGCTCGCGGCGCTGCGCGACAGGTCAAACAGCCTGCGGCAGCAGATCGATTCACAGTCGATGACCTTCGGTCCGCGCCACCCGACGATTGTCAGGCTCAGGACGGAACTCGAGACCGTCAACTCGCAACTCCGGGCCGAGTTCTCCCGCACCATCGGCACGGCAAAGGCCAGCCTGGACAAGGCCGGGGCCTCGTTGGCTTCTCTCAACGCCAGGATGAACGATCTGAAGAGCAATGTATTCACCGACAGCGAATCCGAAGTCGCCCTGCGTGAACTTGAACGCGATGCCGCCTCGAAGAGAGCGGTCTATGAGAGCTTCCTGTCACGTGCGCGCCAAATCAGCGAGCGCGAGCAGATCGACACCACAAACGTACAGGTGATTTCGACCGCGGTGCCCCCGCCAGCGCGCTCATGGCCCCCGCGCACTGCCCTGGTGGCAGGCGCAGGAGCGTTCGCAGGCTTTGCCCTGGGCATGCTGCTGGCCATCGGCATGGGCATCATCCGCGACATGCGCCGGCCGCCGAACCGATCAGGCCTTGCCGCCAGCCGAGCCTGAAGCAAGGCATGGTGAAGCGCATCGTTTTCCACATCGCCAGCCTGAGGGGCGGCGGCGCCGAACGTGTTTTCGTCCTGATGGCAAATGAACTGGCGTCGCGTGGCCACGAGGTCACGCTTTTTACCTGGAACGCGGAAGGCCCTAACGCCGCGCTGCGTTCAGCTGCCGTGCATCTGGTCGACTTCGGCCTTCTCTTGCGCGGCGAGGGTTACGCCAAGTCGGCGACGCTGAAAGGCATCGTGCGAAGCGCAAATTTGTTCCGCCGCCTTGATCCTGATGCGGTCTATAGCGCCCCGGAATTCGCCAATCTGGTGATGGCGCTGTCACTCATGTTGGCCAGAAGCCGGGCAAAATTCTTTCCAAGCTTTCATGCCGCCGCCTCGCTGCCTGCCAGCGGCCTCGGCGCGAGGCTGGCGATCTGGCTTTCCGCGCTGGTTGCAGCGCGCGCAACCAAAGCCATCGCCGTTTCAGCGGGTGTCGGCCGTGACATCATCGCCCGCGGCTTCCCCGAATCCAAGGTCGTCGTCATCAATAACCCGCTGCCGCCGGCTGAAGCACCGCCGGGGACTTCCTATGCCTGGCAGGCAGCGTTGGCGGCGATGGGCGATGCGCCGGTCATTGCCACCGCCGGGCGCCTGGTGCCGGTCAAGGACCACCGGACTTTGCTGCGGGCCTTCGCTGCCCTGCGCGCCGGCCGCCCCGCCCGGCTTGTTATCTTCGGCGAAGGTCCGCTGGCTGCCGAATTGCACGCCTATGCCGAAGAGACAGGCATAGGCGGGGACGTGCTCTTTGCCGGCTATGTCAACGATCCCGCGGCTTGCTATGCCGCGGCCGATCTGTTCGTTCTGTCATCGACCAGCGAAGGCTTTGGCAACGTCTTGGTCGAGGCCATGGCCGCCGGTGTCCCCGTAATCTCCACCGATGCTCCGCATGGCCCGCGCGAAATACTCGCTGACGGCCGTTTCGGCACCTTGGTGCCGGTCGGTGACGCCGCGGCCCTGGCGAAGGCGATGGCCGAGATGCTGGACCACCCCACCCCTGCTGCCGTGCTGAAAAACAGGGCGGCGGATTTCACAGTCGACAAGATTGGCGATCAATACGAAGCGTTGCTCTAGTCGTTACGCACTGCCAGCAGATCGCGGTTGGATGCGGTCGACGTGGTCGGGCTTTGATTGCGATAATCTCTTCACGGGCTGGGGCGCAACGAATTTATCGTGAGGCATTCCCTCGTTCCTTGAGTTGTTGGGCGAGGAAATCCTTGACCGAATCGAGAACCGCATCCCGTTCATGAGATACGCCTGGCAGCAAATCGAAGCGCACGCGCGCCCCCGCCTCCTCGAACGATCGACACAATGCCATGAGGCGTTCCGGCCGTGTTCGCCCCGCATCGTTGGCGCCCGGCATCCAATGGGTGCTGCCTTGGACATGAGTGATCTCCCAAGTCTCCAGGTCAGCGTCGCCGACGATCATCTGGAAAGGCACTTTTGCCAGCGCTGCGGCATCGAAGGTGATGCCGAACTTCTCCGGCAGATCGCGAATGCCCACCCACCAGTCACGCGTCGGATCGAGCAAGGTCACCGAGCCTGGCGCGCCGATTGAGGCCGCCCAGAGCCTGTCGGGATGCAGGATAGCAAAACGATGCGTGAAATGCCCGCCGCCGGAAAATCCGAACATGGCAAAGCGGCTCCAATCCTGACTGTATTTGGCGCTGACCTCCTCAACCATGGCGAGCAGCACCTGATCGTAGCGTATGTTGCCCTCGAGCAAATATTTGTATCCGCTGCGGGCATCATCCCCGAGAACGCCGATTGGAAACAGCGGACACAAAACGGCGCAGCCGTTCCAGCGTCCGAACTCGGAAAACGCATCGCGGAATCCAAGAAAAGAGGTGCGGCCGGTGCCATGGACAGCGACCATCAGATCGACTTTGGCCCCTTCCCCAACCGCGGGAGGCACATACAGGCAATAGTGAAAGCGCGGGTCTGATTTGGAAGCAAAGATGGCGGTCGCGCCAAGGTCATAGGTAGCGCGACCGCGATCCGCGACAGGCCCCTTGGCAACGCTTGTCAAATCGATAACTCCTTAATAGGCCCGGCATTCCGGCAACAATATACCGGTCGGCCGACCTCGTGAACTGGAGGCGCCTCCAGGCAGCCGCGAGGAGGACCTCGTCGTGCATCGGAAGCAGGGCGCCGGCGGGGCGATCAGGGGCAAAAAGAATGCCTCCGCCAACGCCTCGGGAAGCCGCCATTAACTTTTCGTTAACCATGCCGGGCTAGCCTTAACCAATCAGTAAGGACTCGCCTCTGTGACCTGCGTCGCTCCCATCCAAAACAAGTCCATACGCTTTCGAGCGCGCTCGTTTGTAGCCTTCACCCTCACCCCTGAGGCCCCGCTAGGGGAATGGCTGCAAAGCCTCGATCACTGGACCGAAAACTCTCCCGGCTTCTTTGCCGGCCGCCCGGTCGTGCTCGATCTGAATATACTCAAGCCCGAGGTGGGCGAGATGCGGGATCTGGTCTTACAACTCGCGGAGCGCGGGATTCGCATCTACGCGATCGAGGCCGATGGCAATGTAGCTCTCGATGCCGATCTGCCGCCGCTCCTCGTTGGCGCCAAGGAGGCCACCGCCGACGCGCTTTACGTGCAGCCGCACCCGAAGGCCGCAGCTGAGGCCAAGACGGAAGAGCCGCAGGCGCCGAACTCATTGATGATCAAGGCACCGATCCGCTCCGGCCAGTCGATCTTTCATCCCGATGGCGATGTGGTCATTGTCGGCTCCGTCAGTTCCGGTTCCGAGATCATCGCCGGAGGATCGATCCACGTCTACGGCACGCTGCGTGGACGTGCGTTCGCCGGCGCCACGGGAAATTCCGCGGCTCGCATCTTTTGCCGGAAAAACGAAGCCGAACTTCTGGCGGTGGACGGCTGGTACCGCACTGCCGAGGAGATGGACGCCTCCTCGCGAGGAAGGCCGGTACAGGCCTTTCTCGAGGACGGCGCACTTTGCGTCGCACCGCTCAACTAACAACATTGGAGGCACAAATATGGGCAAGGTAGTGGTTGTCACATCCGGCAAAGGGGGTGTCGGCAAGACGACCTCGACGGCCGCTCTCGGCGCCGCGGTCGCGAAAACCGGCAAGCGGGTGGCTCTCGTCGATTTCGACGTCGGCCTGCGCAACCTCGATCTGATCATGGGTGCCGAGCGGCGCGTTGTTTTCGATATCGTCAACGTCATTCAGGGAACCGCCAAGCTTTCGCAGGCGCTGATCCGTGACAAGCGACTCGAAACGCTGTTCCTGCTGCCGGCCTCGCAAACGCGCGACAAGGATGCTCTCACCGAGGAAGGCGTCGCCGATGTCATCGACAAGCTGCGATCGGTTTTCGACTACGTCTTCTGCGACAGCCCAGCCGGCATAGAGCGGGGCGCGCAACTTGCCATGCGCTTTGCCGACGAGGCGGTAATCGTCACCAACCCGGAAGTGAGCTCGGTCCGCGATTCCGATCGCATCATCGGCCTGCTCGACTCCAGAACGATGAAAGCCGAGCAAGGTGAATCGATTGTCAAACACGTCCTCGTCACGCGCTACGATGCTGCGCGCGCTGCCCGCGGCGAGATGCTGAGCATCGATGACGTGCTCGAGATCCTGTCGACGCCCTTGCTGGGAATAATTCCCGAGAGCCAGGACGTGCTGCGCGCATCCAATGTGGGCGCGCCGGTTACGCTCAGCGAAAACACCAACCCCGCCGCACGCGCCTATATCGACGCGGCAAGAAGACTCGAGGGCGAGGACCTGCCGGTCATTCTGCCTTTCGAGCGGAGGGGCCTCCTCGACCGGCTGTTGGGAAGGAGGGCAGCATGAACCTGCTCGATATCTTCAAGCGCCGCGGCAGCGCGCCGGTGGCGCGCGAACGCTTGCAACTGCTGTTGGCTTACGAGCGTCGAAGCCGCAACCAGCCCGATCTCGTCTCGGTGTTGCGCGAGGAGATCATGGCGGTGATCGCCCGGCATGTTCAGGTCGACCAGGATTTCCTGCAGGTGAGCATGGATCACGGCGAAACGACGTCGAGATTGGAGATCGACATCCAGATCCCCAACAAGGTCGCAATGCCCATGGCCGCGGCGTTCTAACGGAATCCTCCGGCCAGGGCTTGCGTCGGCTGCTGCCGAGGTTGCGGCGCCGTGGTTGGCGTGTTTGACCCGGTCGCCACCGGCAAGTTCTCGCAATTCGAGGACAATAACCACTCCCTCACCAAAACCCCGCGGCCGTTTCCAGCCGCGGGGGCCTTGGGAGGGCCTTTCGAAGCCGTGGTCAGATGTTGGCGAGCAATTCGTTGACGCGGCTTTCCATGTCGGCAAGGGCGGTGTCGACGTCCTTCTGGCCACTGATTGCTGCACTCATCTCTTCGCCGATAATGTCCTGGATCGCAAACTGACGCTGTACGGCGGACGGCAGCGGCTTGCCGAGATCAGCGACCGCAGAGATCGTGTTGCGATGCGGCAGGGCCTTGAACGCGTCCGAGGTGATGACGGCCTTATAGGCCGGCAGGTGACCGGTGCGTGACCATTCGAAGTCGTTGTCGGCGAAGAACTTCAGGAATTTACCGATGGCCGCGATCTGTTCAGGCGTGCGGTCTTTCTGCGAAACGGCCCAGGTGTGGCCGTCGGCATATTGCGCGTGGGCGCCGCCAAACAGCTGCGGATACGGATAGACCGCATAGCCGCCCTTGTTGAGCGCCGTACCCTTGGTCTCGGACTGGGCGTTGTAATCGCCGACCACCCAGGTGCCGTTAAGGTGGACGCCACCCTCGCCGGCAAGGAAGGCGTTGATCGAGCCGCCATAATCGAGATCCTTGGTGGTGTAGCCCTTCTCGAAGATCGCCTTGTACATCTCGACGACCTTCTTGGCTTCCGGCGTATTCAACTTCACATGCTTCGGATCGGCGAAGAAATCGGAATCCTGCTGGAAAAGATAGGTGTAGAGGTTGCGTGTGTAGAGTGCAGTCTCATTGGTCAGGTTCTGGACGAAATAAGGCTTGCCCGTCTTCTGCTTGAACTGTTCGGCCTGGGCGAGCAGTTCCTCGGGCGACTTTGGAAAAATCGGCGTGCCGTCGGCATTGACCAGGCCGGCTTGTTTGAAAAGATCCATGTTGACGTGATAGAGCATCGTCCAGCTGTCGATCGGCAGGCCATAGACCTTGCCGTCTTTGGTGGCGCCATTGCGTGCCGCGTCGGTGAAGGCGTCGGGTGTCACGCCGACCGACTTCAAGAGATCGTCGAGCGGCATCAACAGGCCCTTCGACTGATAATCCGACAGTACGGATTCATGGATCGTGACGATGTCCGGAGCGTCGCCTGAAGCGAACTGCGCGGTCAGCTGATCATAGCCGGGCCATTCCACGGTGGTGACGTTGACATGGACATCGGGATTGTCGGCGTTGAACTTGTTGATTAGCGAGGTGATGATGCCGCATTCGCCAACGGCCTTGGTGGCATCGGTGTTGGTGCCGAAATCGGCATCGCAGGCGCCGAAAAAGCGCTGCACGCTCAGCTCCGTGGCCGCGAAGCTTGGACTTGCGAGCATCATTGCGCCCGCAGAGACTGCTGCAAACAGTATTTTCTTCAGTTTCATATCAGTTCCTCCTACTGAGTTTCCGCCGCTCCACCCTGGATTGGCTTTCGTGCTTCAATCGCTGCGCATTCCCCCGGCCGTCAGGCAATCTTCGTTATCTCACCGCAGCGCCGGAGACCGCCGTGACGATGTATTTCTGGAAGAACAGGTAGACTATCAGGATCGGTGCACCGGCGAACACCGCCTGCGCCATCAGGAAGCCGATGCCTTCGGACTGGGCGAAGTTGGTCTGGGTCGAGGCCATGCCGACCGTCAGCGTGAACATGTCCTTCTTCGTCGCCGAAATCAGCGGCCAGAAGTAGTCGTTCCAGGCGCCGAGAAAGGTGAAGATGCCGAGCGTCGCCTGCGCAGGCAGCGTGAGCGGCAGAAGCACCTTCCAGAAAATTCTGAGCCGGCTGGCGTTATCGAGCATGGCGGCTTCGTCCAGCTCCTTCGGGATGGCCTTGAAATACTGGGTCATCAGGAAGACACCGAACGGAGCCGAAAGGCCCGGCAGAATGAGCCCTTGATAGGTGTTGTGGAACTTCAGCATGCTGAAGATCTGGTGACGGGCGACAAGCACGGCCTGTTCCGGGACCGCCAGACCGAACAGCACGATCACGAACAGCACGTCTCGGCCGGGGAAATTCAGCCGTGCAAAACCGTAGCCCGCGAGCGACGACAGGATCAACGTGCCGAGCGTCAATCCGCCCGAGACGATGATGCTGTTGCGCACCCAGATGAACACCGACGAGGTGCCGACGGTGTTGATGTAGTTCTTCAGCGTATAGGGCGCGTGAAACACCGAATTCGGATCGGCCATCAGCTCCGTATTGTCCTTGAGTGACAGGCCGATGACCCACAGAACCGGCGCGATCATGACGATCGAAAGCAGGATGACCAGGGCCAATAACAAATGGTCGCCAAATGCCCGGCCCTTGATGGAAGCTGCTGTGGCGCTCATGCCTGGTCTCCCCTGCTGCGTGTCACCAGGTACTGGGCCATGGCCGCGACCAGGATGAGGATGAACAGGATTTCCGATGCAGCGGCGCCCAGGCCGAGATCCCAGCGACGGAATGCGGTATCGTAGATGTAGAGCACGATCGGCTTGGTCAGGTTGTTCGGACCGCCGCGCGTCATCAGCCAGGCCTGGCCGAACAGCTGGAATTGCAGCACGATCTGGATGATGATCACCAGGATGAAGGTCCGCTTGATCGACGGCAGCGTGATCGAGCGTAGCGTCTGCCAGCGATTGGCATTGTCCAGCGCTGCCGCCTCGTAAATATCCTGTGGAATCTGCTGGAGCGCCGAGAGAAAGAGCATCATCGGCAGGCCGATACACCACCAGATGGTGGCAATGGCGATGCCGACCATCGCCAGGCTGGGATCGGAAATGAAGGCCGGAGCCGTTGCGCCGAACCATCCGTAGATCGTCGACAACAGGCCGACATTCGGAATGAAGACGATGCGCCAGATCAGCGTGACGATGGTGACCGATAGCACCGACGAGGAAAAGAACAGCGTCCGCAAAACCGCGGCAGTGCGCGTGCGGCGGTTGAGGCAAAGCGCCAGGAAAAGGCCGATCAGCGCCAGCGTCGGCACCGTCAGAAGCACGAAATAGAAGGTGTTCCAGATCGATTGCAGGAAGACCTTGTCGTGATACAGCCTGGCGTAATTGCCGAGACCGACAAAATTTCCGGACGAAAACGTGTCGGCCTTGTGGAAACTCAGCCACATCCCCCAGAGCAGCGGGAAGAGCAGCAGCGTGGTGAAGAAGAACAAGAATGGCGCAACGAAAATGACGTTTCGCCATTGCGGCGCATAGATGTCGGCGGTAGGGGCTCTGACGCCGACAGCAAGCGTCGCGGTCGGGGACATCGCCAGCCGGTCAGCCATCTCAGGCCTCCCTCGCATGCCAGGCGCGGCCGGTCTCGTTGAACAGATGCGATTTCTGGCCATCAAAGGCGAGCCCGATTCTGTCGCCGACGGCGACGCGGCTGTTGCCGGCATCCGAGCCGACGATCTGCTGGCCATCGCCCAGCCGCGCGTAGATCAGGGTGCGTTCGCCGAGCCGCTCGAGCACATCGACCACGCCGCCGGCATTGCCCTGTCCGGCGGCAACGATGCGCACGTCTTCAGAACGGATGCCGAAAGTGTACTTGCCATCGGTCAGTTGGCTGGAGGCGATCTCGGTCTGCACCGAGACGCCGTCCGCAAACCTGGCCGTGGCGTTCTTGCCGTATCTGTCAAGCGTCGCATCGACGAAGTTCATCGCCGGCGCGCCGACGAAACCAGCGACGAATTTGGTCGCCGGGCGCTCGTAGATCTCCATCGGGGTACCTATCTGGTCGATCTTGCGATTGTTCATGACGACGATGCGGTCGGCCAGCGTCATTGCCTCGACCTGATCATGGGTGACGAAGATCATCGTCGATTGCAGCCGCTGGTGAAGCTGGGCAAGCTCGATGCGGGTGCGGGTGCGCAACGCGGCATCGAGATTGGAGAGCGGCTCGTCGAACAGAAAGGCCTTCGGCTCCTTGACGATCGCACGGCCGATGGCGACGCGCTGGCGCTGACCGCCGGAGAGCTGGCCCGGCTTGCGATCGAGCAGATGCGGCATTTCCAGCATGCGGGCGGCTTCATTGATGCGCGCCTCGATGACCTTGCCTGGTACGCCGATATTCGCAAGGCCGAAGGCCATGTTGTCGCGCACCGTCATATGCGGATAAAGCGCATAGGACTGGAACACCATGGCAATGCCGCGCTTGCCCGGTGGCAGATGATCGATGCGCTCGTTGTTGATGGCAATCTCGCCGCTGTCGACAGCTTCGAGCCCGGCAATCATTCGAAGAAGCGTCGATTTTCCGCAGCCGGACGGGCCCAGGAACACGATGAATTCGCGTGCCCTTATGGAGAGCGACAGATGATCCAGCACCGTCATGGCACCGAACTGCTTGCTCACGTTCCTGATCTCGATATCGGCCGTCACGTCGACGCTCCTCCTCAGCGTTTGCGCTTTCTCGATGATCCGCCTGAACTCAGAGCCTCAGGCGTATGACCTGGTAGGAATAGGCCGGCAGTGACAGGCTCAGCTTGCCGCCGGCGAGCGAGGCGCCCTCACCCTTCCTGGGGCCGACATTGCCAGGGTTTTCGGCCGAATTGACGGCTTTCAGATCGGCGTGTGCCATCACCTGGTGATCGACGATCTCCGCCGCGCCGAAGCCGGTGAGGTCGACCACTGTTTCGATTGCCTCGCTCGAATGGCGGTTGACGGCGAAGAAGGTGACGTGGCCGGTTTGCCTGTCGTGCACGCCGGCAACATCGACATAGGCGACGTCGCCCGCAACGCTGGATTTGTAGGTCGGGCTTTCCACCTTGAGATCCAGCGCATTGCCGCGACCATAGTTAGAAGCAAACAGATAGGGATAAAAAATCGTCTGCCGCCATGCCGGGCCATTCGGAACGGTCATGATCGGCGCGATGACATTGACCAGTTGTGCCAGGCAGGCGATCTTGACGACATCGGAACGGCGGATGAAGGTGTTGAGGATCAGGCCGACCTGCAGCACATCCTCGAAATTATAGATGTCTTCGAGCAACGGCGGGGCGAACGGCCAGCCGTTGCTGCCGCCGAGTATCTTCCTGTCCTGCTCCTTGGAATGGTACCAGACGTTCCATTCGTCGAACGAGATGTAGACCTGCTTGTTGGAGCGCTTCTTGGCCTTGATATACTCGATGACGCCGGCGACCGAGACAATGTAGTCGTCGAGCTTTTCGCTCATGGCGAGATAGTTCGGAGCGTCGTTGGCGTCGTTGTCGAAATACATGTGCAGTGAGATGTAGTCGACCTCGTTGTAGGTATGGTCGAGAACCGTCGCTTCCCATTCAGGGTAGGTCGGCATCTTGGCATTCGAAGAGCCGCAGACCACCAGCTCGAGTGACTTGGAGAAGGCGCGCATGGCCTTGGCCGTCTCATGCGCCAGCCGGCCATACTCGTCCGCGGTCTTGTGACCGATCTGCCAGGGGCCATCCATTTCATTGCCGAGGCACCAGAGCTTGACGTCGAAGGGCTCCTTGCGGCCGTTGGCGATGCGCCTGTCGCTCCATTTGCTGCCGCCGGGATGGTTGGCGTACTCCAGCAGATTGCGGGCTTCGTCGAGGCCGCGCGAGCCGAGATTGACGGCAAGCATCATCTCGGTGTTGGCGCAGGTGCACCAATCGGCAAATTCATGCAGGCCGACTTCGTTGCTTTCCGATGTGTGCCAGGCGAGGTCGAGGCGCACTGGGCGCTGTTCCTTGGGACCAATGCCGTCTTCCCAATTGTAGGCCGAGACGAAATTGCCGCCGGGATAGCGGACGATCGGAACATTGAGTTCCCTGACGAGATCGATGACGTCCTGACGCATGCCGTTGGCATCCGCTGTCGGATGGCCGGGCTCATAGATGCCGGTGTAAACTGCCCGCCCCAGATGCTCGATGAAGGATCCGTAGAGCCTCGGATCGATTTCCGAGACGACATAATGCGGATGAGCCGTAACGGCTGCCTTCATGCATTCCTCCCATCGATATCACAAACGATGATTTAAATCATCTTGCCCGATATCAAAGAGGAATTAGCAGCCCTTCGTCAAGCCAAAATACCCAAATGTAGGACAATTAGACGAACGCTTTGGCACAGCAGAAAGCCAGATAGTTGAAATTGCTGCGTTATCTTCAGAACCCGGTTTCATGATATCAACCAGTTTTGATCCTGAGCAGGATGTCCTGATCGTAATTTCCAAAGCCCTTGCCGAAAATATTGATCCCGCCAGGGCGCTTGGCGTCGTCCTTGACGCCGATACGGACGCGGATTGAATGATGGCTCTTCAGATCGAGTGCGGCGACGCCGGTTTCGGAAATCCTGAGGCCGTCGACATAGGTGCCGTCATTGGCAATTCGCCAGTTCTTCAGCTTACCGTATTGCGAGCCCTTGAGCTTCCACCAGGAGGGCGTGAAGACGCCGCGCTTGTCGCCGAAATCCCCCGGCGACGTCCAGGTGCCGACATCGACGCCATTGATCGTCAGCGTGATGTCCGAGGGCCAATCGGCGCTGGTGCCCGGCACTTCCGAAGACAGCTCTATCGCAACTTCGAGTCCGGTGATCTCGGCATTGGCGAGCTTGGCATTGTTGGGGAACTGGTATTCGACAAAACCGCGCGTGAACCATAGCAGACCGGCTTTCATGCGGTCCGGATCGAGGAAAGTGTTCGGCACATCGAGCAGACCGATGATGCCGTCCGGCGAACAAAGGCCGCAGGGCGCGGTAACCTCGAAGCCGGTATAAAGCCCGATCGGCATCGACACTTCGATCGCGTCGTTCTTGACCGCACGATATTCGCTCTTGAACACGACGAGCACTTCTTCGGCCGTCGGATAACAGATTTTCTGACTGCCTTTCTTCGCTTTCAGGTTCTCGGTGCGGATCAGCCCCGCATCCTCCAGCACCTGGATGTTGGTCGAGACGGTCGACTGCGGAAGCGACAGCACGGCGGCGATTTCGTTGACATTCATCGGCCCCTTCTCATGCAGCAGTTTCAGCATCGAGATCCGCGCCGAGGAGGCAAGCCCCTTGAGCACGGCAATGCCTTCCTCAGGTTCAATCACCAGAAAATTGCGACTCATGAAATTGCCCGGCCCATGTAAAATCTATATCCGAAATTACCCTGTATATCGGGATATCTGATTTAATCAATGTGCAGGCGGAACGCCGGGCAATTTGTTGAATCCGGCAGGGCGAGGGTCGCGCGGTGGCCCTGCACAGAATTTGTGCAGGAGCCATATGCAGAGTGGACACCTGAACGCCGATCGCCCAATCTAGTCCGGAGCCGAGCCCGGTGATGGCGGCTTGCACATAGAGTGGTTGGACGGGTCGTGACCAAAGGGTGGAAATTATACGATCAGCGACTGGCCTGGGTCCTCGTCGCGCCTGTGCTTTTACTGCTTACCCTGCTTCTGCTGCTGCCGATCGCGATGATGACGGTCTACACGTTTTTCACCTTCGTCACCGCGGGGGTGGAATCGGCGGTGCTGACCTTCGACAACTGGAAGGAATTCCTCACCGACAGCTACTATCACGGTTTTCTTTGGAAGACCGTTCGCGTCGGCGCCATCACCGCTGTGATCTGCGCGATCCTTGGCTATTTCCCCGCCTATTTCATCTGGGCCACGACCTTCAGGCACAAATGGCTGCTGTTGCTGCTGCTCATCGTGCCGTTCTGGATCAGCTTCACCATCCGGACATTCTCGTGGATCCATATTCTCGGCGAACAGGGGCTGATCAACGTCGTGCTCATCAGGCTGGGGGTTATCAACGAGCCGTTGCCGATGCTCTACACCGAGGGCGCCGTCATCATGGGGCTGCTGCATTTTCTGCTGCCCTATATGATCCTGAACGTCTATGTCAGCCTGGAAAGCATCGACCGCACGCTGATCGCCGCCGCCCGCTCGATGGGCTGTACCAGCGCGCAGGCGTTTCGCGAAGTGACCCTGCCGCTATCGATGCCGGGGCTGGGCGCCGGGCTGCTGCTCTGCTTCGTGCTGGCGGCCGGCTCCTATGTGACGCCGCAGCTGCTCGGCGGCAGCCGCGATGCGCTGTTCGGCAACTTGATCTACGACACCATCATGGGGCAGCTCAATTGGCCGATGGGCGCCACGCTTTCCATCGTCCTGTTCGTCCTGCTCGGCGCGGCCGCGGCCGCCTACAGCCGCTATATGGGCCTATCGCAGATCATGAAGGGCCTCAGTGCATGAGAGCGGATCATCCCAATCGCGAAGGCAGATGGGCGTGGCGGCTGACCGGCGCGATCACGGTGTGCGTCTACATCTTCATGTTTGCGCCGATCCTCGCCACGGTCGTGCTTTCCTTCAACGCCTCGATGTTCGGCGGCTTTCCCCTCACCGGCTTCAGCCTGCGATGGTACGAAAAGCTGCTCACCAACGAGCCGGTTCTCGACGCCTTCCGGACATCGATGTGGATTGCGCTGGTGACGGCAACGGTGACGACGCTGCTCGGCATCATGGCGGCATTGGCGCTGGTGCGCTTCGAGTTCCGTGGCAAGCAGGCGATCAACACGCTTGTCATTCTTCCCGCGCTGGTCCCCGAAACGATACTCGGCGTCGGCCTGCTGGTCATGATCAAAGCCGTCGACCAGCCGCGCAGCATGACGCTGCTGGTGCTCGGCCACATTCTGCTCACGCTCCCCTACGTGGTGCTGATCGTCCAGGCGCGCATGGTCGGCATAAAACGTTCCTATGAGGAGGCGGCGCTTTCGCTCGGGGCGCCGCGTGTGTCGACATTCCGCGAAATCACGCTGCCGCTGCTCATTCCCGCAGTGCTTGCCAGTGTTCTGCTCGCTTTCACCATTTCGTTCGACAACACCTCGGCCAGCCTGTTCTGGCGGCCGGCGGGCGTCGAGACCATGCCGACGCAAATCCTTTCGATGCTGAAGATCTCGATCAGCCCCGAGGTGAACGCGCTCGGAACCGTCATGATCCTTTTGACGGTCGGCATTCCCTTGGCTGGCGGGCTCGTCCTGCAAAGCCTCACCTGGTTCAAGGCAGGCAAGTGAAGATGAAAATGGGAGAATGGAAATGAAACTGACAACCACCAAACGACTGGAACGGCTCAACGAACGCTATGCCAATGGCGACATCAGCCGCCGATCGTTCCTGACGCTGACGGCCGCCGCTGCCGCCGCCACCGGGCTTTCCATGCCCTGGATGGGACGGGCGCTCGCCGCGGTTTCGGAAGTGCGCTTCGACGGATGGGGCGGCGTGGTGCAGGAGGCGATCGATAAGTACGCGTTCCAGCCTTACACCGCCAAGTCCAAGGTCAAGGTCGTCCAGGGCACCTTTGGCGACGAGAACGAGATCATCACCAAGATCAAGACGTCGAAACCAGGCGACTTCCAGATCGTCCATTCTTCCGGCGTCAACTACTATATCAAATACGTCAATGGCGGTTTCAATTCCGAGATCAACGAGGCGAACATTCCGAACATGGCGAATGTGCTGACCGCCATGATCGAGCCGTTCCGTAAGATCACGCCGAAGCTGTCGGCGGTGCCATATGATTACGGCACCACCGGCATCGCCTACAACAACAAGGTCATCTCGCCGGAAGAAGCCAAGGAAAAGGGCGCCAACCTGCTTACCGACACGAAATATGCCGGCAAGATCGGCGGCTACGCCGATATGACGACGCGCGTCTGGTATGCGGCACTGCAGACGAAACAGGACCCCAACAACATCCAGGACATGGATGCGGTCTGGGCCAAGGTTCGCGAGACCCGCGACCTGGCCAAGAAGTTCTGGAGTTCCGGCGCGGAACTCATGGACCTCCTGTCGCGAAACGAGATCGTCGTCACTGACGCCTGGTCAGGACGTGTCGCCGCCCTGCAGCAGCAGGGCCAGCCGATCGGCTATCTCGACCCTGCCGGCTCATACGCATGGATGGAGGACATGCTGGTGCTCAAGGGATCGCCGATGGCCGAATGCGAGGAGCTGATCAATTTCATGCTGGATCCGGCCACGTCGATCGCCGTCGCCGAGGGCCAGAACTATCCGCCATCGCTTGACCCGACCAAGGTGAAGCTGACCGACAAGATCGCGGCGCTTCCGGCCTTCGACCCGACTGGATCGATGAAATCGCTGACCTTCGCCGATCCGCTCTACTGGGCGAAGAACGAAGACGCCTGGACCAAGCAATGGGACAGGGTGTCGAAAGGTGCATGACGACAACAGCCACGACCAGCAGCCCCGGCCGGCTTCGGCCGGGGCTGATGGCGACCCGCTCGCCCAGAGCGAGCGGCAGCCGATAGGAAAGCCTGCGGTCGAGTTTCGCGACATCGATATTTTCTACGGCAAGTTCGCCGCTGTGCGCGATTTTTCACTGGCGATCCGCAAGGGTAGTTTCGTCACCTTGCTGGGGCCGTCCGGGTGCGGCAAGACGACGATCCTGCGCTCGATCGCGGGCCTGGTCGACATCTCCGGTGGCCAGATCTCGATCGGCGGAAAGCGGGTCGACGACATCCCGATCTACAAGCGCAACATTGGTCTGGTGTTCCAGAACTACGCGCTCTTTCCGCACAAGAACGTCTTCGACAACGTCGCATTCGGCCTGAAATACCGGAACGTGCCGAAACCGGAAATCGTGCGCCGGGTCAAGAAGGCGCTGGATATGGTGCGGCTGCCCGGCAGCGAGACAAAGCTGCCGTCGCAGCTCTCGGGCGGCCAGCAGCAACGCATCGCACTGGCCCGCGCCATCGTCTTCGAGCCGGAAGTGCTGCTGCTGGACGAGCCCTTGTCGGCGCTCGACGCCAATATGCGCGAGGACATGCGCGTCGAGATCAAGAAAATCCAGAGGGAGACGGGCATCACCGCTATCTTCGTGACGCACGACCAGGAAGAAGCCTTGTCGATGTCCGACCACATCGTCGTGATGAACGCCGGCCTGATCGAGCAGATCGGCTCCCCCGCGCAGGTCTATGACCAGCCGGCCACCGCATTCGTCGCCAATTTCCTGGGCAAGGCCAACATGCTGCCCGGCAGCGTGACAGCGATGGACGGCAAGATGGCGACGATCGCGCTGGCCACCGGCCATGTCGTAAAGGCGGCCGCGCCGAAGGCGCTCGCGACCGGCAGCGCGGTCACCGTTGTCGTTCGCCCGCAGAAGCTTACCGTCGGTACCGCCGGTGCTGCCAACAGGCTGGCGGGACGGATCGTCTCGACCTCCTATCTCGGCGGCAATGCGGTCTACGAGATCGACATCGGCGCCGGCACGCTGGTGCGCGCCAACACGTTGATCGACGGCCAGCCGCTGCGTGAAGGCGAAGCGGTCGATGTCTGCTTCGACCCGCTGGGCTGCGTGCTTCTCGACGCGCAAGGCTTACGCATCGCCTAGCGAGGCGGAACTGAGCCGTTCAGTCTTTCGCGTCACCCTTTGGCCCGAGAAACCGCGCATAGACCTCACCGACAATACCGCGCCGGAAAACCAGCACGCAGACCATGAAGGTCAGGCCGGTGGCGATGGTCACCGGAAAGTTCGAGGTGGCGAGCGTGTTTTCCAGGCCGACGACCAAACTGGCGCCGATGATCGGCCCGACCATGGTGCCGATGCCGCCGAGGAGCGTCATCAGGATCACCTCGCCCGACATCTGCCAGGTGACGTCGGTGAGCGTGGCAAACTGAAAAACGATCGCCTTGAGCGCCGAAGCGCAACATAGCGTCGGATCGTGCGGCGTCCAGATCGGCCTCTATTCTCGCCGAAGCGACGATTGCGGCTGAACGGTCCTGATCCGATATCGTTGAACGAGAATTCCCCTAGTCAACCGTCGGCGGGATGATGGCACGCGACCAGGCGGCCCTCGCCAATGCTTTGGAGAAGCGGGCGCTCGCTGCGGCAGATCGGGGTGGCAGCTGGGCAACGGGTGTGGAACCGGCACCCCGAGGGTGGGTTCATCGGGCTGGGCAGATCACCCTTGAGCACCAGCCGGCCGCGCCGCGCCCGGTCGATGCTGGGTATCGGCACGGCGGAACGCAGCGCCGCGGTGTAATGGTGTCTGGGCGCCGCAAAGACCTCGTCGGTCGGCCCGCTCTCCACGATCGATCCCAGATACATCACCGCCACACGGCTCGAGATCTGACGCACCACGGAAAGATCGTGGGCGATGAACACATAGGTCAGGTTGTACTCCTCGCGCAGGTCGGCGAGCAGATTGACGATCTGCGCCTGGATCGACACGTCGAGCGCCGAGACCGGCTCGTCGGCCACGATCAGCCGTGGCCGCAGCGCCAGCGCGCGGGCGATGCCGATACGCTGGCGCTGGCCGCCGGAGAATTCGTGCGGGTAGCGCGATGCGTGCTGGGGCGACAAGTCGACCCGGCGCAGGAGCTCGGCCACGCGGTCCGCCATTTCCGATGCCGAGAGGCGTTCATGCATGCGGAACGGATCGGCCAGCAGATCGCCGACCCGCCGGCGCGGATTGAGCGAAGCGCTGGGATCCTGAAAGACCATCTGCATCTGCCGCCGCAACGGACGAAGCTGGCGCTGGGAGGCGTCGCTGATGTCGCGGCCCTCGAATTCCAGCGACCCCGAGCTGATTTCGGTCAGACGCACCAGACACCGGCCAAGCGTGGATTTGCCGCAACCGGACTCGCCGACGATGCCGAGGGTCTCCCCGGGCCAGATGTCGAGCGACACCGTATCAACCGCATGCACGGTCCGGCGCTGCGCCGGGAAGATCGAGCGGCCGACGCTATAGCGCTTCGACAGGTCGCCGGCACGAAGCAGCGGACGTTCGCGTGGCCTGGCATTCATCGTTGCATCTCCACCACGCCGCCAGGCCTCTGGGCAGCGAATTGTCTGCGCGTAGGCTCCGGCAACAGGCACGCGGCGCGATGGCTCTCGCCTTGCATGATCGGCAGTTGAACCAGACAGGCGTCGTGGCGAAAGGCGCAGCGGGGGCTGAAGGCGCAGCCTTTCGGCAGGTTGGAGAGCGATGGCGGAATTCCCGGAATGGCAGCGAGCCGGGCTGGACGTGGTCCCTCCATCGGCGGGATCGAGCCGAACAAGCCCCATGTGTAGGGATGCAGCGGCGCCCGGAACACGCTGCTCTTGCCGCCCTCCTCGACAAAGCGTCCGCCATACATCACCAGTACCCGGTCCGCGACTTCGGCGACGACGCCAAGATCGTGCGTGACCAGGATCACAGCGGAACCGAACTGGTCGCGCAATCGTCCGATCAGTTCGAGGATCTGCGCCTGCACGGTAACATCGAGGGCTGTAGTCGGTTCATCCGCGACGAGCAGCGCCGGGTTGCACGAGAGCGCCATGGCAATCACCGCGCGCTGGCGCATACCGCCGGAAAGCTGGTGCGGGTAGCTGTCGATGACCCGATCCGGATTTGCGATGCCGACCGCATCCAGCAATTGCACGGCCCTCGCCCGTACCGCTTTCGCCGACACTTTTTCATGCGCGCGAACCTGCTCGCCGATCTGGTTGCCGATCGTATGCACCGGGGTGAGCGCAGACATCGGATCCTGGAAGATCATCGCGATCTGGCGGCCGCGAATGGCATCGAGCGCACGCCGCTTGAGCCCGATCAGCTCCCGTCCCATGAAACGGATGGAACCGGAGACGATAGCGTTGGGGCTGTCGATCAACCCCATAATGGCGAGCAAGGTCTGGCTTTTGCCCGAACCGGATTCGCCGACCACACCGACGATCTCGCGCTGCTCGACGGAGAACGAAACACCTCCCACCGCGCGCACCAGGCCCTCGTCGCTGCGGAAGGAGACGGTGAGGTCCTTGACCACCAGAAGAGGAGCATCAGCCGACATCGCGAGCCCTCGGGTCGATTATGACGAAGACCACGTCGACGACGAAGTTTGCCATCACCACGAAGAAGGCGGCGTAGATCACCGTGGCAAGGATCATCGGCAGATCGAGCGTCTGCAGCGCCTCGTAGGTCAGTTTTCCGACGCCCTGCAGTCCGAAGACCACTTCGGTCAGCAGCGCGCCGCCACCGACCAGGGCACCGAAGTCGAGGCCGAACATGGTAACAAATGCGACCAGCGAGGTCCTGAGGCCATGATGCAGCACCACCCGCCGCTCGCCGATCCCCTTGGCTCGGGCGGTGCGGATGAAATCCTCCTGCATCATCTCGATCAGGCTTGCCCGCAGCACCCGGCCGTAGAGGCCGACATAAAGGGTTGCCAGCGTGAACCACGGAATGACGAGCGCCTTGAACCAGCCCCAGGGATTCTCGGTCAGGGGGATGTAGCCGAGCGGAGGAACCCAGGAAAACAGCCAGCTGTCGTGCCAGCGGCTTTGCGTCAGCAGGTTGGCGACCTCGCCCAGCCAGAAGACCGGGATCGACACGCCTACCAGGCTCAGGATCATCAGCGCGCGATCAATGAATGTACCGCGCGTTGCGCCTGCGATCACACCGACGATCAATCCGCCGAGCACCCACAGCACTGCCGCGCCGCCGACCAGCGACAGCGTCACGGGAATGGCGCTTATCACGGTCGGAATGACGCGCTGCCCGCGATTGACGAAGGAGGTGAGATCGCGGCTGACGAAAAGCCGGTTCATCATCAGCCCATATTGCACCGGCAATGGCCGGTCGAGACCGAAATCGTGGCGCACCTGGATCAGCGTCTCTTGCGAAGCATTGCGGCCGGCAATGCGCGCCGATGGATCAGCGCCAGGCGTCGCAAAGAAGATCAGGAAAGCGACGACGCTGATACCGAACATAACCAGCACCATCTGGCCAAGCCGGAAGCCGAGCGCGGCAACCACTAGACGCCCCTCGGCGAGGATTTCGGATCGAGCGCGTCGCGCACGCCGTCGCCCAGAATGTTTAGGGCCAGCACCGTGATCACAATGGCTAGCCCCGGCGCCAGTGCCACGACCGGCCGCGAATAGAGCAGGCCCTGGCCGTCCTGGATGATCGTGCCCCAGCTGGCATCCGGCGGCTGCACGCCGATCGACAGGAACGACAGCGAGGATTCCGTCATCATGTTGAGCGCCAGGATCAACGGCACGAAAACGATGATGCGGGTCACCACATTGGGCATGATGTCGCGCAAAAGGATGCGCCAGGGCGATGCGCCAAGGCCGATCGCAGCGGTGACGAATTCGGCATGCATTAAGGTCAGGACATGGCCGCGGATCGGCCGCGCCACATAGGGCACATAGACGATGCCGATGATGAAGACCGGTAGCCACAGGCTGCCGGAGCGGATTTCGAACGGACCGATCTGGATACTCTGCGCAATCAGCACGATCGACAACGAAATCGCCAACAGGAAAATCGGAAAAGCCCAGAGCACGTCGAGAATGCGCGACAGGCCGATGTCGACGATGCCGCCGAAGAAGCCGGAAACGACCCCCAGGAATGTCGCGAGGACAAGGCACAGCACGGCTGCAGCACCCGAGATCAACAGCGAATCCCGTCCGCCGTAAAGCAGCCGCGCCGCGACGTCACGGCCCTGGTTGTCGGCACCGAGCATATAGGGGCCGATGCGCCAGGTCGGCCCGACCGGCGTCATGCCGAGGCCAAGGCCTTCGGTGGAGGGCTGCAGCACCGGCTGGGTCACCCCATCGACGACGATCTCGCCATTGAGATTGGTCGCAAATGGATCGGTGCCGGAGACGTATCGCGCATAAAGCGGCGCCGCGAGCGAGGCGATCACAATGACGACGAGCACGGCGAAGGCAGATATTGCCGAACGATCGCCTTTCAGCTTGCGCCAAGCGGTGCGCCACGGGCCATCGGTGGCCCGGCGAACCGGGATGGCAGGCTGGTCCGCAATGACATTGACCATGAACAGGATTGCCTGGGAAAAATCGCGGCCTGGAAGATGCGCTGATCCGCCGGAAAAGGAAATGCGACGGAGAGCCAGCGGCACTCCGTCGCATTGGCTCCGGTCGGCTATTCCACCCAGGACTGGCTGACAATCCAGTAGAATTGCGGGCTGAAGGTGAAGTTCTTCAGCCTGGAAGAGATCACATCGACGCGCTTTGGCGTGAACAGGACAGCGACCGGAGCCTTGTCCGTCACAGCCTTGTCGATGGCGGTCCAGAGTGTCGCGCCCTTGGCCGGATCGGCGATGGTGGCTGCCTCTGCCTCGTCCATCGATGCGTCGATCGACTTGTCGCAGAACCCCGAAATATTGACCGAGGCGTCGGAGCCCGGCGTAAACGAGGCACAGCTGAACAAGACCTGCAGGAAATTCGATGGCGCCGGGTAATCCTGGAACCATTGCGAGATCGAAATCTGCACCTTGTTATTGGTGTTCTGGATGTAGGTGAACTGTATGTTCTGCGAGATCGGCTTGACCGACGTCTTGTAGCCAAGCTGGTTGAGCACATCCTGCAGGTAGACGCCGATCGCCTTGGAGACCGTGGTGTCCTCGGTGATGATCGTCACCTCCTGACCTGCGGTTCCCGATTCCGCGACCAATTGCTTGGCCTTGTCCATATCCGGCGCCGACCACTTCTCACCTGGATTGGCGGTGAACGAGCAATAGGCTGCGAATGACGGGAAGCCCGGCGGCAGGATCTGACAGGCCGGCTGCGCCAGATTGCTGCCGCCGAACAGCTTGACGATCGCGGCGCGGTCGATCGCGAAGTTCACGGCTTGGCGAACGCGGATGTCGTTGAACGGCGCCAGATTGGTGTTCATCGGCGCATACCACATTGCCGTCAGCGGGTGAACCGTGACCTGCGCGGCATATTTGGTGCCGAGTTCGGCGAGACGGTCGGACGGCGGTGGGTCGAACATCCAGTCCGCCTGGCCATTCTCGACCGCCGTCACCGCCGCCTCGTCGGTAAGGCCGAATTCATAGTCGATCTCGTCCGGATATCCGGCCGGCTGCGCTTCCTTGCTCCATTCCTTGAAGTGAGGATTGCGCACAATCTTCATTAGCTTGTTGGGGTCGTAGCTGGCGATCATGTACGGTCCGGTACCCGGGATCGGATCGGTGCCGGCGTCCTTCAGCGGCGCGCTCGCCGGCAGGATCGACGCGTGTGGAACGGCCAACTTCTGCAGGAACTCGGCATCCGGCTGGACCAGGTTGAAGGTAATGCTTCCGGCCGCATCGTCGACCGACAGGCCACCTTCGAGGGTGCATGCAGCGGGGGCCTTCAAGCACGCATCCGCGCCGACGATGCCTTTGTAGAAGGTCCCGGCCGTCGGCCCGCTGATCTTGAAGATGCGTTGGAACGAAGCCACCACGTCCTTCGTGGTGACATCCGAGCCATCCGCGAATTTGATGCCCTTGCGCAGCTTGAAGACGTAGGTCTTGCCGCCGTTCTCGACCTGCGGGAGGCTTTCCGCCAGGTCCGCGACGACTTCGAAGCCAGTCTTGTCCCCGGCCTTCTTGTAGGTCACCAGGCCATCGTAGAGGACATAATTGATCTGGAAATACTGCAGCGTGTAGTTGATGTGCGGATCGGCGGTGCCTGCCGCGGCATTGGCCAGCAGTCGGAGTGTGCCGCCTGGCTTGCCCTCGGTGGCCAAGGCACTGCTTGCCGGCGACATCATGATCACGCCGAGCAGAGCCAGGCAGGGTATCAACGCTGCAAATGCTTTTTGGGGTCGCATATTTATTCCCTCATGGAGGCGTGTCGGCTTTTGCCGCGCTGAACCCGATCGATCGACCATTGCGCGGCTGAAACAGTCTGGGTTTGCGAACGGTGTCCGCTACTTGGCCCAATCACAAAAGACTACGGCGAGCGAAGCCGGACGGGATAGCTATTAAGATAGATAGGGTCGGACAGGCTTATCCCCGCCTATTTGTTGAGCAGCCGGCCGACATGGCTATTTGACAAGCAATCATCAGCGGGTAAGCTTGCCCGATGCAAAGCCTTCCAGGCGATCTAGAGAGCCGGTTCCAAACCGGAATGAGCATCGACGCTGCCATGGCGGTGGCAACGGAGGTGCTGGAGCCCATCGGTTTCACCGCGTTCATCTACGACTATACGCCCGTGCCGGTCAGTCACAAGGGCGAGCTTATCACGCCCTCGTTGATGGCTCTGCGCAACGTGCCGCGCGACATGCAGGATCTCTGGTGCAAGGGCGGATATTATCAGCTTGACCCGGTGCAGGAGGCCGCGCTCACCGTATCGAGACCGTTTCTCTGGTCGCACAGCGGCGTTCAGAGCACCGTCATGCAGCGCGTGCTCCAGTCCAAGCACGATCCTGTGGTCAGCTATTTGCTTGACACCAGGATGACCTGCGGCGTCACCGTACCCATTCGCCTTGCCGGCGGCGATCTCGCCACCTTCACCGCGATCCGTGCCGATCCGGAGGCCGGGTTCGAGCTCGAAGCCAGACCCTTGATCGCCGAGATCGGAGATCTGGGTCATCTGCTGCATGACTCCGCCTACGCCGGTTTCGACGCCGGAATCCGCACCTGCCAACATGTCCATCTGACGTCGCGCGAACGTCAGTGCCTGCGCCTGGCCGCTGCCGGACTGACGGCCAAGCAGGTCGCGCGTGAGATTGGCCGCGCGGTGCCTACCGCAACGCTGCACCTCAACGCGGCGACGCGAAAGCTTGGCGCGCGCAACCGCTTCCATGCCATCGCGCTCGCCGCCCATTACCGGCTGCTCGAACCGGAGCATTGAGGCTCGCGACCTGCGGGGGATCGGCCTTGCCTCGGGCAAACCCATAACCGGCGAACCTATAAAAAGTGCTAGCTGTAAATGCGCTGGGCCGCTTAGTACCGTCGGCCGCAAACAAGGCTTGGGAGGGGTGCACCAAAGTGGCTCCTGCCGCGCCATGATGCGGAGCTTGGACTGTGACGGCACATGCGATCACCGAAGGATTTAGCGACTACAAGGGCTATCGCACCTGGTACCGTGTGACCGGGGACCTCGGGTCGGGCAAGCTGCCCCTGGTCGTCGCTCATGGTGGACCGGGCTGCACCCACGACTATGTGGACTCATTCAAGGAGCTTGCCGGAACCGGGCGAGCCGTCATCCACTACGATCAGATCGGCAACGGCAAATCGACCCATCTGCCGGACAAGGGCGGCGACTTCTGGACCGTCGATTTCTTCCTGGGCGAACTCGATGCGTTGCTCGCCCATCTCAGCATTGCCGGCCATTATGCCCTGCTCGGCCAGTCCTGGGGCGGCATACTCTCGGCCGAGCACGCCGTGCGCCGCCCTGAGGGGCTCAAGGCATTGATCCTGGCCAATTCGCTGGCCTCGATGGCGCTGTGGGTGGAAGGAGCCCGGCAATTGCGCACCGAGTTGCCAGCCGATGTGCAAAGTGCGCTCGACCGGCACGAAGCGGCGGGAACCACCGATCACCCCGAATATGTTGCGGCGACGAAGGCTTTCTACGACCGTCATGTCTGTCGCGTCGTTCCGATGCCGCCAGAGGTCGCCCGGACATTTGCGGCAATCGAGGAAGATCCGACCGTCTATCACACCATGAACGGTCCCAATGAGTTCCACGTCATCGGCACGATGCGGAATTGGACCATCGTCGACCGCCTGCATCGGATCGAGGCGCCGACCCTGGTTTTCCGCGGCTTCTACGACGAAGCGACCGAGGCCTGCGTCCAGCCCTTTCTGGATCTTATCCCGTACGTTGAAGGCCTGGTCTTCCCGAATTCCAGCCACATGCCGCATGTGGAGGAAAAGTACGACTGCCTCAGCGCCGTCGGGCGCTTCCTGGCCAAATACGATTGACGTTCCAGCGCCAGGTCTTCTGTTCCAACGGATCGTCGACACGACGCAGTCGTCGTGAGGCAGGTTCAGAAAACCTCGAACCGTCCCATTTCTCTGCCGACGCACATTGCTATGCCTCGGTGATGGCGACGCCACGCTATGTGGATGTCCCGCAAAGGCCTGCAGGGTCGTCCGATGAGGCCAAATCACGGGCAGAATGCCAGATCACGGACAGCATAAAGGAGCCCATTCGAGCGCCTTTTCCATTGCCCGCGGAGGCAGGGGCCTAACGTTGCGGCGCAGATTGGCATGTCGCCGGCATGGCCGCAATCAGCCTGCCCTCCCCTGAACTGGCATCCCGTCGCTGAAAAACCTGACGGATACGGAGGACCAAGTTGCCGGTGGGTACGGAAAGTATCGGACCCAAAGTTTCGCCAAGCAGTTGCAACCGAATTCATTAGCCGGCGTTAAAGTGCGGGTGATCTAGCGGGGCATGGGGAGGCTTTCATGCAGACGTATCTCGTCGAGCGTATGGACGGCGACGATGTTATCTCGGTGCGCGTTGTCAACGCGCCGAGTCCGTTCAGAGCCGCAGCTATGATGACGGGCGGGCGTATTACCTTCCGAACGTGGGAAAAGGATTGGATCCGCGTGACCGACGAAAATCGGGGACAGATCTATGCCTATTGTTTCGTCCCCGGCAGCTATTCCGACACCGAAGCATCGCCGGTGTCGTCCGGAAGAACCACCGAATAGGCAATATGCCTGAATAGCGGCAATTCCATCTTCGACCCCACCTTGGTCTTCGAGCCCGCCTTGGCATGTGTCCGTGTCATGCGCACCACAACAGCCAGCGAGCCCGGCATGATTGGCTCGGCCGGCGGCTTGCGAAACAGGCGAAGTGACTAACCAAGCGCCCTTGAGGGAAGATCAGGGCATCATCAGAATGATCGATGAAAAGATTGGGGCGGGGGGCGATAAGTGACCCTAATCTTAGCGTAGGCAACTCATGTCTTCGGCATATTTGGGATCAGAAGTCGCGGATCAGGATCTAGCGGTGGATTGTCAGACAACGACCTCCGATAATTGGTCCAGTGTCCCACAATACGCACTGGATCAGGGTGGTCCCGTACTGCGCCCATTTCAAAGATTGGGCGTCGATTTTACCAACATTGCGGCCTTCGATCACCTGAGAAATGTCGTCCGCCAGTACCCCGACAAGCTTGCAATCAGCGACGGCGCCAATCGTCTGACCTATTCCCAGCTCCTCCGGTCAGTCGAGACGCTGTCCCACCAGATCGCGGCGACCGTCCCAGACGGACAGGCGATAGGGATTCTTCAGGCCAACTCGGCCTGGTATCCCATTGCCATGCTGGCAAGCATGACGGCTGGGCGGCCTTCGGTGCCACTCAACGCGCGAGATCCTAGCTCGCGTATCCTTGAAATCGTGGCCGGGGCGCGGCTCTCAGCTGTCCTGGGCGAGGGCAATGTCCGACCCGATGGATTGCCCCACCTGGTCAGTTGGATCGATGTGTCGACCAGTGCGGCCTCGCAGGCTGGGCAAGTGCCTCGTTCTTATTCCGTCTCGGTCGATGCGCCCGCCATCGTGCTTTATACGTCAGGGAGTACGGGCCGGCCCAAAGGCATCGTTAACAGCCAGCGCAGCTTGCTGTGCCGGGTCCAGCAATATGTCGATGCGTGCCACATCAACTCGGATGATGTTTTCCTGCCATTGACCGGACCCGCCACAATCGCCGGGTGCCGGGAGATTCTTGCTGCTCTTCTCACCGGCGCCACCTTGCATCTGGTCGAAGTCGAAGCGGTCGGCCTGCGCGCCGTTCAACGCCTGGTGCGATCCGAAGACGTGACAATCACCTATCTGGTGCCGGCACTGCTTCGCGCGCTTATGGCAGACGGACCTGCAGAAGCGTTCCATTCACTCAGAGTCGCCCGGATCGGTGGCGAGAAGGTGCCCTGGACCGACATCGCCCTGCTGCGCAAGGCCGTCTCCGATACGTGCCTTATCCAGATCGGTTACTCGTCAACCGAGACCACCGGCTCGCAATGGTTCCTGCCGCGAGACTGGCCAGAGCATGGAGATTCGGTTCCAGTTGGCTGGCTGCTGCCTGGAATCACCTTCGCAATTGTCGACGAAGCGGGCCGCCGCGTTCAACCGGGCCGCAGCGGAGAGCTTCTGATCAGGAGCCCGTATGTCTTGCTTGGCCATTGGGAGGACGGGGCGGTTGTGCCGGCAACATCAGACCCGCACGATCCAGGCCTTCGGATTTTCGCGACAGGTGACCTCGTTCGACTTGATGATCAAGGCCTACTGCACATCGTCGGTCGCAAGGGGCGCCAGGTAAAAATCAACGGTCGACGCGTCGAGCCAGCCGAACTCGAACGGGTGCTGCGTTGTGCACCCTCTGTCGCGGATGCCGTGGCAATCGTGACGGCCGCGAATGAGCTTGTCGCCTTTGCTGTTCCTCGGCGCTCGGCCGAAGCGACCTTTTCGGACGAGCTTCGCCAGCTTGTCAGGACCAATCTGCCGCCGCCGCTGCGTCCCTTGCGGTTGCACACGATCGCCGAGATTCCGCGTCTGCCGAGCGGCAAAGTCGACATCACGACACTTGCAGAGATGGATCTTTCAGCCAGAGAGACAGCGGCGACCGCGCGTCCGCTCGAGCCGCGAGGCAAGCTGACCGCGCAGCAGGTTGTCCAGCGGGCATGGACCAGCATTCTCAATACGCGCGTGGCGGCAGGACGCTGGGATGACGCCGGAGGAGATTCGCTGAAGCTGCTGCACTGCGTCATGGAAATCGAAAGCGCCATCGGGCAGGAACTCGGCCTTGAGGCCTTCACCGTCGGGATGAGCCTGGAGCAAATGGTCAAGGCGGTCGTGTCCGCCCAGGCAGGCGATCAAAGCGCGCGCGCCCAGAAGCACGACCCTCCCATTCTTTTTCTGTTCCCGGGGTCCGTCGGCTATGGCCCGAGCCTTGCAGCCTTTGCAGCAGCGATGGGCAAGGTGACCCGCGTTGCCCCGATCAGGTATCCGGCCCTGGCTATGATACTGCGCGGACAAGACAGCCTCGCCGATATGGCCGACGCCGCCGTCGACCAGATCCGCCGCGCCCAACCCTCGGGCCATGTACGACTTCTAGGCCATTCGCTCGGCGGCGCTGTTGCCTTCGAAGTTGCGGCGCGGCTGCTGGCAGCGGGGCGAACCGTAAAGTTCCTCGGCATCCTCGACACCAGCCTCGTCGGGGAGCGAAGCGCCCGCTGGGAGACGTTTACGCGCACATTCAATCGAATCCGAACCAACCGCGTGTCCGCTTACCGGATGGCATGCCGCGCCCTCGCGAAAGTCGCCGTGGCAATGAAGCGCGAGGCACAACTGGTCCAGTTTCTCGACCGCTTCGCTCAAGGACAGTTCAACGCGACGAGCTTTAGAACCAAACTGGAACTGCAAGAGGTTTTGCGCGCGCAAGCCTTCTTCCAGTGGGTGGCCGAGCCAAAGCCGGCTCTGCCGATCACAGGCACCCTGTTCCGCTGTGCTCGACCCGGAATGCCTCTGGCAATCGGCTGGGATAGCGTCTTCGCCCATCTGGACGTGATTCCGATCGTCGGCAGCCACATTGATCTGGTTGTAGAGCCTCACCTTACCACCAATCGTCCCCTTATCGAGAAAGCGGTGGCGAAAACCTATTCGCCAATCGAGTCTCGCAAACTGGAGTACAAGCCATCGACCTGATCTCAACATTCGGCAAAGACGCCCTGGTGCTCGACGCTGGCGCGGAAGTCGATCGCATCGTCCAGATCTTGCGCCAGCAGGTCCTCGGCACGCTGCGACGTCGAGGGGTGGTTGTCGGCCTCTCAGGCGGCATCGACAGCTCCGTCGTTGCGGCGTTGTGTGTTCGCGCCTTTGGGAAAGGCAAGGTCCTCGGGATATTCATGCCGGAGCGCCATTCCTCCGGCGACTCACTGAGGCTCGGCCGCATTGTCGCCGCACACCTTGGTATCGAAACGATCCTGGAGGATATAACGCCGGCCCTGGAAGCGATCGGCGCCTATAGACGGCAGACCGAAGCAATCCAGACCGTCGTTCCCGAATATGGGGACGGCTGGAAATGCAAGCTGGTGCTCGCCTCGGTTCTCGAGAGCAACGGTCTCAACATCACGCGCCTCACGGTTCAGGACCCCGAGGGCAGGACCGACACGGTGCGCCTGCCGTCGGCAGCCTATCTGCAGATCGTCGCTGCAACCAACTACAAGCAGCGCCTGCGCAAGATGACCGAATACTACCATGCCGACCGCCTCAACTACGCGGTAGCGGGCACGCCGAACCGCCTGGAGTACGACCAGGGCTTCTTCGTCAAGCAGGGCGACGGAATTGCCGACCTGATGCCAATCGTCCACCTCTACAAGACCCAGGCCTACCAGTTGGCCGAATATCTTGGGGTGGAGGAAGAGGTCCGGCGCAGACCGCCCACCACAGACACCTTCTCGATGGCGCAGAGTCAGGAGGAGTTCTACTTCGCGCTTCCTTATTATCTGATGGATCTGTGCCTCTACGGCTTGAACCATGGGATCGCCGACGAAGACGTCGCCGAGGCAACCGGCCTCACCGTGATGCAGGTCCAAAAGGTTTTCAAGGATATCGACAGCAAGCGGCGCGCCGCACGTTATCTTCACGCGCGGCCGTTGGTGTCCTCTTCAATGGGCGAGGGCTAGGCGATGTGCGGCATCGCCGGAATTGTGTCGCTGAGCGCCGCAGCGGCGCCCCCTTCCCGCGATGCGCTGATACGCATGGCGGGCGCGCTGGCGCATCGCGGCCCGGACGAACGCGGCCTTTACCGGGACAGACGTGCGGGATTGGCGCATGCCCGCCTGTCCGTCATCGATCTCGCAAGCGGCCAGCAGCCACTCGCCGGCGCGGGCGACACAATGTGGATCGTCTTCAACGGCGAAATCTTCAATTACGTCGAGCTGCGACAAGACCTGGTCGCGCTCGGTTATCGCTTTCGCACACGCAGCGACACCGAGGTCATCGTCCATGCCTATCATGCCTGGGGCGAGGCCGCCTTCGAGCGAATGAATGGGCAGTGGGCAGTCGCCATCTGGGACTCCGTGGCAGGTCGTCTCGTCTTGTCGCGGGATCGGTTCGGCATCTGCCCGCTGCACTTTTGCGAGCATGGCGGACGGCTTTACTTCGCCAGCGAGGTGAAGGCCATTTTCGCGGCCGATGCGGATATACCCCGCGCCTTCGATCCAGCCGGCATCGATCAGACTTTCACACTCTGGACTGTCGCGCCGCCACAAGGCGTGTTTGGAGGAGTAAGCGAACTCACGCCGGGGCATGTCCGCATTTATGACAGCGGCGTCGTCCGGGAGCGGGCTTTTTGGAAGCCTGACTATCCAGAGGTTGACGGACCCGGCGATGATGAATTCACCGGCTCGCTTGATGACGCGGTGGAGGAAGTGCGCAGCGCCCTGGAAGCCGCGACGGCGCTCAGGATAGTACGCGCCGACGTGCCGGTCGGCTGCTATTTGTCCGGCGGGCTCGACAGCTCGCTGGTCGCCACGCTGGGGAGACGCTTCGCGGGCGAGCGCTTCCAGACTTTCTCGCTGCGTTTTGCCGACGCCGAGTATGATGAGACACATTTCCAGCGCCTGGTTGCCGGCGTGGCCGGCAGTGACCATCATGAGGTGGTTGTTTCGCGCAGCGATATCGCTGGCATCTTCCCTGAGGTGATCTACCACACCGAGCGGCCAATCCTCAGGACCGCGCCGGCGCCGCTGTTCCTGCTCTCGAGACTGGTGCGCCAGCACGGCATCAAGGTCGTGCTGACCGGCGAAGGGGCCGACGAAATGTTCGCCGGCTACGATTTGTTCCGCGAGGGCAAGGTCCGCCGCTTCTGGGGACGCCAGCCCGCCTCGACGCGACGCTCGCGGCTGCTGGAGCGCCTCTATCCCTATCTCAGCCGCTCGCCGGTGCAGCAGCAGGCGATGGCACGCCAGTTCTTCGGGCGCGACATCCACGCCTGTGACGCGCCTGGTTTTGCGCATGGCACGCGCTGGCGTACCACAAGCGCCATCAAGCGGCTGTTTTCGGCAGACATGCGCGCCCAAACGGAGCGCCGCAACGCCGTGTCCGAGCTGCTTGCCCGCCTGCCGCCGGAGTTTTCGCGATGGGGCTCTCTTGCGCAGGACCAGTACATAGAGATTCAGACGCTGATGTCGGGATACCTGCTTTCCTCACAAGGGGACAGAATGCTGATGGCTCATTCCGTCGAGGGGCGCTTCCCGTTCCTCGATCATGAACTCGTGAGACTCGCGAATTCGCTTCCTGCCGCCTACAAGCTGCGCGTGCTCGATGAAAAGCATGTGCTGAAGCGCGTAGCGCAACCGATCGTGCCGTCGGAAATCGTCACCCGCAAGAAGCAGCCTTACCGGGCCCCCAACGCGCTCTGCTTTGTCGCAGATGGCGCTCCGGCCTACATTCGCGAAGCACTTTCGGAGGCGGCGCTGCGCGAAGCGAACGTCTTCGATCCCAAGTCGGTTACCCGGCTCCTGAACAAGTGCCAGGCCAGCGCCGGCGACGGCGACCTGTCCAACTCCGACAATATGGCGCTTGTCGGGGTGCTGTCGACGCAGCTTCTTCATCGGCAATTTATCGCGAGCCTTCCAAGTGGGGCTCGCACGCTCAAGCTCAGCATCGATATCGACCGCGAACACCGCGAAGAGGTGCTCGCATGATGCATGGCGCCGTACCGCTCCTGCATGACTATCTCACCCACTCTGCCAGCCGGCTCGGCGAGAAGGTGGCCCTGGTGTGCGGCAATCAACGTGTCACTTATGGCGATCTCGATATGCGTTCGAACGCCATAGCGCACCATTTGACCGATGCCGGAATTGCGCGTGGCGATCGCGTGGTGGTCTTCGCCGACAACACTGTCGAGGCCGTCATTGCGTTCTGGGCGGTGCTCAAGGCCAACGCCGTGGTGTGCATCGTCAATCCGCTCACCAAAAGCGACAAGCTTGATTATCTGCTCAACGATTGCCGCCCGACGGCACTGATCACCGACAAACACCTGCACTCGATTTTCAGGGAGCCGGCGCGGAATTGCCCATCGTTGCGCCGCATGATCGTCTCCGGGCCGATCGAACACAGCGACCTGCAAGAATTGCCGCATGCTGTGCGCTGGGACGCCGCGGTCGCGGCAGCCCGCAGCACGCCGCCCTCGCGCCGCTGCATCGACATCGATCTCGCTGCGATCATTTATACATCCGGCTCGACGGGCGAGCCCAAGGGGGTGATGCTGACGCATCGAAACATGATCGCCGCGTGCGCCTCGATTTCCTCATACCTGGCGCTTGCCGAAGACGAGGTGATCCTCAATGTCCTGCCGCTCGCCTTCGACTACGGTCTTTACCAGATGATCATGGCATTCGGCGCGGGCGCCCGGCTGGTGCTTGAGCGCTCGTTCGCCTTCCCGGCGCAGATCCTTGGGCTGATCAAGCAAGAAAGGGTGACGGGTTTTCCCGGCGTACCGACCATCTTCGCCGCACTCGGGGAGCTCAGGTCTCTCAGGGATCAGGATTTTTCGAGTATTCGCTACGTCACGAACACTGCGGCCGCCCTGCCGCTCAAGCACATTCTCCTGCTGCAGGAGCTGTTTTCTGGCGCCCGCATCTATTCGATGTACGGCCTTACCGAATGCAAGCGCTGCACCTACCTGCCGCCGGAGGATCTGGAGCGAAAGCCGTCGAGCGTCGGGATCGCCATCCCCAATACGGAAATGTGGATTGTCGACGAGCATGACAGGCGGGTCGGCCCCGGCATCGTTGGTCAGCTCGTCATCCGCGGAGCGACGGTGATGAAGGGCTATTGGGGCAAGCCGGAGGCGACAGCCAGGAAGCTCAAGCCTGGCCCGCTGCCGGGTGAGCAGGTCCTATACACCGGCGACTACTGCCGGATGGACGCCGAGGGCTATCTCTACTTCGTCGGTCGCGGCGACGAGATCATAAAATCGCGCGGAGAGAAGATAGCGCCGAAGGAGGTGGAAAACGTGTTGATGAACATTGCGGGCGTACGGGAAGCCGCGGTCATCGGCGTTCCGGACGAGCTGCTCGGGCAAGCAGTGAAGGCATTTGTCGTGATGGAGCAGGGAAGCATGATCGGTGAAAAGCAGTTGCAGAAAGAGTGCCAGAGACGGCTGGAAAACTTCATGGTTCCGAAGTCCATCGTCATCGTACCCAGTCTGCCGATGACCGACACGGGTAAGCTCAAAAAAACGGCCCTGTCATGAGTCGGTACCAGGGCGAAGTTGATCAGCATTCATCTTTTGTACCGGAGGCGAAATCAATGTTATCTACCAAGGATAGAACCGATACCTGCAGCGAACAAATTCGCGCTTTCCTGGCTTCGAATTTCTATATAGCCGATCCCGAGAGCCTGGAGAGCGACACCTCGCTACTCGACCAGGGCATCGTGGACTCGACGGGTGTGCTCGAGGTTATCGGCTTCATCGAGGAGACCTTCGGCATCACAGTCGAAGACAGCGAGCTGCTGCCGGAGAATCTCGATTCCATCGAGGGAATTGCGCAATACGTCATGCGCAAGAGAAACTGACGCAAGAGAAACTGATCGCCGAAATCTCGCGCAACTCTGTTTCAACTTCCCGGCCGTTTCTAGCCGCGACAGCGCGTCTACCTGCCGCGGCTGCGATGCTTACGCCTGCGCCCTCGTATGTCCCACAACCACCCTGCCCTCACCGGCCTGGTTGGTGACTGCCCGGATACTCGAATAGGCCTTGGAACGCTCGAGCAAACTCATGACCTGCCGGTCCTGGCCAAGCCCCACCTCGAAAAGCAGGATGCCTCCGCGCCGCAAATAGCGCGGCGCCTCCTTGAGCACCCGCATGTGGATGCTCAGGCCGTAGGGGCCGGCTGCGAATGCTTCACGCGGCTCGAGCTCGACCAGATGCGAACGGTCGCCCTCGAGCCGTTTTTCCGAAATGTAGGGCGGGTTGCAAACGATCACGTCGATCGTGCCATCGAGCTCCAAGCCTGAGAAGGCGCTGAACAAGTCGCCCTGAAGCACCGTTACCCGGTCCTCGATTTCAAGATGGGTGACGTTGCGGCGCGCGACCTCCACGCATCCGTCGGTAAGATCGCTTGCCCACACGCGCGCGGTGGGAGCGTGGTGCGCGATGGCGCACGCCAGATTGCCCGCCCCACAGCACATGTCGACAACGCGAGGCACCGGCAGGTTCAGTTGGCTCAGGACATCGAGAGCGGCCTTGCCGAGCAGTTCCGTTTCCGGCCGAGGAACAAGCGCACCGGGCGAGACCAGCAACTGCAATCCCATGAAGGTGCTGCGCCCCCTGCCGTAGGCATCGGCAACGTTGATCTCTTCGCTCACGACACTCACCTCCCGATTTAGCCGGCGTTGGTGGCCGACAATTGCGTACCGATGAAGTGTATCTCAAAACCGTTTAACTCTCGATCGACAAAATCAAAACCGATCCCTCCCCAGACGCTTTGAAGCCTTGATGCTACAAAGATGACCATAAGCTTCTGCGCCGTGTCATGATTAGGAATATCTCCTTACTCGACCCGGTTATCCCCAGCCTGGCGAGCCAGTTGCCGAATTCTCAGCCTGGCGTCACGATTTTGCTACATTTTAATCAAAGAAGGCACGTATGTAAGCAATTCGTAATGTTCAGCAGCGGGGCGGGGCTGCTGCTTCCCGGAAGGTTAAAGTTTGTCCCTCATCGAAAGAATCGACGAGATTGCGCGGCAATTTCGCGTCAACGAGCGCACATCATGAAGTCGACCAAAGGGCGCTCGCTCGATCTCCGCTCCGCAATGTTCGGCTGTGTGCACGGCCTCGTCGGCGTAGGCATTTTCTCGGCATTGATAAATATCCTCGCCTTGACCGGCTCCGTCTACATGCTCCAGGTCTATGACCGCGTGCTGCCTTCGCAGAGCGTGCCGACTCTTGTCGGATTTACAGTCGGGATGCTGGGACTTTACGCGGCCTATGGGCTCCTCGATTTCGTGAGGCTTCGCCTGTTGGTCCGCATCGGCAGCCGCCTGCATAGAAATCTGCAGCAAAAAGCGTTCGCAGCCTCGCTTTCCCTGCCCCTCGTCGCCGGGCCGGATGCGAACCGGGTACACCCGCTTCGTGATCTGGACCAGCTACGTGGCTTTCTTTCCGGGCTCGGGCCGACAGTCTTATTCGACGCTCCCTGGATACCATTTTATATGGTGGTCATCTATCTGCTGCATCCCGCGCTTGGCGTGCTGGCAACGCTCGGCGCATGTGCCGTTGTGTTTTTGACGGTGGTTGCCGAGATCATCGGCCGCAAACCTGCGGCTCGTGCATCTGAGACACTCGTAGCGCAGCGGCTTCTGGCCGACTCCGGCCGCCGCAACGCAGAGGTTGTTCAGGCGATGGGCCTTTCCGCCCCGCTTAGCCGGCGCTGGAACGAGGTCAGTCATCTTTATCTGAAGAACCAGGAACGGCTCTCCGACGTCGTCGGCGCAGCAAGCTCACTGTCGAAGACGCTCCGAATGGCCCTGCAATCATGTGTGCTAGGGCTTGGTGCCTACCTTGTGATCGGCGGCGAGGCCTCGCCTGGCGTGATCATTGCATCGTCCATATTGCTGGGCCGCTCGCTGGCGCCGGTCGATGTGGCGATCGCAAACTGGAGAGGGTTTCTGGCAACCCGCAAAAGCTATACCGAGCTGTCGGCAGCCCTGGATGCTTTTGATAGCCAGCAAGAGCCAATGGAACTGCCCGGCCCGAAGGCTGAGCTTGCGGTCGAGGAATTGACCGTCGCGCCACCAAGCCTGCAGAAGCCCACCATCTTCAATGTAAGCTTCCGCTTGGCGAGAGGCGCAGGGTTGGCGGTCGTCGGCCCGAGCGGCTCCGGCAAGACCACGCTCGTGCGCGCTTTGGTCGGGGCATGGAAGCCGCTTCGTGGCACGGTAAGATTGGACGGCGCCTCGCTCGATCAGTGGAATTCAGAACTGCTCGGCATTCATATTGGCTACCTTCCGCAGGACGTTGAGCTGTTCGACGGGACGATCGCCGACAACATTTCGAGGTTCGGCGGCAAGCGCGACGCAAAAGGCGTGCTGGCAGCTGCCAAGGCTGCGGGCGTGGACAAGATGATCATGCGTCTTCCGCAGGGTTTTCAAACACGCATCGGAGAAGGCGGCGCGGCCCTTTCGGCTGGGCAGAGGCAGCTCGTCGGGCTTGCCAGGGCACTTTACGGCGATCCATTCCTCGTCGTTCTTGACGAACCAAATTCCAATCTGGATGCAGACGGTGATGCTGCTTTGGCCGGCGCAATCCTGGCAGTGCGTCAGCGCGGCGGTATCGTGATCGTCGTTGCGCATCGCCCCTCCGCTCTCGTCAACATCGATCAGGTACTCGTCCTGTCGAACGGGATGCTCCATTCGTTCGGCTCGCGCGAAGACGTTCTGGCAAATGTGATCCGGCCCTTCCCGCGCCCGGACAAGCCAAACATTGTCGTTCCGCTGCAGCACGGTGCAAGCGGGCATGCGTGAGGTATTGCTTAGTGTCTAACGTGACCATGTCGTCATATGCTGCGGTTGGCGGCGAAGGCCAGCCGACCGGGGAGAAGCCGGAGCCGGATGGGATTCGAGCCAATCTACCCTGGGGTACTCTGGTCCGGAGCCTAGCAGCACATTGTCGTTCCGCCGCACAAAGGTGCAGCCGGGCATATGCGAGGTATCGCTCTGCTGTTGCCGTGTCGTCATACGTCGCAGCCGGTGGCGAAAGCCGTTCGTTGGAGACGAAGCCAGAGCCGGATGGCATCCGGGCCAATCTGCTCTTGGGCCTGGCAACCAGCTTGCTGTTGATCTTTGGCGGAGGGCTCTGGTTGGGATTGACCAAGATTGCCGGCGCGGTGATTGCGCCCGCAACCGTGGTGGTCGAAAGTAACATTAAAAAAGTCCAGCATCAAACCGGCGGCACCATCGGCGGAATCTTCGCGCAGGACGGCGATCATGTGAAGGCCGGCGATGTGTTGGTCAGGCTGGACAACACATTGACCCGAGCAAACCTGCAGATAATCACCGAGGACCTCAATCGCGCCACCATTCGTCTGGCCCGACTGGAGGCCGAGCGCCAGGGTCTGCCGGAAATGCAGATCCCGCCCGACCTTCGCGCTCAAATGGGCGACCCGCAAGTGGTGGCACTTGTCAGTGGCGAGCGTGCCTTGTTTGAAAGCCGTGCTGCGGCGCTGGCTGGCCAGAAGGCACAATTACAAAGCCGCGCGAAGCAGCTGGAACGTCAGATCGATGGCCTCAAATCGCAGCAGTCTGCAACGGACGAGTCTCTGGATCTGCTGACCAAGAACCTTGCCGATGTCGCATCTCTCTACGCAAAGAAGTTGGTGTCCAAGGAGAGGTTGAGCAATGTCAGCCTGGACAAGACCCGGGCTCGCGGCGAATCGGGGCGCCTTGTCGCAGCGATAGCAGAGGTACAAGCTCACATCAGTGAAACGGACCTGCAGGTGCTTCAGCTCGACGAACAAATGCGGAGCGACGTGACCAACGAACTTCGCGAAACGGAAGCCAAGCAGACCGAACTCAGTGAGCGCAAGGTGGTGGCCGAAGACGAACTCAGCAGGACAGACATTCGTGCCCCGCAATCGGGCACAGTACAAGAATCCTCGGTCCATACCGTAGGAGGCGTGATTGGCGCAGGAGAGGTGCTCATGATGATTGTGCCCGATTCCGACAACCTTGTCGTCGACGCTTCCATTCCTCCGTCGCGTATCGATGAGATTCATCCCGGACAGCAGGTGTCGATCCGCTTTCCAGCGTTCGACGCCGGCACCACACCTGCTTGCGAAGGCTCGGTCAAGCGCGTCTCAGCGGATCTGATCAAGGATCAGCAACGCCAGCTTTCCTTTTTTTCGGCGCGCATCGACGTCGAGAATGAAGCGACGTGCCTGACAGGAGAGAAAATACTCAAACCGGGCATGCCCGCCGAAGTCCACATAAGAACCGACGAGCGCAGTGTCTGGTCCTACTTGATGAAGCCCCTTACCGACCAGTTTTCCAGGGCCTTCAGGCAGTAAAGCGGTTGCGAAACGCGGCCCGATCTATCGGGTCGCCGCATTTTCGAGAGCGCTGCTGAATCTGACCTCGATCGTGTCTCCCGGCATGACCTCGGTGTCTTCTTGGGCAAGCTGTTTTCGCCATTCTTCGCCGACCTTGCGAATGATCGTGACCTCGGCCTGAACCTTCTCGCCGGCAACCGGCAACGGCAGTGCGGCAGCTCCCGTGGGCTGCAACTTTTGGCTGGCGGCGCGAAGCCTTGCGCTGACGTCGGCAAGGCGCACGTTGGTATCCTTCAACTCGATCAGCAGACCCATCCTTCTTTGGTTGTCATTGCGTTCGTGCTGTCTGGCAAAATCGTCCTGCTGACGTCGTGCTCTCATAAGCTCAACCGACGTTTCGAGTGCCCGGCTGGAAGAGAGAACCAAAGCGCGCCGGACGTCGGCGAGCCGGTTGTTGGTGAGATTTCCGGACTCAAACGCTTTCCTTACGCGCGCCAGATCGTCTTCGTCCGCCTTCACCCCATCCGCTTCGGCCTGCTCGCGTTTGAGCAAGGTCTCGGTTTGTGCGGCGGCATCCTTGCCGCTTTTATCCAGAAAGCCCTGCTCTTGCTGGAAGTTGTCCAACGAGAGCTTCAGCCCTTCCGCTTCAGCCTGCGCGATCGCCGACGCAAAACTTGCCGGCAAGGGAGATCCTTGTGGTGGCTGCATGTCGAAAGTCGGTTTGTCCTGAAGTTCGGCGCGGATGCGGGCGCTATGAAAATAATCTCTGGTATATTCCCCCCAAAGCGACTCGTAATCGCGCCGCAGATCCACCGGATCTGGGCCAACCTGGTTTGCCCGGGACCGCAAAAGGCTGAAACCGCCTGACACGGCAATCGCCTGCCGCACGGTCATCAGCGGGCGGTAGGCCTGCTGTCCGGGAGTGAGCACGTCGCCGGTCACATAGATCGGCCTGTACTCCGCAACCACGGCGGTCACGTCTGTCGGCTTGATGACGATCATTTGCTCCCGCCCATCAGGCAGACGCTGGTGGAATATCTTGGTCGGCAAGATCGTCTGCATGCGCGTTTGCAGTTCAGCCGGAGTTAAGCCGCCCACCGAAACCATACCGACTTCGGGAAGCGCGATCGTGCCGTCCATCTGGACCACCGCACGTTGCGTTCGCTCCGGGATGGAGGCAATTCCAATCTCGACGGTGTCGCCGGCAGAAAGTCGATAGGCGACCCGCGGTTCCGCTGCAGCAGCCGTATCCATGGCAGCCAGCATGCCGAGCACGACAATAAGGATTCGATCAGCGAGGACCATGGGCGACAATCTCCTTCTGGCTCGAATCCGGCGATACCGCGGCCGCAATCAACAGCGGAGCCAATCCTCCCGGGCGAAAGCTCATGTCATGTAACCCATTTCGTGTCGCACCCGGCCTTCGCTGAGGCGCCCTTGCCACCATCCGATGGTCCGCTCCAAGCCTTCGCGCAGGCTGGTCTGGGCACGCCATCCAGTCTTGCTTTCGAGGAGCGAAGAATCGGCCAGCAAGGCACGCACCTCGGAATTCTGCGGCCGCAGGCGGCGCTCGTCCCGGTGGATTGGTTTCTTGCAGCCACTCAACTCGATCACCAGATCCAATATGTCCGAGATCGTCACAGCGCGCTGGCTTCCGGCATTGTAGGCATGGCCAAATTCGAGCTCGGCGGAACCTGCGGTCAAAAACGCCGCCGCGGTGTCTTCCACGAAAGTAAGATCGCGGATCGGGCTTGTGTCTCCCACCATGATCGCCGGGCATTTTTTGTCGAGAGCCTGGCGTATAATGGTCGGTACGATGGCCCGCTCACTCTGGCGCGGGCCGTACGTATTGAAGGGCCGCATGATGACCACGGGGATGTCGAACGATCTGGCGTAGGACTCCGCCATCATGTCCGCGCCGATCTTGGATGCCGAATATGGTGACTGTCCCTGCAACGGGTGGGATTCGCTGATAGGCATTGTCAGCGCGGTGCCGTAGACCTCGCTTGTCGAAGTGTGCACTACACGCTCCGTCTCCCATTGGCGCGCCGCTTCGAGAACGTTGACCGTGCCCAGGATGTTGGTCTCCACATAGGACTGGGCAGCGGCATACGAATACGGGATAGCTATCAGTGCGGCGAGATGAAACACGACCGCCTGGCCACGCACGATCCGGTTAAGGAACGCGCTGTCGCGAACATCGCCGCGGACGAGATTCAACTGGCGTCGTATGGTGTCGGGCAAATCGTCCAGCCAGCCGTGGCTGTCGAAGGAATTGTAGAGTGCCAGCGCGGTGACGTCGGCGCCGCTGCGGACGAGTGCTTCGGTGAGATGAGAACCGATGAACCCGTCGGCACCCGTAACCAGAACTTTCCTGCCCTTGTATGCCATGACCCAAGCGTTCCCCCTATGACGTGAGGCACTGACGTTGCAAATCCACGAGAGGGATGTCCCACCTGCTCTCAAGGTCCAATCGGCGGCGGCGAAACCACGCCAAGCACCGCCAGCAAGCCGCGCACCATCCACACAACATCGGAGCCGATCGTGCGCTGCGGATAATAGGAAAGGTCGAGCCTGGCTTTGGCAGGAAACAGAACCTGGCGATAGAACAGTAGCGGGTCCACCGATCGCGGATAGAAACGGGCTTCATGCCGGAAGAGAACCTGGGCTGGACCCAGCAAGCCTGGCTTGTATTGTAAAACGTCTTCGAAGCCCCCGCGAAAACAATCGGCGAAGGCAAGGCTCTCCGGGCGTGGCCCGATGATTGCCATCTCGCCTCTGAAGACGTTCCAAAGCTGTGGCAGTTCGTCGAACTTGGTGACGGCGAGGAACCGTCCTATCGGCGTCATGCGGCTGTCATCGGCCATGGTCAGAGCCAAGCCACCGGGGTCGCATTGCACGCTGAACTTGCGGAACTTGTACATGCGGAATGGGCGAGCACCGGCCCCGACGCGGGTCTGTGTGAAGAAGATGGGCCGACCGCCTTCCAGCAGCAGCGCCACGGCAATCAGCAGCATCAGCGGGGCGAAGACGATCGCCGCGGCTGCCGCAATGACGAGATCGATTGCTCGTCTCGCAGACCCATGGGCGGCGCTCGAGACGTTAGACCGCTGAATGGCTAGGTCCAGGGCATTCATGCGGCTGTTCCTGTCTGAGCGCAATTATTGACCGCCGCGGCAAGAGCGACGACTACCGATTCGACCAATGGCGCGGTGATCTGCGGATGCAGCGGTACAGTCAGTTCGCGCTGCGCGAAATCTTCAGTGCGCGGTAAGTGAGTACCGGGAATGAGCTCACGATAGAGCGTCATCTGGTGCACCGGCGGGTAGTGGATAGTGGTTTGTATCCCTTGCCCGCGCAGTGCGTCGATGACGTCTTGCCTGTCGGCGTAACGTGGCAAAAGGATAGGCATGATGTGGTAGGCCGACGTCCGCGGCTCGTGGAACGGGATGGTCACGGCCGGGCAATGCTTCGCTATGAGACGGCGATACAGCATGACCAGGATACGCCTGATCTCATTCCACTCCTGCAGATTTTGCAGCTGGACCAGTCCGATCGCAGCCCGCAATTCATCCATGCGATAGTTGAATCCGAGCATGGTGACATCATACTGAGGGGTGCGGCTGTTCAGCCTTTGACGCGTCCCGGTGGTCATCCCATGTCCACGCGCCTGGCGGATTGTCTCGAGCAGACCGGCATCCCTGGCGATCACAGCCCCGCCTTCCGCCGTGGTCATGTTCTTGTTGCCGTAGAAGCTGAAGGCGGCTGCGGCACCAAATGTCCCCACCTCCTTCAAGCCCGGCGCATGCGCCGCGTCCTCGACGATGTGCAGCCCCCGGGCACGGGCGAGCCTCTGCCATTGTTCCCGATCGGCGAGGTAGCCGGCGAAATGAACGAGAATGATTGCCTTGGTGCGGGCCGTGCATTTCGCTTCGGCTTCTACGATCGACATCAGCGGCACGTCGGCTGACTCGATGTCGACGAAAACCGGCGTCGCACCGACATAGAGGACCGCATTTGCGGTCGCCACGAACGTCAAGGATGGCACCAGCACCTCGTCGCCCGGTCCGATGCCAAGTGCGTGCAAAATGAGATGAAGCGCTGCGGTGCAAGAACTGACCGCGACGCAATCCTCCGCATCATGAACGTCGGCAAAAGCTTGTTCGAAGGCTCGTACCTGCTCCCCCATGGTCAGCCAGCCGCTGTCGATGACCTTGGTCAAAGCAGTCTTCTCCGGCACACCCAAGATCGGGGCACTGACCAAGAGCATCACAACCTCCTAGACTGATAACTGTGGGAACCGGGCTCGTGACTTCATCATGCAGCCGTCGCAGTGACCTCGATCGAGGCCGACTGGTCTTCCCAGGAAATGGTCTGTGCGTTCTGAAAATCGTCGACGCGCCCGATATCGAGCCAGAGACCCTCATGTTTGTACACGTGCACGGTTGTGCCGTTCTGCATCATCTGCAGCATCAGGTCGTCGAACCCAAAGGGTATGCCGGATGGGATAAACTGCAGAACATCCGGGTTCATGCAGTAAATTCCCATGCTGACCAGATGCGAAAGCGTCGGCTTCTCGCGAAAGACCTGCACGGTATTGTCGACTTCGTCGATGACGCCGAAATCCATCTTGATCAGGCGACAGGCTGTTGCGATCGTCACTGGATCGGTGTGCTTACGGTGCGCTGCTACAAATCGACTGAGGCTTAGATCCGTGAGGACATCGCCATTGAGAACGATGAATGGCTCCGTCAGTTCATCCCTGATCAAAGACAGTGGCCCGATGGTGCCAAGCGGCTCCATCTCCTGCGTATATCGAATTTTCAGGTTCCACTGCGAGCCATCTCCACACACGGTGCGGATCAAGTGGCCGAGATACCCGGTTGTAATATAAACTTCCTGAATGCCGTTGCGTCGCAACCATTTCAGAAGCATCTCGAGAACCGGCCGTGCCCCGATCGGCATGAGCGGCTTCGGCAAGACCGAAGTGAAGGGGCGGAGGCGTGTTCCCATTCCTCCACATTGAATAACCGCTTTCATCCTGGTCCTCCCTTGTTCATTCGGCCTGAACGCTATCGTCACGGGCCGGCTATCCTGCCCTGGTCAGCACCCGGGAAACGCGTTCTTGTCCCCTCAGAAGAACCGGTGAGATTTCCCGTAGAAGACCGGTGAGATTTCTCCACTGTCCCCTGATCCGGACATTGCATCTGGATGGTATGTGGCCGTCAGGGTGGATGTCGTCGTGCATTCGAATGGTAACAATTCAGCCGTTTTGCTGTTCTATATCTTTAGACCTATAGCACTGCTGAACGACCGGCCGGTCTGTCAGCTGTCCAAAAGGTCAGAACGTATGTTCGACGACGTTCGGCGGGTTTCGCTCACAAGGGGCAAAAAAAGAGGAGCGTTTCCCGTCATTTAAGATTATATTAGAAATCTGGCGTTTGCGGTGTTGGGGGTGCCGTAGCGTCGGCTGGATGAATCGACGAGATGATGGCCACGACTTTCAGGCCATTACCGTTCAATCCATTCAGATAGGCGTTGGGGTAGTTCAATGTATCGAATCGTCATCGCCGACGATCACGGCTTGTATCGTCGCGGCTTGCGATTGGCACTGACCGCAGGCATTCCAGGTGTGGAGATCTTTGAAGCGTCCTGTTTCGACGCGGTGCTCAGTTTGCTGGCAGAGCAGTCGTTCGTGGATCTTGCGATCCTGGATCTGAATATGCCGGGCCTGTTCAATCAAGAAGTGCTCGGCGGGATCCTGTCTGCCTATCCGGACACGCGATTTGCGATCGTTTCCGGAAACGATTCACGCTCGGAAATACTCACGGCTCTGTCGATCGGGCTTCACGGCTACATCGTAAAATCGCAGACGGACGAAGAGGTTGTTTTGGCCGTCAATGAAATCCTCTCCGGCCGCATCTATGTTCCTGCACTTCTGTCACGCCCGGGAGCGACGCAAACAACCCACGCGCATACCCATTCCGACGACAAAGGCCCACAGAGGCGTACCGCTGGCGTCAACCTTGGCAGGCTGACTTCGAGGCAAAAGGAAGTCCTCAAGCTGATGGCGGAAGGCTATTCAAACAAGGAAATTGCGCGCGATCTGGAAATCGCAGAGGCGACCACGAAAATCCACGCTGCTGCCGTTCTGCGTGAATTGGGGGTACGCAATCGGACCGAGGCTGCCGTTATGCTGAAGACTTGGCTTTCGAGACATGCCAGCTAGAGCGCCGCGCGTCCTTTTGGACGTGCAAACGGCGTCCCAAGACTCCTCATGCATTTTACTGCATATCCCAAAGCCGCGGCGCAGCTTTGGGCCGACGACATTCTTGGAAGGAACCCTGCGCATCTCAAAGGCCGCTCAGCGCGACCCGCCTTTAGATATCTGCTTTCCGATTGGAGCACTGCACTACAATCCGATTTCCTTGCGTGACAGCCGCAGCGAATACCGCAACCCTTGGTCCGATATTTCCAGCCTGGGAGAGTGACCGACAAGCGGCGCTCCATCCACTCCGATTATCATGGAACCGAAGCCATGACGGACTACGCTTGAGGTCCTACGCCGCCCCGATTCCACCCACTCGAACACGATATCGCTGCCTGTTTCTTCAGGTGCGAACGTCCAGCTTACGTCGATCCGGCCTTTTGGATCGGCAAGCGCTCCATATTTCATGGAATTGGTGGCAAGCTCGTGAACGATCATTGCAAAACTCTCGGCGGCGCCTCCCGACATCGCCACGGAAGGACCGCTGACCGATATCGCACGTGTTCCAATATATGGGTGCAATTCTTGCGCAACGAGATCGTTTATCGCCCCCGATACGCTGCCGTTGCGTGAAAGAAGCAGATGGGTTGCCTCGAGCGCGCGTATCCGGTCGATCAGCATTTCCTTGTATTTGGCGACGTTGTTTCCGGGAACATCGACCATTTTCACGAGCGCCGTGATCACCGCGAAAACGTTGCCGAATCTGTGACGCTGTTCGAGCATGATGCGCTCCCGCTTCTTTGCCGCGGCGCGCAGCAGCGTGGTTTGTCGTCTCTCGCTCAGGTCGGCAGCCACTCCAAGCCGCTGTCCACCATCATCATGTCTTTCCTCCCTTCCGCGCAGCGCAACCCAGCGGATATGTCCGTCCGGTCGGCGGACGCGTATCTCAACATCGTAATTCGTGACCGATGGTGCGGCCTTTCTCGATGCCGCCAGCTTTGGCCAGTCCGCCGGATGAACGACAGCTGACAGCTCCTCCAAACTGCGGCTATTGGCCTGGGCCAGGCCGAGAATGTCCCAGAACGTGTCCGAGCCCGTGACTATCCCGCCTTTAAGGTCTATGCGCCACGTGGCCAAGCGTCCAGCAGACAGAGCGAGGTCCAGCCATTCCTTCTGGGCCCGAAGCGCTTCGTGAACAGCGCGTCGTTCCGAAATATCGTCGACCACCACGAAGATGCTCTCCGAGAGGCCACCCTCGGGCACGGACGAAGAAAGCGTTAGCCTGGCCCAGAATGCCGTACCGTCCTTTCGTGACAGACGCACCTCCGAAACGAACGAAGAAATGTCATTGCCCAGCCTCGCCAGCAATTGCGCCAAGTTATCCCGGTCGTTCGGATGGGCGAGCGTATCGAGCTGCAGTTGGGCAAGCTCCTCCTCCTTGTACCCGGTCATCTCACAAAGGCGTCTGTTGGACTGCAGCAACTCACCTTTCTTGTTGGTGTTCGCGAATCCCATGGCAGCACGTTCGAAGGCCCAACGATAGCGGCTTTCGGTCGCCTCGACGGCAGCGAGCCTGGCCTCCGCGACTTCCAGCAACTCACGCAAGTCCTGCCGCAGACGATGGAAGGTCATGGCAATCACGCCACCCGAAACCAGAAGCAGGATTGCGCGTGCCCAATCTCCACTTGAAATCTGATCGTGTCCTCGTGCCCACAGCCCGACAGCCACCATCAGAATGGTCGCAGCGAGCGCCGGTACGCGGTCTTCGAGATAGGCGATAATAATAATAGCCGGAATAAATTCCAGAAAACTGGCGCCTTGCCCAATATAGGCTGACGATTTTATTTCAAATATCAGTGTGGCAGCTAACACCGATGCAGAGGCAATATGAGTTAGCAATCTGCCCGACGGGTTCGAATTCGACCTGCGCGACTGCGAGCTCATGGACACAGACTACAACCTTCTGACTAGCCCGTCGAGACTAGAGCAAAAAACGTACAGCTTAGTACCACTGCCGGATTGCCATACCGCTATCATAGCGCGCATTTTATCGGACGCAGCGGGGCCTAAGAGCTGCCTTAGAACTGTCGGATCATATTAAGTTTTCAAGGTGGTGATGAACGTATTATCCGTCAGCGCATAGAAGACTAGAATCCAGCTACACATAGAAGACTACATGAATCCCGAATACTTATTTCGGGCGTGTGAAACTTTGGGTTAGGGGTAGAAAATGAATCTGATCGATAGACAGGTCGATGCTTCTTCGAGCAATCGGTACATTGTTACGAGGACCAAGTATGATTTTGAAGCGCGGAATACGCGGCCCTCTTCTGGTCACCTTCCCGATCGCGCATCGGATCCATTGGACGCAAGGTTCGCCGAACCAAAAGGCCGCAGTCTGGAATCCATAACCGGCGTGCTTGATCGCATTGGCTGTGGCTATCTCGTGCTGAATCGCGAAAGAAAAGTAGTCGAGTGGAACGCAGCCGCCCAAACCACGCTTGAGCGCCAGGGCGAAGCGGCCGACACGGCGAGCGGACTTACGGCCGCCCTAAGGCGGCTGATCGCGAATGTTCCGGGCCAATTCCTGCCGGGCTCGTTGTCTTGGGTGGTGATCCGCAGCAGGGGCGACCGACCGGTGATACTGAACGAGAACGGCGTTATCGCTCCCGACGGAACGAGCATTGTGGCGCTGCTGGATCGCGACAACAGGTCGGGGCCAAATCCTCGGACGCTGCAAAGAATGTTTGGCTTGACGAGCGCAGAAACGCACCTCGCCTTGCGCTTGGCCCAGGGCGACGCACCTTTGGAGATCGCTCGCAGCTGGCGTCTCAGCCGCACCACGATCCGTTCCCAGCTTGCCTCGCTGTTCGCCAAGACCGAAACAAAACGCCAGGCGGAACTGGTGGCCCTTCTTGGGCGTATTTCGGTCCTGCCGTAAGGCCGGCCACTTAGATCCAATCGCCGGACGTCGGCATCCGCCCGGGATTCAAACTACGCAAGTTGGCGTGTCATGACTTGGCAGGTCGTGCACCGCATTGCGCACTCCACTAGGTTCGATGCGCCAGCGTAAATATCGGAAGCCGCAATCCCGGACCGGCTATTCGGTACTGTCGAACGGATTTCGAAAGGCGACAAGTGGACAACGATCTATGCAGCGATTCTGTCCTTGCCGCAGCGGAGAAGATGGAAATCGCTCGATCCCGTTCGGACCGCGCGGTGAAGAAACTTGCACGGACAGGACCGATCGTCGTCACCGGCGCCGCAGGCTTCATTGGTTTTCACGTGGCCTCACGGCTTTTGCGTCTTGGTGTCAAAGTCGTGGGCGTCGACAATTTCACGCCCTATTACGATCTGCGGCTCAAGGAAGCGCGGTTTGCACGCCTCTGTAGCGAGGCGAAGTTCACGCCGGTACGAATGGATCTGGCGGATGCCGCGCGCGTTCAGTTGCTGTTTTCAAACGTTCGCCCCTCACACCTCGTCCATCTCGCGGCTCAGGCCGGCGTGCGTCATTCACTTGTTGACCCGCACGCCTATGTGCAATCGAATATAGTGGCGTTTCTCAACGTCCTTGAGGGCTGCCGGCATCATGGCGTCGGTCATCTCGTCTACGCCTCTTCGAGCTCCGTCTACGGCTTGAATCGAACCATACCGTTTTCCGAAAATCACGGCGCCGATCATCCCGTCAGCTTCTACGCCGCCACCAAGCGTTCGAATGAATTCATGGCGCATTCATACAGCCATTTGTTCGGCCTGCCCGTGACCGGACTGCGCTTCTTCACCGTTTATGGCCCTTGGGGCAGGCCCGACATGGCCGTCTACTTGTTCACGCGCGCGATCGTCGAGAGCAAACCAATTGAAGTAGCCAATGCCGGCCGCGTGTGGCGAGATTTCACCTATATCGACGATATCGCTGAGGGCGTGGTTCGAGCACTTGCTACACCGCCGCAGCCGGATCCGAATTGGGACCCTTGCACCGCCGACCCTGCCACAAGTTCCGCGCCGTATCGCGTCTACAATATCGGCAACGACCGGCCCGAGGAGATCAACCGGCTGATTTCGATCATCGAGACCGCTCTTGGCAGCCGGGCAGTTCGCGTGGATGTGCCGTTGCCGCCTGGCGACGTTCTGGAGACGCGCGCCGACGTCAGCGATCTTCGCCAGGCCGTCGGCTTCGCCCCGGCAACACCGCTAGAGGACGGAGTGCGACGCTTTGTCGAATGGTACCGGGACTTTCATGGAACGGATGCCGCGGCCAGCGTACGGCAACAGACGTTGGTGAATGAGGCCACCGTGTAGGCCGCGGGCCCTGTCGGGCGATGATCTGCCACTCGGCGTGTAACGCGTCGGCCACAAAGCCGCACTCGCCAGCCTCTATCCGACACAACCCTGGACTCGAAATTCCTGAACGCTGATGCCGTCGCGTATCGGGGCGCGACGGTCTCAAATCAGCGCAGGAACCAATGTCGCCGCTGGCCTTCGACTGCGTGCGTTCTGAACGATGTTAGCGCAAAGATCAGCCCAGGGATAATTTTCAGCCGTTTGCTGATGTAGATCGACATCGCCACATTCCAAATCGCCAACGCAAGCGCGAGGCCCACTGCGGCGCCCGGCGCGCCGTAGAGCGCAATTCCTGTGGCACAGCCTATGATACTGGCCGCAGCGCCGACGATCATGGTTGCGGCTGCCGCCCATTCGTTTCCGGTCATCATCAAGAGGAGCATCTGGGGTCCGCACAGCGCGACAAAGACATATCCGAGAATGAGTATCCGCGCGACGGGTGCCGCGGTACTGAAATCCCCGCCGAACCAGCTCAACAGAGGTTCAATAATCGCAAGCATCGGGATGGCCATCGTTAGAGCCCCACCAGAGGAAAGTAGGGCGGCCCGTGAAAACAGCTGCTGCAGAGCCATCCGATCGCCTCGGGCATGAAGGGCAGCCGCTGTCGGCGCAAACATCGTAGAGACGGCAACCAGGGAAAGGCTCACAAGCAAGGCGACGTTCAATCCCAATGCGAAAATGCCTGCTTCGCGAATGTGATGCGTCCAGCCCAGCACCATGACTCCGGCCCGGCTGATGAAAACATCGAGCCCAGCCATGAGCATCATTGGCGGAACCGCGGACCACCATTCCCGCGACTCGTCGCCTGGCTGAACCTGCCGCAAGCCAGGCGGCTGAAATTTTGTCGCCATGACGAACACCAGGCCGACCGTGATGGCTGAACTTGCCAGCACCGCCTGCATCACCAAGGGTGCGTTGGGGGTCCATGATCCGGATAAGCCCGCCATTCCCAGCAACGTCAACAAGAGGCCGTCGCGCACTATGCGTTCCGGCAGGAGGGCCGAGACACCGCCGCCGAAAGCACGAACAAGTGTTGCGCCCAAAGCGTAGGCGGTGACCAAAGGCACTGCTGCCATGCCTAGCAGCTGGCTGATTTGAAGCTCCTTGTGAGAAGGATCTGAAAAGAAAAAGATCAAGGCGGCGCCAACGATGCCGAATAGTGTCGCCGCCGCCAGCGACCTCTGCAGAGCAAACCTGATTACGCCGTGTACCAGGTCAAGCCGCCCTTTGGCACTGTAGGCGGAGACGAAACGCAACAAGGATACATGGAAACCAAGCGTTGCAAGATAGGCAAGCACCGAGGTCCAGGCCAGAACATAGGAGTAAATGCCATAGCTGGTGGAGCCAACGATGCGCGCAATCAATAACTGCGCCAAGCTGGTCAAGCCCGCACCCCCGATATAGACCAAAAGAGCGAAGATGCTGGCATAGCCGAGACCCCGGCCCGTGTCCTCCTTGTGCGGCAAAACCATATTCGTTGGAGCAACGGAGGCCGCAGGGAAGCGGGCGAGCTTCGGATCGCTGAAATCGTCGATGTCTTTTGCGCCGGCGTCGCGCATTTCTTCGCCTTGATCGCCCTTGGCCGCGGACCCTGCTCCGGACTGCGAGATCGTCGATATTATCTTCCGCTCGACAGGTCGAATGCCGTGGCGGTCGTTACGCGGAATCCCGCATGTGACATTCATGATGTTCTCTCGAGCAAGAGATCCGCGCTGTCCCCAAACCGGTAGCCGGCGTGTTTCCTAAGATTGACCTGCGTGAGAACGCTGCCTACGGGGACCTGAGCCGTCTCGTCCTCCGTCAGCAACTGCAGAACACCACGCGCGATGCTGCGACGCGTCCTGGCCCAGCGAACAGCGAAAAGAACTGCGTCAGCCCAGCCCGTCAGTAGCCTGGCCTCAGGTCCTCCAAGTCCCAGCGGTCCATTTATGATGACGATGCTGTACATCGAGCGCAGCTCATCTGTGACCAGGGACCCGTCGATCATGGACAGTTGCGGCAGCAGATCCTCTGATGGTGCGAGTGCCATGAAGTCGATTCCAATTTCAGGCATTCCCGTGACCGCGTCGTGCAGCGGACAACGGTCGCTCATATAGTCTCCAAAGGATTTATGCGGCTTGAACGCACCGAATTCGTTCAGAAACTCGTTCGTGAGGCGGGCGCCCGTGCCATCAAGATCGAGAAAAAGCACTCGTCCCCCAAGTCGGGTAGCTGCCAAGGCGAGGCTCCATGCGAGCTCGGTCTTGCCATCATGCCGGACGCTGGACGTGACGAGGATGACGTGCGACGCACGGCCTCTCGCTTTGTTGAGAGCCACGGTGACAAGGAGAGAAGTGACGGCTCGGCTGTAGCTGCAGTTTTGCTGGCCGAGAACCAGCTGCTGTAGTCGTTTCGCGTGTATTGTGGGCGCTTCCGGTATCAGCCCCAGGCACGGAACCCTGAGCGCGGCTTCAGCTTCGGCCCCGCCGCGCAAGGTCTGATTGAGACGGCTGCGGACCAAGACGAAGACCCCGCCAATGAGGCCAAACACGATCATGCCGGGCGGAATAAGAAAGATGGGCGGCAGGGTTTTTGGATTCGTTGGCGGCCATGCCGCTGAAAGGATCGAGACCCCGGGCAAGGGAGTTGCGATGCGCTGCACCAGATCCTGTTGTTGGGTGAGAAGCTGGTTGTATCGCTGCGTCAGGATGCTGACCTGCGGCTCGAGCGCACGCAAGCCGGAAAGCCGGCCGGCTGTGTCGGCCACCACCGCATCGAGCACATTCTTACGGCCCTCCAGAGCAGCGATCTGGGCACGGTAGATGTTCCCCTCCGCCGCAATGCGAGCAGTGCCTTGTTCGATCTCGCCGTTGATCGCAGTGCTAAGGCCCGCATCCGCATTGTCGTTGGCTTGGCGGGCCGCCATGTCGGCCAATACCGGAGACCCGATCGCTTCGGCGAGCGCCGCGACCGATGCTCCTTCCTCTCGCAAAGCCTCGATGTGCTGAAGGTGAGATTCCGTCGCTGAGAGATCCGCTTTCGACAAGGATATCTGCTGACTAAGTTCGGCTGTCTCCTTGGCAGCGTTATCCGCCGCACCTTGATCGACCGCGCCATGGCTCAGTCGATACTTTTCCAGGCGGTCGGTCGCTTTCGCCAGGTCGCTTTGTACGACCGGCAGGCTGGCGACGATCGAGGCGAGTTCCAGCCTGTCTGACGCCCTGCGCTTCTGTGCGAGATCGTCGATGTATACTTGGACGAACGTATTGGCCACCAGGGCGGCTCGCGCCGGATCGTCGTCGGTGAAGCCGACGGTGATCACCCTTGATCTCAGTTCCTGTCCAACCCTCATGCCCTTCCGCAATGCCTTGAGTTCGGCTGCATCGGCCGCCTCCGGCCTGCCCTGCGGCCAAATCCTTTCTAGCAGACCAGCTGCGAAGGTGCGTATGTTCTGCAGGTTGCCGCCTACCGGGGCGGCGCGGGAATTTCCGACATCACCTTGCTCAGCAATGTTGCCGATCTTTGTCTCGCGTAGGGCTGCCACCAGGCGACGCAGATGCCCCTGCGAAGAGAGCATGGTTAAGTGGTCATCAATGCTCGCATCCAGCATCTCCTGAGCAGAATCCGCACCTCCGGGAGCCGCGTTCCTGCCAGGAGCATCGACGATCACCTGTGCGGTCGCCTCGAACAGGACAGGACGCACAAAACCCGCAAGCCCAGCCAACACTCCGCCCAAAATCACCATTGCAAGCAGGAACCATTTTCTCCTCGCGATGGTAATGAGGAGTTGATGGAAGGGGGTCTGCGCGTCGACCTGTTCGCGCAGGAATGGCCTCATGCGCGGATTGATCTCGCGCGTCGGCACGTGCATTTCAGTGGCGCGCGGAAGGTGAATTCGGCTGACTATGGAACCTTCCATCTCATACTCCTGTCAGTTCGAGCGCTGTGGACATGCCCGTTGCCGGCCCGGCGGACCGCCCGGCCTCGTTGCGCCAGGCCTGGAACATCAACGCGGGCCACAAATCGCGAGAATGATCCTGTCTTCCGTCAAGATGGTCGCGCCAGCAGGTTTCGACCTTCGCAAAGTCGAAGATCCCATCTCCGGAGAGGCGTATATCGGCGACTAGATCGCTGGCCCAGATGCGCAACGGGCCGCTCAGCCAGACTGCTATGGGAACATCGAAACCCTGCTTCGGCCGGTCGATCAGCCGTTGCGGAACATAGCGGCTAAGCAGCTGACGAAGAAGCCACTTGCCTTTGCCATTGCGGACCTTCGCATGTGCCGGCAGCCGCCAGGCGAATTCGACAACCCGATGGTCGAGAAGCGGGCACCGGCCTTCGAGGCTATTGGCCATGCTGGCGCGGTCCAACTTCACCAATATATCGTCGGGCAGGTAACCGGCCATGTCGTCGTACAAGAGACGGGACAGCAGGCCATCAAGCCGGGGGGACCCTTGAATTGATGTGGGCGGCGTGTGGAGTGCGAGGCTCCCGGTCGATGCTCCGGTCAGCCGTCGATGCAATTCGTCCTCATCTGGCGCAGCGAGCAGCCGAGCGAGGCGATGCAGCCGGTCGCTCCGCAGCGCGTGCCGTCCACTCGCCGAAAGCGGCAGCTTGCCGACGAAATCGTGACGCGCTGCACGGGCCAGCAATCCGACCCCTGCAGCAAGCGCGTGACGCAGCGGCGACGGCAGCGCATGCTGTCGTTTCAACCGCGCAGCCATGAAATGACGAGCGTAACCGGCGAAGCATTCATCGCCACCGTCGCCTGATAGCGCCACCGTAACGTGCTGGCGAGCGAGCCGCGCCACGAGCAAAGTCGGTATCTGCGATTCATCGGCGAACGGCTCATCCCAGATCCGCGGCAGTTCCGGAATGACTTCACGCGCAGCGGCTGCTGAAAGGTGGAGTTCAGTATGATCGGTGCCCAGGTGCCGCGCGACCTCCGCCGCGTGGGGAGCCTCATCAAACCCGCCTTCTCCGAAAGCGATCGTGAATGTGCGCACCGGTTTTGGCGATTGGGCCTGCATCAGCGCCACAACCGTGGAGCTGTCGAGGCCACCAGACAGAAAGGCACCCAGCGGCACATCGGCTATCATGCGTTCCCGGACGGCAAGTCGAAGCAGATCGTCGAGTCCATCGGTCAGTTCTTCGTCGGTACCGGCGATTGGATTCTGTCGACCGTTCGCGGCGATTTCAGACAGCGACCACCAGTGTCGGGCGCGTTGCGAAAGGGATGCGGCGCTGCGCGCCTCGGCAAAATCCGCCGCCGTCACAGACAGGACCGAGCCCGGAGGTAGCTTGAACACGCCTCGCCAGATGCAACAGTTTCCCGGTACCCATCCTTTCGAAAGCATTGTCGCGGCCGCGTCGAGATCGAGCTCCTGACAGAAACCTGGAAAACGATGGATTGCCTTCAACTCGGAGGCAAAAACGAGCGCATCGCGCGTTGCAGCAACATAGAGCGGCTTCTTGCCCATTCGGTCGCGGGCGAGATGGAGGGTCCTGGTCTTTAGATCCCACAATCCAAATGCGAACATGCCAGCGAAGCGCGTGAGTGCGGTGTCGAGACCCCAGCTCTCGATTGCGCACAGCATCACTTCGGTATCGCTGGCGCCACGGAACCGATGGCCAGCGTCTTCAAGCTCGCGGCGCAGATCGCGGAAATTGTAGATCTCGCCGTTGAAGGTAATGGCATATCGGCCACTTGCCGAATGCATCGGCTGGCGTCCTGCTTCCGATAGGTCGACTATAGCCAAACGTCGGTGGCCGAAGGCAATGCCGGCTTCGCGATTGATCCAGAAGCCTTCGCCATCAGGCCCACGATGACGAAGGGCCGTCGTCATCTGGCCAATTGCCCTGAGCGGTTTGATGTTGGCGGCATCGGGTGCAAGGAGAATTCCGGTAATCCCACACATGCCATCACCTCAGGTCGCTAGAGGTTGCCGAAATCGTTCGCGGCGTTCCGGCAACAAGGCAAATGGTAAGCGCAAACCACACGATTGGATGGCGGATGATCAGATGTGGCATTCCGAAGATGACGATCGACACCACCAGCACGAACAGGGCATCGAGCTTCGCACGCCATGCGCATAAAGCCGCCGCGCCGACAATCCAGGCCAGGGCCAGGACCGCAACCAAACCACCTTGAGTGTACAGATCGAGAATCGTGTTGTGAGCCTCGAAAGGCCGGGGCAGAAATTGGCTGTAGGAAATGGGCGGGCGCTCCAGATGCGGGCCAGGACCAAGGCCCAGGGATCCTGACGTTAGGCCCTTGCCCAATGCATCTCCCCAGAGATGGATTCGAAGTGCAGCGGTTTCGGCGGTCGCTTCGCCGCCCTTGTCCTTGGTAAGACTCAAGGCGAACTGTTCGACGCTGCCCACCTCCGTGACGATGTAAGGCGTCATCGACATGGCCAACGGAAGGAAGCCAATCATCAGCAGGAGGGTAACTTGCCGGGACAGGCTGACCTTGCCGTCACCGGCTGCGAGCCATGTCCGAACCCGCAGCCCAAGAAATATCAGGCCGACCAGGACCGTCGTGTAAAGATAGGTATCACTCTTCGTCAGCCTTCCGACATAGATGATCAGGATAAGGCTGCTGAGCCCGGCCAACCTCGCCCACGGCTTGCTTGTAGTCGTCGCAAGATGCAAGGCGAGCGGACCAAGGAGTGCGCAATAGAGCGCGAGCTGGTTGGGGTTCTCGGACCAGCCTCGGAAGCGATCCCAGTACCAGGGATCGACGCCGGATTGGTGGATCCAACCCCATCCAAGTGCCAGCTGAACAATAAAGCATGCATTCGCAATCGCGACCACCCACCAGGCAGCACTGCGCAGACGGCGATCCGCGTCGGGCTCCGCGGCGGCCAGGCAGGTGACGCAGATCAGCAGCAGGTAGGCTACCCCATCGTGCATCACCACCGACAGATACAGTACCGTGGTCAGGTAGCCAACGATGGTGCCAATACCCAGAGCGAGCGTGATGATCAGCCAGAAGCCCGCAACACGGATCAGGGCGGGCCTGACTACCAAGTGACCGCCGGCGAGCACCCGCCCGATCGACAGCATGATCCAAAGCGCGAGAAACAATTCGCCATAGCCGAAGGGCAAGCCCGGAACTGAGAGCTGCGCCGCATACGACATGGCCACGCCGCAGGCCAGGATCGCGTCCCGGATCATCGGCGCGCTCCACCCGATCCGCGGTTTGCAGCAGGCTCTTCAAGCAACACCGGCGATGCCGGTCGAGCGAAGCCGCCCTGGGATTTGGCACTAAGGACATTGTCGTAGAGATCGCAATATTGCTCGACCACCCAGGGCAGCGAGAACTGCGTCCGGACGAGCTCGACAGAGCGAGCGCCCATGGTCCGTCCTTTCCGGCGGTCGGACAGGACCTCTATAATTCGAGAGGCAAGGCCGTTCGCATCGTGCGGGGGGACGAGATGGCCGTTCCATCCGTCCTCGACCACCTCATTGCAACCAGGCATCATCGAGGCGACGATAGGCAATCCCGCGAGCCCTGCCTCCAGCAGGACGCGCGGAATCCCTTCTCGGTATTGTGTTGGAAAGGCGAACAGATCGGCCATGCCAAGAAGGGCAGGAACGTCGCGTCGTGGACCCAAGGCGATGACATGCGGCACATGTCGATCGATCTCAGCCTTGTCCACTGCAAATGGGCCCTCGGATTCCAATGGGCCGACAAGCACGAAACGGGCATTGGGCCTTTCCGACAGGATGCGAGGGACTGCCTTGAGGAGTGTCGGGATGCCTTTCTGGCGCGTTAGCCGGCCGACAAAAATTACGATCTCGGCGGATTGGAGCCCAAGCTCTTCGCGCATTTTCATCGCCGACGGGGCAAGATGCCTTGCCATGGCGAACGCATCGACGTCGATTCCAGAACTGCGGATCACTCGTCCGCTGCCGCGTCCGATCAGTCGGTAGCGTTCAAAGAATGCCTGATCGTCCCGATTCTGGAACACCGTAGCCGCCGTCCATAACGACGAAAGCCATTGCAGTCCGCAAAAGATTGGGCGCAGGGCAAGGGCGCGCGGTTCCAGGGACGAGAACGTCCAGCCCAGACCGTTGATAGTGCGCACGACTGGAACGCTTCCGCGCACCGCAAGTGGCGTCACCAGGTTGGGCTTGGTGTCGAAGCTTTGGATAATGTCCGGCCGGAGTTCCGCCATCAGCTTTCGAATGGTTCTGATGGCGGCCCATTCTCCGCTGCTGCTGGAAAATCGGTCGAAACCGTAGCTGCGATGCGGAATGCCATGCCGCAGGAATGCGGCTTCACCGCCGCTCGACACCGCAGTAACACGGAATCCCTTCTCTCGCAGCGACATCAAGAACGGAATTCGCAGGGCATGATCCTCGCCTCCGACACACACCAGATGCGGATTCATCCTGCGTCTCCTGACCGTTCGCTGTAGCCCGATCGCGCGAAGTGGCCGGCCCTTGAATTTGCTTTCATGGTGTTGGTTTCGCTACCCATCTCGCCCAGGTCACGGTAGGGGCAGGTCTTGCCACTGTCCTCGTCTGTTTAAATGACGCAAACCCTGTCCCGGCAGCGGGCCGCCGTACCCAGCCGGTTCAGGTCGCCGCGCGTTGCATCAAAGAGGTCGGCACTGCCCGGGTGCCGAGCGCAGAGTGGTCCGCAGACAAACGGCTCGCGCTCCGCGGCACACTTTCCTGTCATTGCTGGCTGTCGTCGGAAAGCCGCCTACTTTAGCGCGGCTCCCATCATCGTCTGGATGCGCGAAGTTTGACCACGCGGGAGGTGATCGTCCGTGCCTCCGAGGCTAGCAGGATTGGAATGCCGTCGCGAACCGGATAGGCAAGTCCTGCGCTCTTCGAAACGAGTTCATCGCGATCCGAATCCCAGGCAAGTGAGCCCTTGGTCATTGGGCATACCAACCATTCTAACAACTCAGGGTTGAAAGAGGCATTCTCTTCGGCTCGCTTATCCGTATCCATCTGCTATTCCTTTCTCGGCCGTGACATCAACAGTGAGCTCCGGCGCGAGCGCCCTTGGCGATACAAGCCGTCACCCGACGTCATCGCTGTAATTCGTAGGATTCCGGCAAGTGTCATAAGCCTTGCAAACTGCACAATCACGCTAGGTGCAGGCTTGGCCACTGTCGTCGTCCGTTTGAATGAATCGACATCGAACGGAGCCGTATGGCGGCGAAGTTGAACGTGAGGCGTTAAAAGCGTGAATGGAGCAAGCACGATCGGCCATATCGCCATAGGCGACCGGAAGGTTTTGTTATTGAAGACCGCTCGCGGCTAATGCTCTCGAGCCAGTGTCTGATCCTTCCGGCCAGTCAATACGGGCGACGAAATCGTAAACCGGGCCGCCGGGTACTCCCCAATTGCTTGACCAGATCACCTGTGAACCGTCCGGGGACGGCGAGGCGTGGGTCTCACTCCAGTAGTCGAATGGAACGTTCTTCGTCTGCACAATGCGCCGGACCTCTCCGCTGCCGTCGATGCGCAACGCGATGACTTCCCGCGCATACGGCGCCCAAGCCGGATATTTCGATACTTCGTCCGGATTGCCCGAATAGGTAAGGAACACCCAACCGGGCCTGTCCAGCGACCTGAGCGATGCATGCTGTGCTTCACCATATCTCATGAGCGAGGTGACTTTCCCATCTGACAGCCTTCGCTTGATCACCTGGAATATGTCTGGATCGGACTTACTGATCCCCACATAGATTTCGCTGCCGTCGGCATCGACGGTCATGTCGCCATGGCCAGGCCGATGATGCTCAGTCCATTTCTGGCGCAGAACGCCGTCAACAGAAAAGATGAACGTCTGTTCAGTGTCGTCTTTCAGGTTCTGAATGCATAAGATGTTGACGCCCAGCGGCGAGATTGAGCAGGCGCCGTTGGCCCCGACAAGCTGTGCGAGATTGATTTCCGGAAATTTCCGCCGCTGTTTGAGATCGTAGGCAAAGACGACCGCTTTGCCGTCCCGGCGAACCGCGCGTACGGCAATACGGCTGCCATCTCGGCTTGGATTACCTTTGTATGGCCCGAACTGGAGATTGCTACTGTCAGTCGAAACAAACAGGACCTCCTCATGATTGGTGCGTGGCGCCCAGGTCGAGATTTTCCGACCACCGACGCAGATCATCAGGTCGGGATCGTGAGGATGCCATTCGCATTCGGTCGATCGATCACGGCGAAAAAGCGGGGCGTAGGTGCGCCCATCCAGGAAGCATAAGCCGCCGCAGCCGTTGCTGATGACAAGAAGGCTCTGATCCGCATTCCAGGCCTGGGCGCTCGAATAGCGGTGGCTGCAATATTTGCTCCCGCATGCGATGCCGGCGCCGAGGATTCCGGGTTTGGTTATTCGGGTGAAAGTTGTGCCAAATGCCGCATCCTTCGCGGCGTGCAGGTAATCCGGCAGGTCCATGGCTACCGGCGCGACGAACTTTGTTGATGCGACGTCTTCTCCACTCACCGCCCCGTGGATAACTATGGATATCGCGCTGACAGCAGCTAACGTCAACGCCAAGGCAGTCTGGTAGCGAGAAAAGCGCATGTCATGTCAACTCGCGCGGTTCCTTTTCAATAATTCGATTTTCCATATTATTGGATATCTTCTTATCGACGCTTCAAAACCGCATCTCTCTAAGCTTCAACTCTTTTAAATTTCGCCCGCGCCGCGCCGAACTTGTCGATTACTCCACGCGCTATCATTTCTGTGGCGGCTGTGAGCCCGTTCGAATCTAAACTTTCGACGCAAGTTGTTGGCACGGGAAACGATCCAAGTTGTTCCCCAATGAGATTAACGTGGTCAATATGATCAAGACTGCTCTGCAGATCGACTTCGAGGAACTTCTGAATGATACCGAGGTTACGCCGGCGTTCCTTCAGACGGACCTCTAGAATTTCCCTTGGCGCCTGCAATCGGACAAGCAGATCCGGTTTGGGTAGAAGCTCGAGCGCGCGCGACACCCTTTCACGATCCGTTACGCCGCTGAACAAAACCAGTGAACATACGAATTGCACCATACCCTGGTCAAAAATTGAGATCGTGTCATTGGACGCTATTGCCGCGCGCCAAGCTTGAAGAAGAGCTTCAAGATGCCAGTTCAGGCGAGCCGCCCACAGCTCATTCTTGGGTGGAAGAATCTTAAGCACTTCTGCACCGAGAGAACGCTGTCCGATCCACTTTGAATGCAAGCCGGAGACCAGTTTGAAGGCGGCCCTCCTAACCGGATGTCGGCGGTCACCGGTCTGCAAAACAACACAGTAGCCCTGAGCTCGCAAAACGTGCACCAGCTCGGACGCTAACGTCGTCTTACCAGCACCGGACGGCCCAAATAGCTCCAAGATCATCTTTCAATCCAGACTGAGGGAAGCCTACTGGCAGTGACGTCATGTCCATTTGCTGAAGCGAACGCCCATCTCTTCCTGGGATGTCTAGCCGACGAGCCAGGAATCCGCGCCATCCGTATGAATGACGGTGTGGTCACGTTAGGATATCGACGGACGCCAAAATCGTGAACGGAAGGAGTGCGTTTCGGTGACTATCCTTCCGGATTGCCTACCGTCCGTTTACCGTTCCGTCTCCGAAAGGGGTGTGCAGTAGCCCTATTCCCCAGCACACTTCCGCGCGGGCGCGGCAGTCATGAGTTCGGCATGTCTCATCCGTTCGAGGGATGCGAGACACCCAGCCTTCTGGAAACCTTCTCTGTGATGGACGCAGCCAACTGGCCGTTTATCCCCTCTATCGCCAATAGGGCAGCTTGGTCGGCTATCCAATGAACGTGTCGGACAAAAATCTTCGATCTCATCTGCAGGAGAAATCGTATGAAAGCAGGCATATGAGCGAGAACCTCGAGCCACATCAGACGGCAGCGGCAAATACGGCTATACCTGCCAATTACAACGCCAAGGTCGCGGCAGTCGCGGCCTATGAGCTCCCGACAAAACAGAGATATCAAGATCCGAGTTTTGCGAGCTGGTACCTGAACGGCTATGCAGGCCGGTTGAAGCTGTCCACCGTTGCGTCATACGTCATTGCGCGACGGGAGCAACGCTGCATCGCCAAGGCGCTGGAGAGGTGCAGCCCGCCTCCATCTCAGGTGCTCGATATCCCATGCGGAACCGGGAAGCTGGCCGGCGTGCTGGGCCAGCATAATTGTCGGGTGCTGGCTGCAGACATTTCAATGGAAATGATGGCCTTGGCTAAATCAGCATATGAAGGTCAATCCGGATTTCGGGGATTCATCCGATGTGACGTGACGCAGCTGCCGTTCGCCGACGAAAGCTTTGATACGGTGGTCTGCCTTCGCCTCATTCACCTTATCCCGCCACATCTCAGGCGCGACATTATCATTGAGCTCGCGCGCGTTGCCAGCCGTCGCCTGATCGTATCCTACGGCCTTGGCACCCGCCTCCAGAGAATACGGCTAAGGCTGCGGAAGTTGATCACCGGAAGGATGTCGGCGCCTCATCCCGTCAATCTCACCGTTGCACGACAGGATTTCGCGGCGGCGGGGCTCAAGCTGGTACGCTCTTTTAGCGTCCTGCGGTTCCTGTCCTGCGAGCAGCTGTTCGTACTTGAGAAGGTAAAGGCTTGACCTGCCGCCGGTTTGCAGTCTTCGCGTTAGCACTGGTATTGCGGATCAGGCCGCTGATGGTTGTCAAAAGCTGAAACGGCTGCGGGAGGTAGCTGTGGAACCGGCAGGCAAGGCCATTCCGGCGCGCATGCCATCACTCGACCTGCTGCGCCTAGCTGCAGCCCTCGCGGTCGTGCTCTTTCACTATCTTTTTGGCGGCGCGATCGCGGGCAATCTCGACGTGGAATATCCTGCCGCAGCACCTTACGCCATCTACGGCTATCTCGGCGTCAATCTGTTTTTCCTGATCAGCGGTTTCGTCATCGCGTGGTCGGCCGAAGGTCGAACCTGGCAGGAATTCGCGGTCGCCCGCTTCGCCCGGCTTTATCCCGGATTCCTCGTCTGCATGACCGCGACGTTTGTTGTTCTCGTCGTCGCCAAAGATCAGCGTTTTCCGACCGATGTTCCAACCTATGTAGCCAATCTTTCCATGTTCGCCCGCCTCTTCGGCAGGCCGTCCATGGATGGCGTCTACTGGTCGATCATGCTCGAGATCCTGTTTTACGGCTGGGTTGCAGTGCTGATCTTTGCCGGCGCCTTTCAGCGCTGGAAAATACCCATCGCGGCCATCTGGCTCGCAATTTCGGCAACCAACGAGTTCTTCTTTGGGAACCCGGTGATACGCATTCTCTTCATTACAAACTATGCGCCTTTGTTTGCCGCCGGCATCCTCGCGGAAGACATCGTTGCAAGGGGCCGTTCACCGGCTGCGTTCCTGTTTCTTGCCGTCGCGTTCCTGGTGTCTTGCCAGACCGCAATGTTCTCTCATAACTGGATGCAGGAGCACTTTGGCGCAGCCATTTCGTATCCGGCCCTCCTCGCTGCCAATATAGTGGTCTACGGAGTCTTCGCTGGCGCGATATTGCTCCGCTCCGTGATTGCTCCATCCAAGGCTATCATGATGCTCGGAGGGTTGACTTATCCGCTGTATCTTTTGCACCAGTATATCGGCTACATTTCGCTTAACGCGCTGGCGCCTCATGTCGGCAAGAACGCCGCATTCTTCGTCGTGTTGGCCGGGGTCCTCCTTGCCTCTTTTATCGTCTGGCGCTTCATCGAGACGCCGGTACGCAAGCCGCTCGTCCGCGCCCTGGTGTCTGGGATATATCGCCTTGCACCAGCCTCGCGGCCAATCCGGCCAACCTCTTCCGCGCGAACGTCATGATCAGGAGCTTTCGGCGGATGCCGCAGAAGATGTTTGAGTCCAACCGTCGCCTCGCGGAAAAGGCAACTGGGTAGCCCCACGACGCCTGCGCAAGCGAATACATGATCTGTGGGTCAATCCGCAGGCGAGCAGCAGGCCGGCGATCAGGCGAGACAGCACCGGGGTTCCTTCCAAGCCGCCGATGTTGCACGGCACCGCTGTTGCGGCAATGCCGGCTGCGAGGCGCATTCGCATTTCGGAGAAGCGCCGTCTAGATCGGCAGCTTCGTCGATTGTGTCACATTTTGTTCTTGCTTTGTGCCGGCAGCTATGCTAGTAATTTGGGTACGGTGCAGATTCGCACTGACGACCCGCCGCTAGGCGGGTTTTGTTTTTGGTCTGGTTTTCAGATTTCCCGGCCGTCCTGCGTCGGACGGCTTCTCGACCGCGCCATTCGAGCCAAGCTCCACACGGTCGGATCAAGTTAGCCGAGTCTTATCCCGAATAGAACCATCCTTGGCTGGTCGTCGATACCGTTGCGGAAACGAGTTCGAAGGGAGCGCCCCTCCAACGCTCAATCCTACTTCAAACCTCAATATTTCTGTCAGAGGGTGTCGGTATGTGATTTGGCGCTAATATACGCCGTCTGTAAGTAGGCACGGTCGAAACAGAAAAAGGAATATTGGATGACAACTCTGCATTACACGTCAGGTGGATCGGGCACGGAAATTTCGCAAGCCGGATTCAATCTGGCCGACGTTTCATCTGTTGACCAACTCAATGCGCTGCCGGACGGTATGAAGGGCTTGGTCTACCTCAACGAAACCGACGGAGCGACGTCGTCCTTTATCGACAAGATCACGCCTTTCATCGGCAATCCGAAGCTGTTCGGATTCTTCCTTGTCGACGAGCCGGATCCCACCGGCCAATGGGGCACCTACGCCTCCGCCGCGAATCTGAAGGCAGAATCCGACTGGATTCACGCCAATGTGCCGGACGCCAAGACCTACATCACGATGATGAGCTTGGGGACGTCCGCGAATCCGGATTTTTCGAACACGTACAATCCCGCCAATACCGGTATCGATTACTACGGCGTGGATGTCTATCCTGTCCGCACGGATGGCGCGGTCGACTATAACATGATCGATAAATTCGTTGCCGCCGCTCAGGCATCGGGCATCCCGACGAGCAAGATCATTCCAGGCTACCAGACGTTTGGCGGTGGCGACTATAACACCGACATGGGTGGCAAATATGTCGTGCCCACCGCCGCCCAGATGGAAACCATGATGGACCACTGGGCCAAGCTGGTTCCGTCACCCGCCTTCGAGTACGCGTACGCCTGGGGTTCACAGCGAGGCGACACCGCGCTTGAGAGCTCCCCGGAACTGCAGGCCGTTTTCCGGCAACACAATCTCAGCACCGCCGGGACTGCTCCTTCCGAAGCTGCGGCCACCGATCCCATTTCTACGGCGACGGTCCCTTCCGAGGCCACCACCGGCGATAGCACCGCGACTGTCACCGCTCCTTCCGAAGCCACCACCGGCGGCAGCACCTCGACCGCCACCGCCCCTTCCGAAGCCACCTCCAGCGGCGGCACCTCGACCGCCACCGCCCCTTCCGAAGCCACCTCCAGCGGCGGCACCTCGACCGCCACAGCCCCGGCCGAGACCATCACCGGCGGCAGCACCTCGACTGCCACCGCCCCTTCCGAAGCCACCTCCAGCGGCGGCACCTCGACCGCCACAGCCCCGGCCGAGACCATCACCGGCGGCAGCACCT